>NZ_JAAQRC020000001.1:5757500-6057500 GCF_019216885.1 Methylobacterium sp. SyP6R | reverse complement strand
GCGGCGATCAGGCCCGCGTGGTAGTCGCGAAAGACGTTGTAGTAGCGCTCGCCTTTGAGCTTGTTGATGGTCTCCTGCGCCTTCTTGCCTTCGCCGGCCCCGGCATAGGACCATGCGGTCAGAAGCGTCGAGGTCAGGTCGGCCGCCGCGCCCTTGCCGCCGCGCTGGAGGTTCTGGCGCGCCGCGGCGAATTGCTTGGCCTTGATCTTCTGCACGCCGAGCGCGAGCTGGGCGAGGCCGTTGGCCCCGTCCCGCGCCGTCAGCCGCTCGGCGGCGCGGAAAGCCTCCGGCAGGGAACCGTCGGCGAGCAGGGCCACGAAGGAGCGTTCGAGGAGTTCCGCGTTGCGGGGATCCCCCTTCACCGCCTCGCGGTAATAGGTGGCGGCGGCCGCCGTGTCGCGGGAGGCGCCGGCGATGTAGGCGGCGAGGAAGTTGCCTTCCAGCGAATCCGCCGGCTCGTAGGCCTGCGGGGCAGCGATCTCCCGCGCCGGCAGCCGCGCCGCGAGGGCCGGCGCCGTCGAGGCGGCGAGGAACAGGGCCAGCGCGGCGCGCGCCGATCCGCGGCGGGGGGCAGGGATTCGGGTCTTGAGCACCAAACTCGTGGCTCCGTGATCGCGCCGGCCGCGGAGCCGGCACGCGAAATCGGCGCGACATTGGACCCTGCGCGGGGCAGCGGCAAGACCAAACGGCGGCGGCGATGTGTCGGGGGCCGGCGCGCGCGGCGGCGGCGGGATGGCTGCAACTGCCCGTAATGCCGTTCGGAGCGCCGGTTGTAAGACCAATGTTAAGCAATCATCGCGATAGGAAGAGGGGATGGGTCAAGTCATTCGGCCGAGTTTCCGGATATGTCGCTGCGTAGACAAATTTTCCTCATCCTGGGCCTGATCGGCTGCCTCTTTCTTGGGCTGACTGCCTTGCAGGTGATCGAGGCGTGGAACCGGGCCGACATCATGCGACGTGCGGCGGAGGCCAACCGGGTGACTGACGGGCTCGCCGCCGCCTCGGCTTCGCTGGCGGCCGAGCGCGGGCTGACCAATGGCTGGCTCGCCAAGCCGCCGGCGGAGGCGGAACGTCCGGCGCTATCAAGCTTGCGCGAGGAGGGGGACCGCAGGCTCTCGGCCGCCCTGCATGATCTCCGCCAGGACGATGCGGTGTCGAAGGCCGTGGCCGCCCTCGACGAGGCGCGCCGCGACCTCGCCTCCCTGCGCCGGCGGGTCGACCGCGTGCTGGCCGGCTCGCCCGATTCCGACCTCGCGGCGTCCTGGTTCCCGGCCGCGACCGGCGTGATCGCCCGCGAGCAGGCCCTGTTCGACGCGGTGCGGGCCGGCATCGCCGGCTCGCTGCCGGGGGCGTTGCATCACGGCCTCGACATCAAGCGGGCGCTCTGGGATGCGAGCGAGTTCGCCGGGCGCGAGCGCGGGCGGCTCAACGCGGCGATCGCCGGGCGCCAGGTGCTGGCGGTGGACCAGGTCCGTGCCCTGGCGGCCCTCGCCGGGCGCGTCGACGCGGCGCTGGCCCAGGCCCGCGCCTCCGCGCCCGCCCTCTCGCCGGAGTTCCGGGACGCGCTGGCGGCGGCCTCCCGCCGGGTCGAGGCATTCGAGGCGACCCGGGCGGCGGTGCTGCGGGCCGGCGCCGCGCGCGAGCCCTATCCGATGACGGCCGAGGAGTGGTTCGCCCGAGCCAGCGACGTCGTCGCCGGCATCGCCCGGGCGCGGGAAGCGGCGACCGCCTCCCTCGGCGCGATCGTGGCGGCGGAGAGCCGGGCCGGCGAGACCTGGTTCCTGGCGTCGCTCGCGATCCTCGCCGGGGCCTGCGCGGCGGTCGGCGGCGGTGCGCTCCTGCTGGTGCGCGGCGTGACCGGGCCGCTCGCCCGGATGATCGAAGCCATGCGCCGCCTCACCGCCGGCGACCTCGCGGTCACGGTGCCGGCAGCCTCGCCCCGCAGCGAGATCGGCGCGATGGCAACCGCGATGGTGCGCCTGCGCGACGGCCTCGCCAGCGCCGCCGCCGTGGAAGAGGAGGCGGCAATCGCCCGCCTCGGTGCCGAGGCACAGCGCCGCGCGGCCCTGCGCGACCTCGCCGACCGGTTCGAGGGCTCGGTCGGCGGCGTCCTCGCGGCGGTGACCGCCGCGGCCGCCGAGATGGAGGCCACCGCCCGCGGCATGAGCGAGATCGCCGGGCGCACGGCCGACCAGAGCACCCAGGTCGCCGCCGCTGCCGAGGAGGCCTCCTCGAACGTCGCGACGGTCGCGGCGGCGGCCGGGCAACTCGGCACATCGGTGAGCGAGATCGGCTGCCGGATCGGCGCCTCGGCCGAGATGGCCCGGAGCGCCGCGGCTGCTGCTGCTGCGACCGCCGACCTCGTCCACGAGCTGCGCCAGGGCGCGGCGCGGATCGGCGACGTGCTCGGGCTGATCTCGACCATCGCCGATCAGACCAACCTGCTGGCGCTCAACGCCACGATCGAGGCGGCGCGGGCCGGCGCGGCGGGACGGGGCTTCGCGGTGGTGGCGGCGGAGGTCAAGGAACTCGCCGGCCAGACCGCCCGCGCCACGGCGGAGATCGCCGACCAGATCGCCCGTATCCAGGGCTCGACCGAGCAGGCGGTCGCGGCGATCGGCGGCATCGCCGGGCAGATCGGTGACATCAGCTCAGCCAGCACTGCCATCGCGGCGGCGGTGGAGGAACAGGGTGCGGCGACCCAGGAGATCGTCCGCAACGTCTCGGAGGCCGCCAAGGGCACCGGCGAAGTCACGGGCAGCGTCGCCCAGGTCGCAGGGGCGGCCGACGAGACGGGTGCCGCGGCGAGCCAGGTCCTGTCGGCGGCGAGTGAATTGTCGCGCCAGTCCGAGCACCTGCGCGGGGAGGTGGGGCGGTTCCTCGCGACGGTCCGGGCGGCGTGAGGAAGGGTCGCGGACGTCGTTCGCGACCCGGTTTGTCACACCCTCCGCGTCATCCCGGGGCCGCGAAAGCGGAGCCCGGGATCCAGAACCGCAGGTCTTTCCGAAAACGGCGGGCCGATCGCCGCTTCATTCTGAGCCATCCGCGGTTCTGGATTCCGGGCTCCGCTGCGCGGCCCCGGAATGACCCTGTGAGGTAAAAACGGGGTGGGCTCGCGAAGATAACCCACCCTTTTTCTCACATATTCACGTAGTTCGGACCGCCCGGACCTTCCGGGGTCACCCAGTTGATGTTCTGGTTCGGGTCCTTGATGTCGCAGGTCTTGCAGTGGACGCAGTTCTGCGCGTTGATCTGGTAGCGCGGCGCTCCGCCCTCCTCGATCCACTCGTAGACGCCGGCCGGGCAGTAGCGGCCCGACGGCCCACCGAACACGTCGTGCTCGGAGGATTTCTGCAGGCCCATGTCCTTGACCTGGAGGTGGACCGGCTGGTCCTCCTCGTGGTTGGTGTTCGACAGGTAGACCGACGAGAGACGGTCGAAGGTCAGCACCCCGTCGGGCCTCGGGTACTTGATCGGCTTCACGTCCTTGAGCGGCTTGGTACAGGCGTAGTCCGGCTTGCCGTGGCTGAGCGTGCCGAACAGCGACAGGCCGGCGAGCTCGTTGAGCCACATGTCGAGGCCCCCCAGGCCGACGCCGACGACCGTGCCGTACTTCGACCACAGCGGCTTGACGTTGCGCACCCGCTTCAGGTCGTGGCCGATCGGGCTCGACCGCCAGCCTTCCTCGTAGGAGGTCAGCTCGTCCTGGGCCCGGCCGGCGGCGAGCGCCTCGTGGATCGCGCCCGCGGCCTGCATGCCCGACAGCACCGCGTTGTGCGAACCCTTGATGCGCGGCACGTTGACGAAGCCGGCCGAGTCGCCGACGAGGCAGCCGCCCGGGAAGACGAGCTTCGGCACCGATTGCCAGCCGCCCTCCATGATCGCGCGCGCGCCGTAGCCGATGCGCTTGGCGCCCTCGAACACGTCCCGGATCATCGGGTGGGTCTTGAAGCGCTGGAACTCCTCGAACGGCGACAGGGTCGGGTTCTCGTAGTTCAGGTGCGTGACGAATCCTACCGACACCAGGTGGTCGTCGAAATGGTAGAGCCAGGAGCCGCCGCCGGCCTTGTTCGGCAGCGGCCAGCCCATCGAGTGCTGCACCAGCCCGGGCCGGAACTTCTCCGGCTTGACCTGCCACAGTTCCTTGACGCCGAGACCATATTTCTGGTGGTCGGAATGCTGGTTGAGGCGATAGCGGTCGATCAGCTTCTTGGTCAGCGAGCCGCGGGCGCCCTCGCCGAACACCGTGTACTTGGCGCGCAGCTCCATGCCGCGGGTGAAGTCGTCCCGCGCCTCGCCCGAGCGGGCGATGCCGAGGTCGCCGGTGGCGATGCCGACGACGGCTCCCGCGTCGTCGTACAGGATCTCGGCGGCCGGGAAGCCCGGATAGATCTCGACACCGAGTTCCTCCGCCTTGCGGCCGAGATACTTGGTCACGTTCGAGAGCGAGCCGACGAAGTTGCCGTGGTTGCTCATCAGCTTCGGGAAGGCGATGTTCGGCAGCGAGACGCCGCCCGCCGGCCCGAGGAACATGAACTCGTCCTTCACCACCTCGGTCTTGAGGGGGCGGTCCGGGTCCTCGCGCCAGCCGGGGACCAGGGAGTCGAGCCCGCTCGGGTCGATGACCGCACCGGACAGGATATGGGCGCCGACCTCGCTGCCCTTCTCGACCACCACCACCGACACCTCGGTGCCGGCCTCACTGGCGAGCTGCTTCAGCTGGATGGCAGCAGCCAGCCCGGCCGGGCCCGCTCCGACGATCACCACGTCGAAGTCCATCGCCTCGCGTTCCGGCAGCTCCATCCTGGTCCTCCCCTGGTCTCTGGATAGTTCACATATAAACGATCTCGGGCCGCCTCAAGCGGTCCCAATGGCCGGACCGTGCGACGGCGTGTCCCTGGGTGCAAGCGCCTGCGCCTGGGCCGCGCCCGCGAGAATGCCTGTGCGCGCCCTGTCGCACCTGTTGTCCACAGCCGTGCAGCACGCCACATCACACTGATGACGCCCGACGCTCCCGACAGCCGCGACCTGCTCTCCTTCCTCGACTTCCACGTCGCGGCGGGCGTCGATGCCGCGCTGGACGAGACGCCGCACGACCGCTTCGCCGAGCCGGAAGCGCCGCGTCGCGCCGTCCGGGCGGAGGCTACAGCGTCCGAGGCGCCGTCTCGGCCGCTTCCGTCCGCGAATGACGAGCCCAGCTGGGCGGCGCCTGATAGGCAAGAAGCTCCCGGACAAGAGGTTCCTCGCCGGGAGCTTCCCCGTAGGGAGGCGGTGCGCGAGGCGCCGCGGGCGGAGGCCGCCAGCACCTACGGCCGTTCCGCCGCGGCCGCTCCCGGCGAGGCGGCAGGCGACGCCCGCGAACTCGCCGCCACCGCCGCGAGCCTGGAAGAGCTGGAAGGCCTGCTTGGCCGGTTCGAGAGCTGCGCGCTCCGCTTCACCGCCAAGAACCTCGTCTTCGCCGACGGCAACCCGCAGGCGCGGGTGATGTTCGTCGGCGAGGCGCCGGGGGCGGACGAGGACCGGATCGGCAAGCCGTTCATGGGTCGCTCGGGCCAGCTCCTCGACCGGATGATGGCGGCGATCGGGCTCGACCGGACCAACGCCTATGTGGGCAACGTCGTGCCCTGGCGCCCGCCGGGCAACCGCAACCCGACCCCGCAGGAACTCGCGACCTGCAAGCCGTTCATCGAGCGGCAGATCGCGCTGGCCGATCCCGACATCCTGGTCTGCCTCGGCGGCGTCGCCACCCAGGCGCTCGCCGGGACCAAGGACGGCATCCTGAAGTCGCGAGGGCGGTGGTTCCCCTACCGGACCGACAAGCGCGAGATCCGGCTGCTCGCCACCCTGCACCCGGCCTACCTGCTGCGCCAGCCGCTGCAGAAGCGTCTTGCCTGGCGCGACTTCCGGGCTCTGCGGGCGGCCCTCGACGAGGGCGCGCCGTGATCGACGCCATGTGCGGCGAAGCGGAACCGTGCCGGCTCCCGTCGATTACTCTTGAGCCTTTCGCCTGCGCCGCGTAGCCGTCGCGGCCAAGGTTCACGGGCCGACGGGTAGCAGACCATGCGCTGGGAAGATTTTCGCTCCTCCGACAACGTCGAAGACCGCCGCGGCGAGGGCGGCGGTGGCGGCGGATTCGGTTTCCCGGGCGGCGGCGCCGGGGGGCTCGGCATCGGCACCATCGTCATCCTGTGCATCATCGGCTGGGTCACCGGCATCAACCCGGCGATCCTGATCGGCGGCGCCGAGCAGATGACGCGCCCACGCGCGCCCCAGGAACAAGGTCAGCAGCAGGGCCAGCAGCCCGACCGGCGCACCGGCGCCCCCACCGACCAGTCCGGCAAGTTCGCCGCCGCGATCCTCGGCAACACCGAGGACGTGTGGAAGACGGTTCTGCCGAACCAGACCGGGCGCCAATACACCCCGACCACGATGGTGCTCTATACCGGCGGCACCCGCAGCGGCTGCGGCCAGGCCCGGGCGGCCATGGGCCCGTTCTACTGCCCGCTCGACAAGAAGGTCTATCTCGACACCACCTTCTTCAAGGAGATGGAGCAGAAGTTCCACGTGAAGGGCGATTTCGCCTATGCCTATGTGATCGCCCACGAGGTCGGCCACCACGTCCAGGACGTGCTCGGCATCCTGCCCAAGGTGCAGCAGAAGCAGCAGCAGGTCGGCGAGCGCGAGTCGAACGCCCTCTCGGTCCGCGTCGAGCTGATGGCCGATTGCCTCGCCGGCGTCTGGGCCAAGAACTCGAACGACCGCTTCAACTCGCTCGAGCCCGGCGACATCGAGGAGGCGATGCAGGCGGCGAGCGCCATCGGCGACGACAAGCTCCAGAAGCAGAGCCAGGGCTACGTGGTGCCGGATTCCTTCACCCACGGCTCCTCGGCCCAGCGCATGCGCTGGTTCCAGACCGGCTACCGCAGCGGCCAGACCCAGTCCTGCGACACCTTCCGGGCCTCGCAGCTCTGATGCCAGATCTTGACCAAGGCCGCCTCGACCAAGCCCGGGACTTCGTGCCGTTGTCGATCGCGGTGCTCACCGTCTCGGATACCCGCACGCCGGCCGACGACCGCTCGGGCGACACGCTTGCCGAGCGCATGACGGCGGCGGGGCACCGCCTCGCCGCCCGGGCGATCGTGCCGGACGAGGTCGAAGCGATCCGCACCCAGGTGAAGGCCTGGGCCGCCGATCCGGGCGTGGACGTGGTCATCACCACCGGCGGCACCGGCTTCACCGGCCGCGACGTGACGCCGGAGGCGCTGGAGCCCCTGTTCGAGAAGCGGATGGACGGGTTCTCCGCCGTCTTCCACCGCATCTCCTACGACAAGATCGGCACCTCGACGCTGCAGTCGCGGGCCACGGCCGGAGTCGTGAACGCCACCTACGTGTTCGTGCTGCCGGGCTCGCCCGGCGCTTGCAAGGACGCCTGGGACGGCATCCTGGCGGCCCAGCTCGATTACCGGCACCGGCCGTGCAACTTCGTCGAGATCATGCCGCGCCTCGACGAGCACCTGAAGCGGGGCGCCGCGAAAGCATTTTCCGACGAAGTGGGTACCGGTTCGTCTTAGACAATGCGTCACAATCAAAGATCTAGAGCAGCGTCCGATCGCAACGCAATCGGGCGATACTCTAGCTCCGCAGCAGCGACCCCCGCAGGGGCCTGACCGGCAGGCGGGCCTTGAGCGGCAGACCCGCCCGCAGGGCCTGCACCCGCACGAGGTCGCCGGCCCGCACCTGCCGGGTGCCCGTCAGCGACTCGCGCCGTCCGGCGATCCGCTCGAACAGGGCGGCGTGCGGGCGGCGCAGGCGGCCGACCGCCTCCGCTTGTACCGTGGCGCCGAACCGGTCGAGCACCCGAATCCAGCCCTCCGCCGGCACGTCGCCGGCCTCCAGGCACAGCATCCAGGGACGGCGCGCCAATCCGGCCGCCGCCACCCAGGGGCTCGGCCCCCGCGCCACCAGGGCCGCGCCGGTGCTCTCGGCCATGGTGGCGACCTCCGGATCGTCCGGATGCTCGGCTGCGATCACCGCATCGCCCACCACGCCCGCCGCGACGCCGGCCACGAGGGCCGCCAGGGTGTCGGCGAGGGCGTCGATGCGCTCCGGATCGATCGCGCCGGGGAGATGGATGGCAGCCGTGAACATGATGGCGCCATAGCGGATAGGAGGCGGCGCGTCCTGCCTCGATCGTTGGCAATTTATTCTCCCTTGTGATCGTTCCTGTTTTGTTCTAACCACGGCCGTGCGTGTGCGGGAGGTCGGAATGGAATCGGGATGCGGGCGGGCGGCGCGCCGCCTCGCCGGGTCGACCCCGGCGGCGGAGAGCCGCCGCGGGCGCGGCGCCACCGCCAACCCGACCGGCCGGTTCGAGCCCGCCGCCCGCGAGGCCTTCGCCGACGGCTGGGAGATCGAGGACGAGCTGCCGCCTCTGCGTACCGAGGTGACGCTGGAACGGGCACGCAGCATCATCACCCGCAACACGTCGCCCGATATCGGCTTCGACCGCTCGATCAATCCGTATCGCGGCTGCGAGCATGGCTGCGTCTACTGCTTCGCCCGGCCGAACCACGCCTATGCAGGGCTCTCGCCGGGGCTCGACTTCGAGACCAAGCTGTTCGCCAAGCCCGACGCGGCGGCCCTGCTCGAACGGGAACTCTCGGCCCGGGGCTACGCGCCCCGCACCATCGCGCTCGGCACCGCCACCGATCCCTACCAGCCGATCGAGCGGCGCTACCGCCTGACCCGCGGCGTGCTCGAGGTGCTGGCCCGCTTCCGCCATCCGGTCGGCCTCGTCACCAAGTCCGACCTCGTGCTGCGCGACCTCGACATCCTGGCGCCGATGGCGGCGCAAGGGCTGGTGAAGGTGGCCCTCTCGGTCACGACCCTCGATCCCGACCTCGCCCGCCGGATGGAGCCGCGTGCCCCGCGACCCGAGAAGCGCCTGGCGGCGATCCGGGCGCTCGCCGCGGCAGGCGTGCCCGTGATGGTGCTGGTGGCGCCGCTGATCCCCGGCCTCAACGACCACGAGATCGAGGCCGTTCTGACCCGCGCCCGCGAGGCGGGTGCGAGCGAAGCCGGCGGCGTGCTGCTCCGCCTGCCGCACGAACTCGCCGACCTGATGCGCGACTGGTTTGCCGAGCATTTTCCCGATCGGGCCGGGCGGACCTTCTCGCTCCTCGCGCAGAGCCGCGGCGGCAAGGTCTACGATGCGACGTATGGCCGGCGGTTTACCGGGACCGGGCCTTACGCGGACCTGCTCGACCAGCGCATGCGGGTGACGATGACCCGGCTCGGGTATCCGGCGGAGCGGGTGCGGTTGCGGACGGATCTGTTCAGGGTGCCGCTGCAGAAGGGTGGGCAGTACAGCTTGTTCTGAGCGGCGAGACCGTCGCGGACAGGACGTGGGTTTCTCCTCTCCCCGCCCGCGGGGAGAGGAGGGTTCCCGCCCCCTTCCTGCCCCCGGGCCGCTCATCCGCCACGCAAGTGCAGCGCCACCCATTTCCCAAAGGGAAATCCCTGCTACGCTGCCGCGATGACCGGCGCTCCTCCCACCCTCGACACCCCCCGCCTCCATCTGCGGCTCGTCGCCCTCGAGGACGCGGAGGCGACCAGCGCCCTGATGACCCCGGCGGTGAGCCGGTGGCTCGCCTTCTGGCCGCTCCCCTTCACCGTCGCGATGGCGCGGGAGCGGATCGCCCTGGCGCGCGACCTCGCCGAGGCCGGACAGGGGCTCTCCCTCGCGGTGACCGCCCGCGACACCGGCGAATTCCTCGGCTGGATCATGTTGCACCGGACCCGCGAGGATCCGAAAACCGCCACCTTCGGGTACTGGCTCGGCGAGGCGCATCAGCGCCGGGGCTACCTGCGCGAGGCGGCGACGGCCCTGCTCCCGGTCGCCGCCGCGTGGCTCGACGTCGACCGGATCGAGGCCAGTGCCCAGCCGGAGAATGCGGGTTCGTTCGCGGTGATGCGGGCCTGCGGCCTGGTCTTCCGGCGCGAGGAGGTGATCCACGCGCCGGCGCGGGGCCGCGACGAACTCGTGCACGTCTACGGCGTCGAGCGTGAGAGCCTCACTCCGGCGTGAGGGTGAGCTCGACGGTGATGCAGGCGGGGTTGGTGCCTCGCTTCAAGACACCCTCGTGGATGTCCCCCGCCACATCCACCACCGCGATGTCGAGATGCGCGACCAGGCCGCCCTCCGGCCCCGGCCGCACGGCGCCGTCGCGGATCAGCACCTCGCTGGCGATCGTCGGGATCACCCGCCCGTCGGCGAAGGCCGGCCGCACGATGCTGCCGATGCCGCGGACCCGTGCCGCCGTCAGGCGATGCGCCCGGGCCGCCGCCTCGATCGCCGCGTGAATCTCCTCGTTCGGCTGGATCTTGAGCAGCAGGCAGCCCGTCCCGCCGGAAGCCAGGGGCGCCGGGGTGAACAGCGAGAAGTTGGTCTCGGCATCCGGCTCGACCCGCCAGGCTGCGCCCGCCGTACCCCAGGCCTCGGCCCGGACGGGTCGCGCCACCACCACCTCCGCCGGCAGCAGGTGGCCGGCCCGGCGGCGTCCGTCGGGCTCGATCCAGGTGCCGTGGACGTGCAGGAAGGACGCACCGTCGCGCTCGCCGAAGGTGGCGCTCGCCCGCTCCAGCCGCGTCTCGCCCGCCGGCCGGTAGGTCTCGCTGTAATAGGCGGCGAAACGCGGATCGGCGGAGAGGGCCGGCATCACGTAGGCGAAGGGCGAGAAGCTCCCGCCCGTGAGATGCACCACGCCGCCCCGCATGCCGGCGAGCGGCCCGGCGACGGCGTCGAGCAGCGTGCGTCCCGGCGTGAGATCGAAGGCCCGGTGGAGGAGGGGACCCGTGGCGGCAAGCCAGCGCTCCGGTCGCTCCGGTCCGGGCTGGACGAGGGTGGTGAAGGCCGGCGTCGCGCTCACCCTTCAAGCCCTCTCGCCGATGAGGCCCGCCGCCTCCAGCTCTTCCCGCACCATCTTCTTGGTGATCTTGCCGTAGCCGGATTTCGGCAGCGACTCGCGCAGGATGACCCGCCGGGGCAGCTTGTAGCGCGCGACCTTGTCGAACAGGAACGCCATCACGTCGTCCTCGGAGAGCGCCATGCCCTCCCGCGGCACGCAGACCGCGATGCCGATCTCGCCCCAGGTCGGGTCCGGCACGCCGAGCACCGCCGTCTCGGCCACCGCCGGATGGGCCAGGATCTTCTCCTCGATCTCGCGGGGATAGATGTTCGAGCCGCCCGAGATGTACATGTCGGAGGCGCGACCCGTGATGTAGAGGAAGCGATCCGCGTCGAGGGTGCCGAGATCGCCGGTGCGGAACCAGCCGTCGCGAAACGCCTCGGCATTGGCCTTGGGATTCTCCCAGTAGCCGGCGAAGACCGCCGGGCCGCAGACGCAGATCTCGCCGGTCTCGCCCGGCGCGACCTCGCGTCCTTCCGGGTCCTGGATCTGCACCTGCATGCCGGTGCGCTCGAAGCCGCAGGTGCCGATCTTCACGCCTGGGCCGTCCTCGGCCTCGTGCAGGGCCGGCGGCAGCACCGTGATGTTGCCGGTGACCTCGCCGAGGCCGAAATACTGCACGATGACCTTGCCGAGCGTGCGCAACGCCCGCTTCTGGTCCTCGCGGTACATCGGCGCGCCGGCATAGATGATGTATCGCAGCGAGGAATGGTCGTTGGACTCGACCGCCGGGTGCTCGACCATCATCTTCAGGATCGTCGGCACGGTGAACATGTTGGTGACCCGGTGGCGCGCCACCAGGCCCCAGACCTCCGCGGCGTCGAAGCGGTCGGAGCCCGGCAGCACCGAGGTCACCGCGCGGGCGATCTGCGTCACCGCATGCACCCCGGCCCCGTGCGAGAGCGGCGCCACCACCAGGGAGGCATCCGTCTCCGCGCTCGTGCCCGGCATCAGGTCGCAGAGGTGGTTGGTGATCACGAAGGCCATCTGGCCGTGGGTCAGCACCGCGGCCTTCGGCTTGCCGGTGGTGCCGGACGTGTAGAAGAACCAGCACGGGTCGTCGTGCTCGACCGCGACATTGGCCACCGTCTGGCCCGCGCCCTCGTCCAGCAGGGTCTCGTAGGCCTCGCCCTCGGCCGGGCCCTCGCCGATCACGACGATGCGGGCCAGGTCCGGTCGGGCCTCCCGCACGGCGGCGACGTGGTCGGGGTAATCGGCGTGGCACAGGAAGGCGGCCGCGCCCGATTGCTGCGCCATGTAGGCGACATCGCTCGGCATCAACCGGAAATTCGTCGGCACGAACACCGCGCCGAGCCGGAACGCGGCATACATCGTTTCGAGAATGGCGTTGCCGTTGCGGGCATGGACCAACAGGCGGTCGCCCTTGGCGATCCCGCGCTGCCTGAGTGAAGCGGCCAGCGCCGACACCCGGGCGTCGAACTCAGCCCAGTTCCAGCTCCGCCCGCCCCAGATGATGGCCGGCCGATCCGCGTGGCGCGCGGCGGCCTGGGTGAGGGAATGGGCGAGATTCATCACCCGGCGCGACATCGGGGTCATCATCGGGCAACGCTCCGGCTCTGGGTGCTCACGTCGGTTCCTCCCTGGCGGCGGCCGTTCGGCCTGCACGTGGGGAGGAGCTTACGACGCTCGGGGCGGGAAGCGGAAGCGCGGGAGGCGCAGGGCTCGGCCCTGCGCCTCGCTTTCACGCCTCCGGCAACGGGGTCCGCGCACCTTCCGCCACCGCCTCCTGCCGCCAGGTCGAGGGCTGGTCCGACGCCCCGGTGCCGAGCGGGCATTGCACCATCACGCTGTCGGCCCAGCGGCCGTGGCGGTAGGCCACGGCCGGCAGATGACCGACACGCGTGAAGCCGCAAGCCTCGTGCAGGCGCAAGGACGCTTCGTTCTCGGCGTCGATGTAGCCGATCATCTGGCGGTAGCCGCCCGCCGCGCAGGCCTCGATCAGGGCCGGCAGCAGGCGCCGGCCGATGCCGGCATGGAGATGGCCGGCATGGACGTAGATCGAGTGCTTGAGGGTGTAGCGGTAGGCCGGCCGCTTGCGGAACGGCACCGCGTAGGCGTAGCCCGCCACCATCCCGTGGCGCTCGGCCACGAGGTGGGGCAGGCGCTTCGACCGCATGTTCTTGCGCCGGCGCTTGAGGTCGTCCGGCCGGAGCCGGTCTTCCTCGAAGTCGCCGGTATCGCCGACGCCGTGGCGGATGTGGTGCTCGTAGATCTCGATCATCGCCGCGACGTCGGCATCGGTCGACGGGCGGATCACGATCCCGGGCTGCGAAGGCACCGAGTCCATCAGCGGCCCTCGCGCAGCACGTAGGTATAGAAGCGGATGCGCCCATCCGGCTCGACCTGGCGGTAGACGCCCTGGATCTCGGCCTCGAAGCCCGGGAACAGGTTGGCGGCGGCCTCGAACATCTTGAAGTAGTCGAGCATGGGTTTCGCCCGCTCGTCCAGCCGCTCGCCCGGCAGCACCGTGCCGATGCCCGGCGGGTAGACCAGCATCAGGGTGGTGGCGACACGTCCTTCGGCCTCGGCGATCGGTACGAAGTCGACGTTGTTGCGGGTCAGCATCTGCGCCGCGGATTTCGGCGGCATCACCATCTCGGGCAGGTGCTCGGGCATGAACTGCTTGCGCTGGAGCCCCGAGGTGCCGGCCTGGCGATGGAAGGCGTGGTAATCGGCGCAGAGGTCGCGCAGGCGCACGCCGCCATAGCGTTGCGGCCGGCGCCGGACGAATTCCGGCATCGCCTCTTCGAGCAGCACGTTGTCGTCGTGCAGGCGCTTGAACGCCACCAGGCCCGAGATCAGCGTGCCGGCCTTCGACGATTCGACGCCCGGTGTCAGCAGGAAGAGCAGCGAGTTGAGGTCGTTCTTCTCCGGGACGATGCGGTTCTCGCGCAGGTACTGGGCGACGATCGGGGCCGGCACGCCGTGCTCGGTATATTCACCCGTCCGACGGTCGAAGCCGGGGGTGAGCACCGTCAGCTTGTTCGGATCGGTGATGGCATAGCCCGGCGCGACATGGGTGAAGCCGTGCCAGCCGGCCCCGGGCTTCAGCTCCCAGTGGCGCGCGTCGGAGGCGAGCTCGTCGGTCGGCAGGCTCTCCCACGGCACCTCGGCGCCGCCCGCGCCCGTCGCCAGGTCGGGCACGAAGGGATCGAAGAACCAGCGGCGCTTGGGGTCGCGCTCGTTCTCCTCGAATTCCTTGCGGATCGCCCGCACCTTCTTGCGCCACTCGATGCCCAGCCGGATCGTATCGTCCCACAGGATCATGCCGGATCGCCCCTTCATCATCTGGGCGCCGACGTCGAGGGAGGCGAAGAGGGGGTAGAACGGCGAGGTCGAGGCGTGGACGAGGAAGCTTTCGTTCAGCCGCCGATGCTCCACCCGCCTCGTCTGGCCGCGGATGTGGCCGTCCTTGGTGTGGATCTGCGAGGCCTGGGAGAAGCTCGCGAGCTGCTTGTGGGTCGATTGCGTGGCGATGATGCCGGGCGAGGTCTCGTCCAGCCCCGTCAGCCCCATGGCGTAGCGGCCCTGGAACAGCGGATGGAACTTCATGAAGCCGGCCCAGGCCTCGTCGAACAGGATGTAGTCGCAGAGGTGCCCGATCCTGGCGACGATCTCGCGGGCGTCGTAGATCGTGCCGTCATAGGTGCATTGCTCGATGACCGCGACGCGGAACGGCCGCTCGCGCCGCCAGGCCTCCTTGTCCTTGACCAGCGGGTTGTCGCGGATCTTCCGGCGGATCTTGTCCTCGTCCAGCGCCTCGTGGAAGATCGGGCCGATCAGCCCGTAGGCGTTGCGGTCGGTCTCCAGGAAGATCGGGATGCCGCCGCCGAGGAACAGCGCGCCGTGATGCGCCGCCTTGTGGTTGTTGCGGTCGAACAGAACCAGATCGTCCTCGGCCACCAGCGAGGACAGCACGATCTTGTTCGAGGCCGAGGTGCCGTTGAGCACGAAGTAGGTCTTTTCGGCCCCGAAGATCTGGGCCGCCTCCTTCTGCGCCTTGAGCGCCGGGCCCTCGTGGGTCAGGAGGTCGCCGAGATCGAGGACCGAGTTGTCGAGGTCGTCGCGAAAGATCGCCTCGCCCAGATGCTCGACGAAGATGCGGCCGATCGGCGAGCGGTTGTAGAAGATGCCGCCGTTGTGGCCGGGGCAGGTCCAGAGCTGGTTGCCCTTCTCGGCGTAATCGACCAGCGCCCCGAAGAACGGGGTCTTCAGGGTCTCGGCATATTGCGTCACCCGGCTGACGAGGCCGCGGGCGATGAATTCGGGGGTTTCCTCGGCGAGGAAGATGTAGCCGTCGATGAAGTCGAGCAGCTCGACGGGGATGTCCTCCAGGCGCTTGCGCCGGACCATGATGACGATCGGCATCTCGAGGCCGCGCTTGCGCATCATGTCGATGAGCGCCGCCGCCTTGCCGTCGAGGCCGCGCTTGCCCCAATCCACCACCAGGCAGCCGACCGCCGCATCGGTCTGTACCGCGATCGCCGCGTCCTCGACGCGCCGGGCCCGCACCACCTCGAAGCCGCGATGCTCGACCGCCGCCACGATCTGGTTGACGCGCACGCCCTCCAGGTCGTCCGGATCGAAGGCCGGCGTGCACATCAGCACGGTGAAGCGGCGGTGGAAATCCATCGGGCTTGGTCCTGTCCTTTGGGAATGGCGTGCGTGTCGGCCGCGCTCGTGACGTTCCGATGACAGTCGCGGGGCCGGCGACCGAATTAGCCGGGACGCGGCAGGCAAGGACGCACAAGGGACGCGAGGGCGGCGCCGAGCGCGGCGTATCCGCGGGGATTGAGATGGAGCCGGTCGGCCTCCAGGCTAGTGGCCGGATCGGGACCAAGCGCCGCGTCGCAGGCGAGGAGGGCCAGGGCGTCGATTCGGGCCAACTCGCCGATCGCGGCGTTGAGCGCGAGACGGCCGGCCTCGCTCCGCCCGAAGGAGGGCTCGCGCCACGGCACGGTGGCGAGCACGATCAACGGCGGGGCCCAGGCGGCCCTCAGGAGCACCACCAGGGCACCGAGCCCGGCAACGATGGCCTCAGGGGAAACGCCATCCGCGAAGCTGTTGGTGCCGACCATCACCACCGCGAGGCGGGGTCTGATCGCGAAGGCCGCCATCGCGGCGAGGCGCCAGCGTGTGGTCTGCACCCGGTCGCCGGGCAGGCCGAGATTGAGCGTGGGGTGGCCGGTGGCCCAATCGAGATCCCGCCCGGGCCAGCCGGCGGCGAGCGAGTCGCCGAGGATCACCGCCTCCGGCGCCGGTCCGGCGGCGAGGCGCGCCATCAGGGCGCGGTGGCGGCGCAGGCCGGAGGCCTTGGCCGGCGGGGCAGGGGGGCGGGCGTCGCTCACCCGATGTGTTCAGGGCTGGCCGGGGAAACCGAGACGCGCGGGCGTCTTCCTCTCCCCGCGGGCGGGGAGAGGGCTGCGTCCCCGTTCAGGGGATGCAGCGAGCCCGAAGGGCGGGGGTGAGGGGGTGGTTCCGGATGAGACTCCTCCGGAACCACCCCCTCACCCCCGCTTCGGCTGCGCCTTCGCTTGCCGTGTTCCCTGGACAGGAACACGGCCCTCTCCCCGCCCGCGGGGAGAGGAGAAATTCCCGCGCTCCTCCTTTGCCCGCACCGCCCCACGACTCGTGCGCCTGAGTGCCCCATCACCCGATCCGCTCCAAGACGACATCTCGCTCCGCCACCGCCTCCGGGCCGATCCGGTACGCCGCCACGATGTCGGCCGCGGCCCGCTCGGCCTCCGCCTCGCTGCGGGCCTGCACCATCGCCAGCGGCCGGTCCGGCCCGACCTCGGCACCGACCGGGGCGAGATCGGTGACGCCCACCGCGTGGTCGATCCGGTCCTCCGGGCGGGTGCGGCCGCCGCCCAGCCCGATCACCGCGACGCCGATCGCCCGGGTGGCGATGGCGGCGACCCGGCCTCCCTGGGGCGGCACGACCGGGCGGATCACGGGGGCGGCCGGCAGGTGGCGCTCCGGGTGCGCCACGAGGTCGGCAGGGCCGCCGAGCGCCGCCACCATCCGCGAAAAGGTCTCGGCGGCGCGGCCCGACGCCAGGGCCTCCTCCAGGCGCGCCGTCGCCTCGGCCGTGTCGGGGCTCAGGCCCCCGAGGACCAGCATCTCGGCGCCGAGCGCCAGGGTCACGGCGTGGAAGCGCGGCTCGCGCCGGCGGCCCGTCAGATAGTCGATGGCATAAGCCACCTCGGCGGCATTGCCGGCGACGGAGGCGAGCGGCTGGTCCATGTCGGTGAGGAGGGCGCGGGTCGGCAGGCCGGCGCCGTTCGCCACCGTGACCAGGCTCTCGGCGAGCTCCCGCGCCGCCTCGGTGCTCGCCATGAATGCGCCGGACCCCGCCTTGACGTCCATCACGAGTCCCTGGAGACCGGCGGCGAGCTTCTTGGCCAGGATCGAGGCGGTGATCAGGTCGAGGGATTCGACCGTGCCGGTGACGTCGCGGATGGCGTATAGCCGCCGGTCGGCGGGGGCGAGGTCCGGGGTCTGGCCGATCACCGCGCAGCCGACCTCGCGGGTGACGCGCCGGAACAGGTCCACCTCCGGCTGCGAGACGTAGCCCGGGATGCTGTCGAGCTTGTCGAGGGTGCCGCCGGTATGGCCGAGGCCGCGGCCCGCGATCATCGGCACGAAGCCGCCGCAGGAAGCCACCATCGGGGCGAGGGGGAGGCTCACCGTGTCGCCGACGCCGCCGGTCGAATGCTTGTCGACCACCGGACCGGGCAGGTCCCAGGTCAGCACCGTGCCCGAGCGCATCATCGCCCGGGTCAGCGCCACCCGCTCCGGCAGCGACAGGCCGCGGAAGAACACCGCCATGGCGAAGGCCGCCGCCTGCCCCTCGGTGACGCGATTCGCGGTCAGGCCGGCGATGAAGGCCTCGATGGCGTCCGGCGGCAGTGCGTGGCCGTCGCGCTTGAGGCGGATCAGTTCCTGCGGCAGCAGCGTCATGAGGCGGTCCCGGGGAGAGAGAGCAGAGCGTGTCCGGTCGGCGGAGACAGTGGCGCGGGTCCCTGTCCTGTCCCGCCCACGACCTCATCCTGAGGTGCGACCAACGGGAGCCTCGAAGGAGGGCTCCAGAAGTCTCGGCGGTTCCTGGAGCCCTCCTTCGAGGTCAGTCCATCTCCGATGGACTGACACCTCAGGATGAGGTCGTGGGCGGGAAGGGATTTCTCATCGACGTCAGGACGACATCTGGAAGTCGCCGGAGAGCAGCGCCGTCACCAGCCGCCCGACATCCTCCGCGGCTTGCGCCGCCACCCGCTTGGTCTCGGCGTGATGCGGGGCGCCGGCTTCGAAACCCGCGGCGTAGTTCGTGACGAGCGAGAGTGCCGCGACCCGCAGGCCGTAGAACCGGGCGAGGATCACCTCCGGCACCGTCGACATGCCGACGAGGTCGGCGCCGAGGGTTTTGGCCATCCGGATCTCCGCCGGGGTCTCGAAGCTCGGCCCCGAGAACCATGCATAGACGCCCTCGTGCAGGGGCACCCCGCTCGCCGCAGCGGCGCGGGCGAGCGCCGCCCGAAGCCCGGGATCGTAGGCATCGACCATCGGCACGAAGCGGGCGTCGGAGGGCTCGCCGGTGAGCGGGTTCATCCCCGACAGGTTGATGTGGTCGGTGATGAGCGCGAGGCGGCCGGGACCGGCTTCGGACAGGAGCGAGCCGGCCGCGTTGGTGAGGAGGAGCGGCGGCGCACCGAGCGCCGCCACCACGCCGACCGGCACCCGCATGACCGCGGCATCGCCGTGCTCGTAGGGGTGGGCACGGCCCTGGAACAGCAGCACGCGCCGCCCGCCGAGGCACCCCGCCACCAGCCGCCCGGCATGGCCCGAGACGCCGGAGGCCGGGAAATGCGGGATCTCGCCGTAGGGAATCGCGACCGGGTCCTCGACCCTGTCCGCCAGGGGCCCGAGCCCGGTGCCGGTGACGAGGGCGAGCGCGAAGGGACCGTCGAACCCGCGCGCCCGCAGGAAGGCGGCGGCGTCAGTGACCCGGGGATCGTCGGGCGGGGCGCTCACGCGAGGTTGTCCGGCCCGAACGAGGCGGGCAGCAACTCGTCGAGGGTGAAGGTTCGCCTCACGCCTTGCGGCCCGGCGACGTGGACCGGCGTGTCGGGGGCGGCGAATTCGCGGATGCGCTGGCGGCAGGCGCCGCAGGGGGTGACCAGCGCCTCGCCGTCGCCCAGCACCAGGATCGCCGCGATGCGCCGGCCGCCGCCCGCGATCATCGCCGCGATGGCGCCGGCCTCGGCGCAGGTGCCGACCGGATAGGCGGCGTTCTCGACGTTGCAGCCGGCATGGACCGCGCCGGCCTCGTCGCGGATCGCCGCACCGACGCGGAAGCGCGAATAGGGCGCGTGGGCGCGGGCCTGGGCCGCGCAGGCTGCGGAGAAAAGGGTGTCGGTCGGTTCCATCCTCGTCCCGGTGGCCGCATGACGTCGGGGCCGGATCATGGCTGCCCGAGCGCCCTCCGTCGAGCCCGTCGACAAGCCGCACGGCGCGCCCTACACCCGCATTCTCTGACGCGGAAAGGAAGTTTCGATGCTCGGACGGTTCGAGCGCGGCGGGTCCGGCGAGGCCGTCGTGGAGTATGGCGACAGCAACCTGCGGGTGGTGAAGCCCGGCCGGTTCGTGCGCTGCGCGGTGACCGGGGTCGAGATCCCCCTCGATGCCCTGCGCTACTGGAGCGTCGAGCGCCAGGAGGCCTATGCCGATCCCGACGCCGTGATGGTGCGCCTGCGCCAGACCTCAAAGACCGCGTAGCAGGTCGCGGAAGGCCTCGGGTTCGTCCAAGGCCAGGACCACCGGCAGCGTCGTCACCGGCCGCGCGGCCGGCCAGCGCATCCGGTCCTTCTCGGTGGTGACCAGCAGGAGGTTCTTCGCCGCGGCCTCCGCCGCCAGGGCCTCGGCCTCCGCTGCGGTGAAGGCGTGGTGGTCCGGGAAGGCGCGGGTCTCGCGCAGGTCGGCCCCGATCTCCCGCAGGGTCGCGAAGAACTTTTCGGGCCGGCCGATGCCCGCGAAGGCCAGGACCCGGCGCCCGCGCAGAGCCTCGGCCGCGGCGGGGTCCGCGACGAGCCGGCAGCGCAGGGCCGGCAGGCCGCGCTCCCGCGCCGCGGCCCGCACCCGCGCGCCGGGTTCGCCCTCGCCGATCACCAGGGCGGCGTGGACGTGGCCCCACTGCATCGCGGCCGGCGCCCGCAGCGGGCCCGCCGGAAACACCCGCCCGTTACCGAGGCCGACGGCGCCGTCGAACACCGCGATCGCCAGGTCCTTGGCGAGGCTCGGGTTCTGCAACCCGTCATCCATCACGATCGTGTCGGCGCCGGCCGCCGCACAGGCCCGCGCCCCCGCGACCCGGTCGCGGGCGACGATCGCCGGGGCGGCGCGGGCGAGCAGCAACGGTTCGTCGCCGATCTCGGCCGCTTCGTGCCGTGCGGGATCGACCCGCACCGGGCCTGGCAGGCGCCCGCCATAGCCCCGGCTCAGGAAGACCGGATGCCGGCCGAGATCGCGTAAGCAGGCCGCCACCGCGAGCGCCGTCGGCGTCTTGCCGGCGCCGCCGAGGGTGAAGTTGCCGATGCAGACCACCGGGCAGGGCGCCGCCTCACCCACCCGCGCCATCCGGCGGGCGGCGAGCGCGCCGTAGACGGCGCCGACCGGCGCGAGCAGCCGGGCCGCCGGCGCCGGCTCCTCCCGCCACCAGAAGCCCGGCGCCCGGATCACGAGGCGAACCGGCCGGCGATCTTCAACTGGCAGATGAAGGGCTCGATCGCCGCCATCGCCCGGTCGGTGGCGCCCCCGGCCGCCTCGATCGCGGCAGCCCCCGCCCGGGCCATGGCCCGGCGGGCGTTCGCGTCGGCGAGGAGCTGGCCGATGGCCGCCGTCAGCTCCTGCCCGTCGCGCACGATCCGGGCGCCGCCGGCCCGGTCGAGCGCGCCGTAGACCTGGGCGAAGTTGCGCACATGCGGCCCATACAGGACCGCGGCGCCGAGCCGGGCCGGCTCGATCGGGTTCTGGCCGCCGTGGCGGGCGAGGGATCCGCCGACGAAGACCAGCGGGCAGAGCCGATAGAACAGGCCGAGCTCGCCCACCGTGTCGGCGACGTAGAGATCGACCTTGTCGTGCGGCTGCCCGCCGGTCGCGCGGCGCCCGACCTTGAGGCCCGCCGCCACCGCGTCGGCGGCGATGGCCGGGCCGCGCTCGGGATGGCGCGGCACCACGATGGTGAGGAGGTCGGGATAGCGGCGCTTGAGCGCCCGGTGGGCCGCGGTGGCGGCGGCCTCCTCGCCCGGATGGGTCGAGGCGGCAAGCCAGACCGGCCGCCCGGCCATCACCCCGGCGAGCTGGCGCAGCAGTTCGGGATCGGCGGGCGGCGCGGCGGCATCGAATTTCAGGTTGCCGCCGAGCTCGACCCGGGGGGCGCCGAGCCGCGCGAAGCGCTCGGCTTCGTCTTGCGTCTGCGCGAGGCAGAGCGCGATGCGCGACAGGAGCGCCCGGGCGATGCCCGGGGTGCGCGACCACCCGCGGGCCGAGCGCTCGGACATCCGCCCGTTGACCAGGATCAGCGGCACCTCGCGCTCGTGCAGGGCCAGGATGGTGTTGGGCCAGAGTTCAGATTCGGCGACGAGCGCCAGGTCCGGCCGCCAATGGTCGAGGAAGCGGGCGAGGTAGCGCGGCGCGTCGAGGGGGGCGAACTGGTGGAGGGCGCCGCGGGGCAGCCGCCGCGCCAGCAGGGCCGCCGAGGTCCGGGTGCCGGAGGTGACCAGCACCGTGAAGCCGCGCCGGGTCAGGCGCTCGACGAGGCCGATGAGCGACAACGCCTCGCCGATGCTGGCGCCGTGGGCCCAGACCAGCGGGCCGGCGGGCCGCGGCTTGCCGGGCCGCCCGGTGCGCTCGGGCAGGCGCACCGGGTCCTCCTTGCCGCGCCGGCGGCGCCAGGCGAGCAGGCCCGCGAGCGCCGGCTCCCCGGCGATCAACCCGTAATGGTAGGCGCGCAGCAGCGCCGGCACGTCCTCGCGCCTCATCGGGCCGGCGCCCCTTTTCGGGTATGCACCGGGTCGACCCGGCCGACCTGCGCGAAGGCGCGGGCATGGACGGCGTTGAGGTCGGTCTCGATGCGCAGGCGCGCCGCCTCGACGCCGTCCGCGTCGAGGTCGCGGGCGATCGCGATCGGCTCGCCGAAGGCCATCACGCCGCGGCCGAAGGGCAGGCCGAGGCTCGCCCGGTCCCAACTGTCGAACTGCAGGTAGCGGCTCGTCACCACGGCGGTCGGCACGACGGGGCGGCCGGAGAGCCGCGCCAGCATCACGATGCCCTCGCCGCAGCGCCGCGACACCTTCGGCACGTCGGCGCTGAAGGCGACCGATTCACCGTCTTCCAGCGCCTTGAGGCAGCCGCGCAGGGCCTGGACCCCGCCCTTCGCCCAAACGTCGCTGGCGCGTCGCGCGCCCGAGCCGCGCATGACCCTGACCCCGAAGCGCTCGAGCACCGCGGTGTTCACACCGCCATCGACGGAGCGCGACACCATGGTGGCGACCCGGTCCTGCGGCCGGCGGACGAACGGCACCATGAGGTGCTGGCCGTGCCACATGGCGGCGATGAAGGGCCGCAGCGGCGTCAGCCACTCGTAGGCGTCGGGCGGATCGAGGCTGAAGCGGTTCGTGCGCCGCACCAGCTTCAGGTAGCTCGCGCCGAGGAAGCCGAGGCTCTCCTGGGCCGCCCGGCTGCGGGCGATGCGGGTGACGACGCTCATGCGGGCACTTCTGAAGGGGGACGCTTCGGGAGGACGCGGCGACTCGGGCGCGGGCCGGGCCCGCGCGCGAATCCGGGCGCCGTCATGCTCCGTTCGGGGCGGCGAGGCAACCGGCGGCCGCAGGGCGGGGCCTGACGTTGGGTGCGGCACCGCACCTGCGACGGGTTGGGCGTTGATCCCAGCATGGTGGGGTGGCGTCGCCTTCAATCCGATCGCTATGTGCCGAGTCGATCGCCATTCAGGCGAGGGAGCCGCGATGCACATGGATCACGAACCGACCGCCGACGGTACGGTACAGGGTCGTGTCTTTCCATGTCGACGCCAGTGGAGCGGGCGATGTTCTCCCGAATTCGGTGCATCTCAAGGAAGGAAGAGCTTAGCCACCGCAACGGTACCGCCGATGAGCGCCGCTGTTGCCGCGGCGGTAGCGGCAACGATCTGCCAGGGAGCAAGCACCCGGTCACGTTCCAGCTTCGCCGCCTCGGCCATCAGCTTGCGCTGCTCGGCAATGAACTTCTGCGTTTCTTCGTTCGAGCGGATGACCCGTGCGACCTGCTCGGCAATGTCGAGAGAGGCGTCGGCCATCGGGAATGTCCCTCGATCCGGGCTTGGGGCTACCCGCGGTCACCTCCGCAAGGTGCAGACGGCTGGGGCGATGGTCAAGGGTTGCCGACCGCCTCCCGCGCGATGTGGCGGGCGCCTCATCCTGGTTGCAAACCGACTTGTTTGGAATGGCTCCAATCTATATAGATTGGAGCCATTCCAAACAGGAGCGCGTCCATGAAAGCCCTGACCGATCTCACCGAGCGCGAGGTGCTGGCGCTCGCCATCGCCAGCGAGGAGGAGGATTCCCGCATCTACCGCAGCTTCGCCGAGAGTCTGCGGGCCGACCTGCCGGGTTCCGCCGGCCTGTTCGAGGCGATGGCCGACGAGGAGAGGGGCCATCGCGACGACCTCTATGCGGCCTATCGCGAGCGCTTCGGCGAGCACCTGCCGCCGCTGCGGCGGGAGGACATGCGCGGCTTTCCCCGCCGCCGCGCCTTCTGGTGGCAGGGTCTCGATGCCGGGCGGATGCGCAGGGAGGCGGAGGCGATGGAGGCGCAGGCCGCCGGCTTCTACGAGCAGGCGGCCACGCTCACCCGCGACCTCGGGGTACGCCAGCTCTTCGTTCGGCTGGCCGAGATCGAGCGCGGCCACGGCCGCCGGGCCGAGGCGCTGTCGGCCGAGCAGGAGAGCGGCGACGCCGCCGCCGAGGAGGCCCGGGCCGCCCACCGGCTGTTCGTGCTGCGCTACGTGCAGCCGGGCCTCGCCGGGTTGATCGACGGCTCGGTCTCGACGCTCGCGCCGCTCTTTGCCGCCGCCTTCGCCACCCACAACAACTGGCAGACCTTTCTGGTCGGCCTCGCCGCCTCGATCGGCGCCGGGATCAGCATGGGCTTCACCGAGGCCCTGTCGGATGACGGCAGCATCACCGGGCGGGGCTCGCCCTGGCTGCGCGGCCTCGTCTGCGGGGTGATGACGACGGTGGGGGGCCTGGGCCATACGCTGCCCTACCTGGTACCGGATTCCTGGGCGAATGCGTTTACCATCGCGACGGTGCTGGCGGCCCTGGTGGTGATCGTGGAACTCTGCGCCATCTCGGCCATCCGCACCCGCTACATGGAGACGCCGTTCTGGCGCGCCGCCCTCCAGGTGGTGCTCGGCGGCGTGCTGGTGCTGCTCGCCGGCGTCGCGATCGGGAGCGCCTGACGGGTCCTCGTGCGGCACCGTGCGCGGGGGGCGGCCCCGAAAGCCGCTCCCGCCACCTTGAAAATGGTCTAGAAACGGGATGCGGAGGCACCGCAGAAACGCCCTCCAAAAAATCGTCCCGAGGAACCGCCGTGCAGACCAGCTTCACCCCCGCGCAGCTCGCCGACCCGGCCATGGCGGCCTCGGAGAAGATCCTGCGCACCTGCGTGCATTGCGGCTTCTGCACCGCCACCTGCCCGACCTACCTGCTGCTCGGCGACGAGCTCGATTCGCCGCGCGGGCGCATCTACCTGATCAAGGACATGCTGGAAGGGGGCAAACCGGCGAGCCCCGAGGTGGTCAAGCACGTCGATCGCTGCCTGTCCTGCCTGTCCTGCATGACCACCTGCCCGTCGGGCGTGCATTACATGCACCTCGTCGACCATGCCCGCGCGCATATCGAAAGAACCTATTCCCGCCCGGCGGAGGACCGGTTCCTCCGGGCGGTACTGGCCCGGGTGCTCCCCTATCCGAACCGCTTCCGCCTGGCGCTGCTCGGCGCCACGCTCGGCCGGCCGTTCCGGGGAATCGCCGCGAAGATGCCGAAGGTCGGCAACCGGCTCGCCGCGATGCTCGACCTCGCCCCCGATGCGCTGCCGACCCGCTCGGCCCACGACAGGCCCGGCCGCTTCCCGGCCGCCGGCCCGCGCCGGGGCCGGGTGGCGCTCCTGCGCGGCTGCGCCCAGAGCGTGCTGCGCCCGGATTTTAACGAGGCGGCGATCCGGCTCCTGAACCGCCACGGCGTGGAGGTGGTGCAGGCGAAGGGAGAGGGCTGCTGCGGCGCGCTCACCCACCATATGGGCCACGAGGACTCGTCGCACGCGCTCGCCAAGCGCACGATCGACGCCTGGATCGCCGAGATGGACGGCGAGGGGCTGGATGCCATCGTGGTCACGGCCTCGGGCTGCGGGACCACGATCAAGGATTACGGCTTCATGTTCCGCGACGACCCGGCCTATGCGGCGAAGGCCGCCCGGGTGGCGGGGATCGCCCGCGACGTCACCGAATACGTGACGAGCCTCGGCCTGTCGGAGCCGGTGGTCGAGACCGACCTCGTCGTCGCCTACCATTCCGCCTGCTCGATGCAGCACGGGCAAGGATTGCGCACCGAGCCGAAGGCGCTGCTGGCGCGGGCCGGCTTCACCGTGAAGGACGTGCCGGAGGGCCATATCTGCTGCGGCTCGGCCGGCACCTACAACATCCTGCAACCGGAGCTGGCCGCGCACCTGCGCACCCGCAAGGTCGCCAATATCGAGCGGGTCCGGCCCGACGTGATCGCCACCGGCAATATCGGCTGCGCCACCCAGATCGGGAAAGGCACGGAGATTCCGATCGTCCACACGGTCGAACTCCTCGACTGGGCGACGGGGGGACCGCGCCCGGCGGCACTCGACGGGCTGGCGGACAAGCGGCCGGCCTTGGCGGCGGCGGAGTAGGGCGACGGGGACTGTCCGAAACAGGATGAGGCGCGGGCCTCCCCGCGAGCGGGGAGAGGGGAGGCCCGCGCCTCATCATCTTGCCGAACGCTGACGCAAACAGCCCTGCGGCGGTCATCCGCACTCAGGATGCTGACGGCGTCGCATCCTCCTTCTCCTCCGCCACGCCCCGGCAATCCGCCACTGTCGCCCGCGCCGTCTCGATGGCGATCGACACCGCGGCGAGCGTCCGGGCATCCAGATCCCGCCGGCGGATGTCGCGAACGACCTCGATGGCGAGCTTGTCGATCTCGACCGCGAGGCGGGCGATCGCGTCCGGGTCGCGCAGGGAGCGGGCTTGGTCGGTGATGTCGAGGAGCCGGTCGGTCACCTCGTCGATCCGCTCGCGCCGCAGGCTCGCGAGGCGCTGGCGCAGCCAGGCGACCGCCGAGGCGAGGCCGCCGCCCAAAGCCGCGAGCAGGTAGAGCGTGTCGCCGTAGCGCTCGACGAAGCCGTGCTGCTCGCGCTCGAAATAGTCGATCGCGCCGGGATGGATCGGGATGCGGGCGCTCGTCGCCGCCACCGTGGTCTCGTAGGACGGCGCCTGGACGTATTCCGCCGCGTCGGTCTCCTCGGCGGCGGCGGTGCGCCTCTCGAACAGGTGCTGGGTCACGTCCGCCGCGACGGCGCGGCTCATCGAGGCGCGGGCCATCAGCCGGTAGGAGGCGCCGACGGTCTTCACGTCTTCCTCCGGCAGCTTGGGCCGGCCGCCGAACAGGCCGGCCGGCACGGTGACCGCCTGGAGGCGGGGAAAGCGCTCGATCACCGCGTCGCTGTCCGGCACGTCGACGAAGTCGAGCTTGCCGTTGCGGCTTATGCCCCGCACCGCCTCGATCATCGCCCGCGCCTTCGGGGCGGAGGCCGCGATGATGCTGACATAGGCATCGATGCGCTTGTCGCGGATCGCCGCCGCCGCCTCCGTCCCGTCGATGGCGACGAGGCGGACCGCGTTCCCCGGGACAGGCACGGTCGCCGGGACGGTCTCGGTCTCGAGCAGCAGGTTGTAATAGGCGAGGATGTTCTTGAGCAGCCAGAAATCGGCGCTCTTGTGGGCCGCGATGCCGAGGCGTTTCCCCGCGAGCTTCGGGAAGCCCGTGATGCCGGAGGCATCCGGCGAGACGATCAGCATCGCCTGGTCGCGCAGGATGGCGAGCGTCAGGCCGTTCTTCGGCAGGAGCACGTCGGGCCGCACCACCGCGAGGTCGGCCCGGCCGTCCTGAAGCGCCGCCGCGCTCTCGCGGACGTCGTCGAAGGACAGGACCTTGAGCCGGATATTGGCACGGTCCGCAGCGAGAGCGTCGGCATAGGCCTTGATCAGGGCCGGCTCGGTCCCGTCCCGCGGGGCGACCGCGATGGTGAGCGTCGTCGCCTGGCTGAGGTAGAGCGCGACCCCGATGCCCGCGGCGAGCGCCGCCACGATCAGGGCCGCGAGGGTCTCGCGCCGCAGGACCCAGTCCGGGAGGGTGGGCATCGGCGCGGTTCCGGTCAGAACACCGAGATCAGCACGATCCCGCCGACCATCAGGGCGGCGCCGAGAAGCCGCGGCGGCCCGGCCTTGACCTGGCGCATGCCGAGCCAGCCGAAATGGTCGAGCGCCACCGAGGTCAGGAGGTTGGCGGTGATGAGGAGCCCGTTCAGCGCCCCGGCCCCGACCTTGTCGACGAAGAGGAGACCGGCGAACACCGCGACCGCCCCGGTGATGCCGGCGAGCGGCATCCACCAGCGCACGCCCGCCAGATCCTTGCGGGTCGGCAGAGGCGTGGGTCTCAGCAGGAACATCAGCGCGAAGGCGAAGACCACCGGCACGAACGACACCGTGGCGGCGAGCCACGGGTTCACCAGTGCCCCGCGCAGCTGCGAGTTCCACACCACGCCGATCGCCATCAGGGCGCCGGCCGCCAGGATGAACGGGTAGAGCAGCTTGCCGCTCATGCCGTGGCTCTCGCCCTCGTCCTTCTTGCCCGCGGTCTTGGCGATGAACACCACGCCGGCCGCCATCATGAGGCCGCCGAGCCAGGGCAGCGGCTTGAAGCCGGCGGCCTGGAGCCCGAACAGCCCGAAGGCATCGAGGGCGAGCGAGGTGATGATGTTGGCGGTCAAGGTCAGGCCGTTGAACGGCCCGGCCCCGACCTTGTCGATGAAGGCGAGCCCGCCGAACACCGCGACCGCGCCGGCCAGCCCCCCGAGGGGGGCGTACCAGGGCATCTTCTCCAGGGTCTCGAGGCTCGGCAGCGGCGTCGGCATCACCAGGAACAGGGTGGTGAAGACGAACACGATCGGGAGGAACGACACCGTGGCGGCGAGCCACGGATTGACCATGTGCCCGCGCAGCTGCGCGTTCATCGCGTTGCCGAGCGCCTGCAACGCGCCGGCCACCAGGATGAAGGGATAGAGGAGCGCGGCGATCGACAAGGGGAGAGCCTTCCTGTGCGGGGCCGAGAGGTCGGACGAGACGGGGTCAGACGAGGAGGAGGCCGGCCAGCGCCAGCGCGAGGGCCGGCGGCATCACCAGGGCGCCGAGCTTGAGGAAGCTCCAGAAGCTCACGTCCTGGCCCTCGCGGCGGATGGCGGTGAGCCACAGGATGGTGGCGAGCGAGCCGGTGACCGACAGGTTCGGCCCGAGATCGACGCCGATCAGCACCGCGCCCGCGACCTTCTCGGGGACATGGGCGGTCTGCACCGCGGCGCCCGCGATCAGGCCGGCCGGCAGGTTGTTGACGAGGTTGCAGGCGACGGCGATCAGCGCGCCGGCGCCCCAGGCGGTCTCGCCGGGGGCGGCGCTCGCGGCCCGCTTCAGGGCGTCGGCGATCATCGCCAGAACGCCGGTCTTCTCCAGCGCCTCGACCAGCACGAACAGGCCGGCGACCAGCGGCAGCACGCTCCAGGACACGTCCTTGACGACCTCGACCGCGCCGCTCCCCTTGCGGAGCGCCAGCACGATGAGGGTGGTGGCGAGCCCCGCGACGAAGGTCGGCAGGCCGAGGTCGCGCCCGAGCGCCGAGGCGCCGATCAGCACCGCGCCCGTCGCCACGATGCCCAGCCCCGCGACGATGCCCGTGCGGGACAGCGCCTTCGCCTCGACGTCGGTGGCGACCGATTGCTGCTTGAGGGTCCCGTTCTGGGTCAGCCGCAGGACGAGGTAGGTCGTCCCAATCGCCAGGAGCGAGGGCAGGCCGAACAGGGCGAGCCAGCGGGTCAGCGGCGGCATGGCTTCCGCGAACACCACGAGGTTCGCCGGGTTCGAGATCGGCAGCACGAACGAGGCGGCGTTGGCGATGAAGGCGCAGATGAACAGGTAGGGCAGCGGGTTCTCGACCTTGGCGGCCCGGGTGGCGGCGTAGACCGCTGGCGTCAGCACCACCGCGCAGGCATCGTTCGACAGGAAGACCGTGACCACCGTGCCGACGAGGTAGACCAGGGTGAAGAGCCGCGTCGCCGAGCCCTTGGCGGTGCGCACGGCGATGCCGGCGAGCCAGTCGAACAGGCCCTCCTTCCGGGCCACTTCCGACATCAGCATCATGCCGACGAGGAACAGGTAGACGTCGGTGCCCTTGAGCACGCCCTCCCAGGCGGTGCCGGCCGGGAGCAGGCCGAGCAGCACCAGGGCGAGGGCGCCGGTCACCGCCCAGATCGCCTCCGGCCAGGAGAACGGGCGCACGATCACGCCGAGGGTGGCGAGGGCGGCGATCGCCCAGGTCGCGAGATTGGGGCTGAGCGTCAGCGCGGCCATGGGGAGAGAAGTCCTGTCGTCACGGTCGGGATGGAGGTATTGCAAAGCTGGTCGATCAAGTCGGTGGGCTTTTAACCCTCCGCGTCATTCCGGGGCCGCGACAGCGGAGCCCGGAATCCAGAACCGCGGAGGGTCGAGAACAGAGCGGATCGCGTGCCGACTTATTCTTTTACATCTGCGGTTCTGGATTCCGGGCTCCGCTGTGCGTCCCCGGAATGACGCGGAGGATGAGAGTTCGGTCTGAGATCGGCCGGTCCGGTGAGGCCTTCTTTCACCATTGCCGCCCGTTCCTGTTCGGGCCGAGCTGCGTCCCCAGCAACCCCCGCGCCTCCCAGGCCCCGAGCGCATCGGCGTCGCTGCCGATGCCGCGGGAGGTCGGCAGCCCGTCGGGATCCGTCGCCGGCTCGATCGCGTCGGTATCCTCGGCCCCGGCGCCCGTCGCCCGCACGGCGATCGTCTTCGCCCCCGCCGGCCAAGCCACTTCCGCCGCGTGACAGCGCGCGCCGTCCTCCCGCGCCATCGCCTGCCAGGACCCGTCATCGATACGGAACTCGACCCGCTCCGCCGGCCCGAGCACCAGGGCGCGCAAGGTGAATCTTCCGTCGATCGCATGGCCGGCATCATGGGCGAGGCGCCGGTCCGCCGGCGCGGTGATCAGCACGAAGGGCCAGGGCCGGGCCAGTTCCTTGAAGCGCCAGCTCACCACCCCGCCGTCGATGGCCGCGACCGCGTAGCCGACTGGGCCCTCCTCGATCTGGCCGGTGGAGCGGGTCGCCGCGTAGACCGTGCGGCCGTCATTGGCGAGTTCGTTGTAGTGGGTGTGGCCCATCTCGACGAGGCGCACCGGTCCGCGATGGACGAGGTCGGCGACGCGGGCGGCCTCGCCCTCGCCCTTCAGGTCGGCGGGGTAGCTGTGCAGGAACAGGGCGCAGTCCCGTCCTTTCGCGGCCTCGAGTTCCGCCGCCAGCCAGTCGACCTGATCGGGCCCGAGGCGGAAATCCGGCCCGCCCGAGCCCGGCCCGCACATGTCGAGGAACAGGCAGCGCACGCCCCGGACATCGACGGCGTGGGGCAGGCGCGGCGCGTTCAATCCGGCATAGAAGGCGTCGAGGCTGCCGCCCTCCATGTCGTGGTCGCCGGTGATGACGTGGACCGGCAGGCGGAGACGATCCAGGCCGGCCCGCACCAGGGCGTATTGCTCTGGGGTGCCGTTATCGGCGTTGTCCCCGGGCACGAAGACGAAGTCGAGCCCGTCGGTCTCGTTCAACTGGGCGACGATCGCCGCGAAGTCGCGGGCGTTGTCGGCCTCACCAATGGTCAGGTGCAGGTCGCCGATATGCGCGAAGGCGAGGGGAAGGGTCACGGCTGGCCTCAAACTCCCGCGAGGACGGGCCGACCGGACGGGTCGGAGGGCGTGTCGGCCTGCGCCGGCTCGAAGCCGCGGGTCTCGGGCATCACCATCAGGTAGAGGGCGAAACCCAGGCCGGCGATGCCGGCCAGCGTCAGGAAGGCCGCCGAGTAGCCGGCCGAGACGATGATGAGGCCGGCGAGGGTTGCGCTCAGCGAGGCGCCGAGCCCCTGCGCCGTCGCGACCGCGCCCTGGCTGACGTTGAACCGGCCGGTGCCGCGGGTCAGGTCCGCGACCACGATCGGGAACAGCGCGCCGTAGACGCCGGCGCCGATGCCGTCGAGGAGCTGCACCGCCACGAGGTAGAACGGGTTGTTCGAGAAGGTGTAGAGCACGCCGCGCAGGGCCAGCACGCCGAAGGCGGCGAGGAAGATGGGCTTGCGGCCGATCGCATCGGCCTTGTGGCCGACGAACATCGCCACCGGCACCATCACGCACTGCGCCGCCACGATGCAGATCGCGATGAGCGAGGTGGCGTTGTCCTTGCCCGACAGGTGGGTGAGGAGCTGGCCGACCGAGGTCAGCATCGCGGCGTTGGACAGGTGGAAGATCGCGGCGAGCAGCGCGAACAGCATCAGGTACTTGTTCTGGAGCAGCACGGTGAGGCCGGAGGGCTGCTCCTCGCACGCCTTGTCCTCGGCGCAGTCGAGGCCGCGGGCGAGGTCGTTGTCGATGGCGTCATCGGGCACCATCAGCATCGCGCCGATCGAGAGCGCGGCGAGCACGCCCATCAGCCAGAACACCACGATCGGCCCGAACAGGTAGGCCAAGCCCCCCGCCAGCGCCGCCGAGACGGCGTTGCCGGCATGGTTGAAGCCCTCGTTGCGGCCGATGCGCTTGGAAAACAGCTTCGGGCCCACCACCCCGAGGGTGATGGCGGCGAGCGCCGGCGGGAAGATCGCCCCGGCGATGCCGGCGAGCGACTGGGTGGCGGCGACCGCGTAGAAGTTCGAGATGAAGGGCAGGGCCAGGCAGCTCAGGGTCACGGCGAGCGCCGCGGCGATCACGATCATGCGCTTGTGGCGCGAGCGATCGATGAGGGCGCCGGCCGGCGTCTGGGCGATCAGTCCGGCGATGCCGGCGATGGTCATCACCATGCCGGTGGTCGCCTCGTTCCAGCCCTGGTCCGGCCCGCGCACGGCGATGAGGTAGATCGCCAGATAGGGCCCGAGGCCGTCGCGCACGTCCGCCAGGGTGAAGTTGAGCGCGTCGAGCCCGCGGAGGGCCCGGGTCGACGGCTGTCGGTCGGGTGACGTGGACGCAGAGGCAGGAACGGAGGTTGCCGTGCTCACCGTGATGTCTCCTTGAGGAAGGACCGACCGATCCGGAGCCGAGAACCGGCGGGATCGCGAAAAGTTGCGATGCCATCGGGATTAATCACCTGCGCGGCGCGTTCCCGCCGCGCAGGCCATCTTGGTCGATCGCGGCTTAGAACCGACGGGGCGGCGGCGGCGGGGCCGCGCCGGGTGGGGGCGGCGGAGGAGCCGCACCGGGGCCGGGCGGCGGCGGGGGCGGTGCGTCGGGGCCGCCCGGAGGACCGGCCTCGGCACGCGGACCACGCGGACGGGGCGGCGGCCCGCCGACCTCGACCAGGGTGTCCGGGCCGGTCCCGAGCGCCCGCACCTCCACCACCGTGCCGAGCGGGCTCTTCGCCACGCTGCCGCGGAGGCTGACGCTCTGGCCGGCCCGCAGGGTCGCGCTCAGGCGCGCGGCCTCGTGCGGGGGCAGCCGCAGGGTGGTGCCGTCGTCGAGGAGGGCTCCGTTCACCTCGCCCCGGCGGCCGTGCAGCAGGGCGGCGATGCGCCCGCTCAGCACCGTCTCGTCGGCGGCGGGCTCCGGCGGCCCGAGGGTGGTGAGGGTGGCGCCGGTCGCCTCGTTGCGGATCGAGGCGCCGTCGACGAGGGGCAGGGCCCGGGCGCGCATGCCGCGCACCGAGACCGCGTCGCCCGGCTTCACCGTGAACACCACGGCGCCGGAGAGCCGCGGCGGCAGCTTCACCTCGGTGCCGTCGGTGAGGATCAGGCCGTCGACGTCGCCGCGGGGGGTGAGCGTGTACTGCTTCACCGTTCCCTTGGTCTCCGGCAGGGTGCCGGGATCCCAGACCGAATTGTCCTGCGCCGCGGCCGGGCCGGCCGCCAGCAGCATGGCCGCGAGGCCCGCCGCCCGGAGGCGGGGATTGCCTGTCGTCATGGGTGTCGCTCGTCTGCGCCGGCGGGCGGCCGGCTCGGACAGCCCCTGTCAACTCCCGTGCCAGACGCTAAGCAATTGAAGAAACTCGGAAATGCCGTGCGGGTGCGGGGTCAGGCGTCGGGATTCGCGACATCGTCCGTCGGGTTTCCCGACATCTCGGGATCGCGCAGGCCGTAGCGCTCGATCTTGGCGTAGAGGAGCTGGCGCTGGATGCCGAGGTGCTTTGCCGCCCGGGCGCGGTTGCCGCCGCTCGCGCGCAGGGCCCGGCGGATCATCGCCTCCTCGAGCCGCGCCACCGCCCCCGGCAAGTCGCCGTCGAGCCAGGCCGGCAGGACGTCCGGCGCTTCGCCCGGAGGGCCGGTCTCCGCGAGACCGAGGTCGTCCGCGCCGATCACCGCGCCGCGGGCCAGCACCGCCGCCCGCTCGATCACGTTGCGCAACTCGCGCACGTTGCCGGGCCAGGGATGGCGCATCAGCGCGGCTGCGGCCTCTGGCCCGAGGCGTTTCTGCCCCGCATCACAGAGGCCCAGGAAATGCTCGGCCAGCGGCAGGATGTCGGCCAGGCGCTCGCGCAGGGGCGGCAGGGTGATCGGCACCACGTTGAGGCGGTAGAACAGGTCCTGGCGGAAGCCGCCCTCCGCCACGAGGCGCGGCAGGTCGCGGTGCGTGGCGGCCACCACCCGGACGGTGACCGGGACGGGCCGGCCGCCGACCGGCGTCACCACCCGCTCCTGGAGCACCCGCAGGATCTTGGCCTGCATCGCGGGCGGCATGTCGCCGATCTCGTCGAGGAAGAGCGTGCCGCCCTCCGCCTCCCGGAAGGCCCCGGGCCGGTCGCCCGTCGCCCCCGTGAAGGCGCCGCGCAGGTGCCCGAACAGCTCGCTCTCGAGGAGGTCGGCGGGAATCGCCGCGCAATTCACCGGCACGAAGGGCCCGCCCTGCCGGCGGCCGAAGGCGTGGAGGGCGCGGGCCGCCACTTCCTTGCCGGTGCCGGTCTCGCCCTGGAGCAAGACCGTCGCGTCGCTGTCGGCGGCGAGGCCGACAGTCTTCTGCACCCGCCGCATCGCCTCGCTGGAGCCTATCAATGCGGAGGCGGGTGCCGGAGCGGGCCCTTGCGACGCCGTGCAGGCCGACAGGGCCAGCATGCCGCCGAGGAGCCCGGCGAGGTCCGCCCGGCCGACCGGCTTCGTCAGGTGGTCGTAGGCGCCGAGCCGCATCGCCTCGATGGTGTTCTCGGCGCTGGCATAGGCGGTCAGCACCGCCACCGGCGGCGGCCGGGGCCCGGCCCGCAGGCGCTGGAGCACCGCCATCCCGTCGAGCCCGCCCGGCATGCGCAGATCGAGCAGCACCGCGGCGATCGCCGGATCGGCCGCGACCCGCGCCAGCGCCTCCGCGCCGGAGGCGGCGAGGACGGGATGGTGGCCGAGATCGCTCACCGTCTCGGCCAGGCCCTCGCGCAGGGCCGGCTCGTCGTCGACGATCAGGATGCGGGCGGGTACGGTGCCGGGGGAGGGGCGGGCCATGGCAGATCGAGCTCGAAGGTCGCGCCGGGACCCGGACCATCGGGAGGTGGGGCGGCGAGCCGCGCCTGTCCACCATGGGCGCGGGCGATCTCGCGCACGATCGCCAGCCCGAGCCCGGTCCCGTCCGGGCGGCCGGTGACGAAGGGCTCGAACAGCCGGCCCCGCAAAGCCTCCGGCACGCCCGGACCCTCGTCCGTCACCCGGATCCGCAGCCTCTCGCCCTCCCGCGTCCCGGAGAGCCGCACCGTGCCGCCGGCCGGGCTGTGCTGGATCGCGTTGAGCACGAGGTTGTCGAGGGCGCGGCGGATTTGCCCCTCGTCGAGGGGCACGGGCTCAGGGGGCGCCGCCTCCACCGTAATCCGCACGCCGTGCGCCCGGGCGAGATCGTCATGGAGGTGGATGCAGTCGCGCAGCACGAGGCCGAGATCGGTGGGGCCTGTGGCCGGCCGGCGCGGCTGGGTCAGGCTCAGGAGGTCGCGCAACAGGCGGTCCAGGCGGGCGACCTGATCGAGCACGAGGTCGAGGGCGGCCCGGGCCCGCGCCGGATCGGCGCTCGCGAGCGCGTTCTCGGCCTTGAGCCGGATCGCCGCCAGGGGATTGCGGATCTCGTGGGCGATGCCGGCCGCGAGCTGCCCGACGGCGGCGAGCCGCTCGGCCTCCGCGGCACGGTGGCGGGCGGCGGCGAGGCGGGTGCCGGCGGCGTTCAGTGCTTCCACCAGCCGGTCGAGCTCGCGCAGGCCCGTCGATTCCAGGCGGGGCAGCTCGCCTTCGTCCGCTTCGTGCCCGAGTTGTCCTTCGAGCCGGGCGATGCGCCGGCCGAGCACCAGGAGCAGCCGCCCGAGGAGCAGGGCCGAGCCGAGCACGGTGGCGGCCAGGAAGCCGAACCCGGCCAGCAGCTGGCCGTAGGCTCGGCCCTCGTCGGTATGGACCCGCGCCATGGTCCAGGCCGTCGCCCCCTGGATCGGACCGCGCAACGGGCAGCCCTGCACCACCAGGGTCTGGGTGCGGGAGGCCCGCCGCGCTGCCACCGGCCGCTCGGCGCTCAGGGACTCGGCGTTGATGCGCCGGATCGTCTCGATCTCGGCCGAGGGCAGGTCGGTTTTCGGCCCGGTGCCCTCGTAGGTCGGGAAGGCGTAGGCCGCCGACCCGCCGGCGGCGGTCCAGATCCCGCCCTCCACCCCCGGATGGCTGGCGAGCGCCGTCACCACCACGTCGGTGAGCTGGTGCTTCAGGGTCTCGTCGGGATCGGCGACGCCGCCGCTCCAGCCGGTGCCGAAGAAGGCGAACCGGTCGCCGATCTCGCGGCAGGCGCGGGCGACCTGAAGCTCGGACTGGGCGACCTGCACGGCGGCCGACTGGGTATAGAACTCGTAGAGCAGGTAGGCGGTGGCCGCCGCCGAGGCGAGGATCAGGACCCAGAGGGCGAGGAGGTGGGCGCGGAGCGAGCGGGGCGGCAAGGTCGGCAGCATGGGACGAGTGTGGGCGGGCGCAGGGGATGGTGCAAACCTCGCGTCCGTGCGCCGGACGGTCGAGGCTTGCCAGCTGGGCCGTAAGACGGCAGGTTCCGCCCGATATAGGCGCTCCGCGGGTGGATGCCCGAGACATCTCTCGTCGGACGATACGGCACGGGACTTCGAACCATGATTGTCGAGAGCGGACATGCCGGGACCGACGGCGCCGGCCAGAGGAGCCTGCTTCACCGCCGTTCCTTCCTGCTCGGCGCGGCGAGCCTCGGCGGGCTCGGGCTCGCCGGCTGCGCGACCACCGACGGGATGAGCCTCGCCGAGGCCTCGGCGCTCTACGGGCCGGTGCCGACCGAAAAATTTCCGATTCCCGCGGTCGACGTCAGCAAGGTCAATCCGAAATACTATCGCCGCACGGTACAATACGCCTCGAAGGAAGCGCCCGGGACGATCATCGTCGATCCGGCCAATTACTACGTCTACCGAATCGAGGAAGGCGGGACCGCCACCCGCTACGGCGCCAATGTCGGCCGCGACGGGTTCCGCTGGAGCGGCGACGCCTATGTCGGGCGCAAGAGCGAATGGGCGACCTGGACCCCGCCCCGGGAGATGATCAAGCGCCAGCCGGAAGCCGCCAAATGGGCTCGCGGCATGCCGGGCGGTCTCGACAACCCGCTCGGCGCCCGGACCCTGCACCTCTACCAGAACGGCGCCTACACGCTCTACACGATCTACGCCAGCAGCGACCCGGAATCGATCGGCTCAGGGATCACCAGCGGCTGCGTCGGCCTGCTGAGCCAGGACATGATCCACCTCTACGCGCAGACGCCGGTGAAGACGAAGGTGGTGGTGCTTCCGGCTTGAGGACCGGGCCGCCGCCGGAATTTGGCATGGTCCGAACCTTGCTCCACACTGTCCCGTCGCGAACCGGGACGGAGCATGGCGGACCTGAGAAGCCTCGAAATCTTCTACTGGACGGCCTCGCTGTGCAGCTTCCGCAAGGCGGCGGAACGGATGAACACCTCGCAGCCGGCGGTGTCGCAGCGGATCGCGGCCCTGGAGGAGGAATTCGGCGTGCGGCTGTTCGAGCGGCGCGCCCGCTCGGTGGTGCTGACGGCCAAGGGCCGCGACCTCCTTCCTTACGCCGAGCGCTTCCTGCGCCTGCGCACCGAGATGATGCAGGCGGTGGCCGGGCCCGGCTCGCTGCGCGGCGTGCTGCGGCTCGGCGTCTCGGAGACCATCGTCCATACCTGGCTGATGCGCTTCATCGCCCGGATGAACGAGGCCTATCCGGGCGTCACCGTCGACATCGCGGTCGACATCTCGCCCACCATGCGCGACGCGCTCCTGAACCGGGACCTCGACCTCGCCTTCCTGGTCGGGCCGATCACCATGCCGAGCTTGGTCAACCTGCCGCTCTGCAGCGTGTCGCTCGCCTGGATCGCCGCGCCGTCCCTCGACCTAGGCCCCGGCGAAGTCAGCCTGGCGGCCCTCTTGCGGCATCCGCTCATCACCTATCCGAAGAACACCAACCCCTACGTGTGCTTACGCGAGATGCTGGCGCAGTCGAACCTGCCGCCGCCGCGCCTGCACAGCAACGCCTCGCTCTCCACCATCGTCCGGATGGCGCGGGAGGGGATCGGCATCGGGGTGATCCCGCCCGAGGTCGTGCGGCGCGACCTCGACGAGGGCGCGCTGCGGATCATCGCCCCGGCGCCGGCCCTGCCCGACATCGGCTTCACCGCCACCTACCCGAACGCGCCCGATTGCGGGCTCGCCGCGACGGCGGCGCGGCTGGCCTGCGAGGTGGCGGCCGAGCCTGACTGGCGATGATAAGCTCACCTTATCGGAACCGATGCGAAATGACGATTGGCGCTTACCTGCCTAACCGGTGATCATGGCGCATCGGTGAGCACGGACCCATCCGGGTAAAGGAGCGGCGATGACCCTTCCCTTCGATCGGGCGCGGATGAGCGGCGAGGCGGCGCGGCTGGCCTGCCGCAGCGGCGCCATCACCGGCTGCACCGCCGGCATCGCCGACGGCTACGTCCAGGGCAACCTCGCGGTGCTGCCCGCCGACCTCGCCGACGAGTTCCTGCTGTTTGCCCAGCGCAACCCGAAATCGTGCCCGATCATCGGCGTCTCGGCCAAGGGCGAGCGCAGCATCCCGGAACTCGGCCTCGACCTCGACATCGCCACCGACATTCCCGCCTACCGGGTCTGGCGCGACGGCGAGGTGGCGGCGGAATGCGCCTCCGTCGCGGAATTCTGGCGCGACGACCTCGTGGCCTTCGTGATCGGCTGCTCCTACTCGTTCGAGGCGGCCCTGGCCGAGGACGGGTTGCCGTTGCGCCATGTCGAGATGGGGGTACGGGTGCCGATGTACCGCACCAGCATCCCGTGCGCCCCGGCCGGCCGCTTCTCCGGGCCGATGGTGGTGTCGATGCGCCCGCTCACGCCCGCACAAGCCATCCGGGCGGTGCAGATCACCTCGCGGTTTCCCTCCGTCCACGGCGCGCCGGTCCATCTCGGCCGGCCGGACCTGATCGGCATTTCCGATATCGGCGCGCCCGATTACGGCGACCCGGTCGCGATCCGCGACGACGAGATCCCGGTCTTCTGGGCCTGCGGCGTCACCCCGCAATCGGTGATCGCCGCCGTGCGGCCGGCCTTCGCCATCACCCACGCGCCGGGCTGCATGCTGATCACCGACCGGCGCAACAGCGAATACGCCGTGCTCTGAACGATGTCCCCGGCTCTTTCGTCTTGATCTCTCGTTCGCGCATCGTTTCCGCATTCGGGCTGGTGACAGCCTCGACACGGGCTTTTCAAAGCCGGCGGAATGAGGCTTGGATGAAATCCCCACCTCTTGGAGGCCAGCGCATGATCCGTCGTCGAGAACTCTTGGTGGGGGCCGGCGCCCTGTCGCTCGCGGGCTTGCGCGGCGCTCCCGCCCGCGCGGCGGCACCCGAGGTGGTGGTCGGCGTGCTCTACGCCATGTCGGGCCCGAGCGCGCAGGTCGGGGTGGATGCCCGCCACGCCATCGAGACGGCGCTCGACCTCATCAACAACGACCACGACCTCGACCTGCCGGGCGCCAAGGGCGCAGGCCTCGCCGGCATGGGCGGCGCCAAGATCCGCCTCGTCTTCGCCGACCACCAGGCCGACCCGCAGAAGGGCCGCGCCGAGGCCGAGCGCCTGATCACCCAGGACAAGGTCGCGGCGCTCGTCGGCTGCTACCAGTCGGCGGTCTCGGCGACCGTGAGCGCCACCGCCGAGCGCTACGGCGTGCCCTTCGTCTGCGCCGATTCCTCGTCGCCGAGCCTGCACCGCAAGGGCCTGAAGTTCTTCTTCCGCCCGGCCGCCCACGACGAGATGTTCTCGACCGCGATGTTCGACTTCCTGGATGCCCAGCGCAAGCGGGGCCAGAAGATCGACTCGGTCGCCCTGTTCTTCGAGGACACGATCTACGGCGTCGATTCCTCGACCGTGCAGCGCAAGCTCGCCGCCGAGCGCGGCTACAAGCTCGTGGCCGACGTGAAGTACAAGAGCAACTCGCCCTCGCTCACCGCCGAGGTGCAGCAGCTCAAGACTGCCAACGCCGACGTGCTCTTGCCGACGAGCTACACCACCGACGCGATCCTCCTGACCAAGACGATGGCCGAACTCGGCTACAAGCCGAAGAGCATCATCGCCCAGGCCGCCGGCTTCTCCGAGAAGGTCACCTACGACGCCGTCGGCGACAAGCTCCAGGGCGTGATCTCGCGGGGCAGCTTCTCCCTCGACCTGGCCGCCAAGCGTCCGATGGTCGCGACCGTGAACAACATGTACAAGGCCCGGGCCGGCCGCGACTTCAACGACAATTCCTCGCGCCAGTTCATGGCGATGATCGTGCTCGCCGACGCCCTCGACCGCGCCGGCTCGACCGATGGCCAGAAGATCCGCGCCGCGCTCGCCGCCACCGACATCCCGGGCACCCGCACGGTGATGCCCTGGACCAAGGTCGCCTTCGGGCCCGACGGCCAGAACACCCATGCCGACCCGGTGCTGCTGCAATGGATCGGCGACAAGTTCGTCACCGTGTTCCCCGAAGCCGCCGCGGTGGCGCCGGCCAAGTGGCCGATGAACGTGTGAGGTGACGCGCTTTCCTCTCTCCCCGCGGGCGGCAGGGCCTTCTGGGGGAGAAAATGGCGCAGGTTTCCCCTCTCCCCGCGGGCGGGGAGAGGGCTGCTGGCCCCTTGTCGGGGCAGCAGCAAGCGGAGGCGAAGCCGGAGCGAGGGTGAGGGGGTGGTGCCGGAGGAGCCGCATCCGGAGACACCCCCTCACCCTCGCCCTGCGGGCTCGCTGCATCTCCTGAACGGAGACGCAGCCCTCTCCCCGCCCGCGGGGAGAGGAGGAACCTGCGCCATTCCTGGCGCCCGTCGATCCAACATTTCGCGACCTCACCGGAGCCCCCACCCCCATGACGACGCAAGCCCTGGTGCAGGTGCTGGCGAGCGGCCTCCTGATGGGCTTGATCTATGCCCTGATCGCGGTCGGCCTCTCGCTGATCTTCGGCCTGATGGACGTGGTGAACTTCGCCCATGGCGAGTTCCTGATGCTGGCCATGTACGCGACCTTCGGGCTGGTGCTGGTCACCCATCTCGATCCGGTGGTGCTGATGCCGCTGGTCGCCGCCCTGCTCTTCGTGCTCGGGGCCGCCGCCTATCTCGGCGTGGTCCGCTTCGCCATGCGGGCCAAGGCCAACCAGGGCATGGTGCAGATCTTCGCGACCTTCGGGCTCGCAATCCTGCTCCAGGGCGCCGCGCAGTACCTGTTCACGCCCGATTACCGCAACGTCCAGAACACCTGGCTCGGCGGGCGCACCCTCGAACTCGGCGGCATCTTCCTGCCCTGGCCGCAGATCTTCGGCGCCTTCGTCTCGCTCGCCGCCTTCGGCGGCCTGCACCTGCTGATGAGCCGCACCGATTTCGGCCGGGCGCTGGAGGCCACCCGTGAGGACCAGGGCGCGGTGGCGCTGGTCGGCATCGACCGCAACCGGGTCTTCGCCCTCGGCTGGGGCCTGGGCGCGGCGCTGGTCGGCCTCGCCGGCGCCGTGCTGGCGATCTTCTACTACATCCACCCCCAGGTCGGGGCGAGCTTCGCGCTGATCGCCTACGTCACGGTGGCGCTCGGCGGCTTCGGCAGCGTGGCCGGTGCGCTCGTCGCCGGGATCATCGTCGGCCTCGTCGAGGCCCTCACGGCGGTGATCCTGCCGCCGGCCCTGAAATCCATCGGCGTCTACGCCCTCTACCTCGCGGTGGTGTTCGTGCGGCCGCAAGGCCTGTTCGGGAGGCTCTGATGACCACGCTGACCACCGCCCTCGCGCCGGGATCGAGCCTCGTCCGGGCCGAGGCGAGCCATGCGGCCAAGCGCCGGCGCAAGCTGGTCGTCGCCGCCCTGGTCTTCGCCGCGCTTGCAGCCCTTCCCTACGGCATCACCGACGTCTACCTTCAGAATGTCCTGATCCTGACCCTGATGTATGCCGCGCTCTCGCAGAGCTGGAACATCCTAGGGGGCTATTGCGGCCAGGTCTCGCTCGGCCATGCGTTGTATTTCGGCTTCGGCGCCTACGCGACCTCGGTGCTGTTCGTCAATTACGGCGTGTTGCCGTGGTTCGGCATGCTGGCGGGCGGCCTGCTCTCGGCGGCGGTGGCGCTGATCCTCGGCTATCCGTGCTTTCGGCTTGCCGGCCACTACTTCTCGATCGCCACCATCGTGATTGCGGAGATCGGCCTGCTGCTCGTCCATAACTGGGACTTCGTCGGCGGCGCGATGGGCATCCAGTGGCCGTTCAACCCCGATTCGTGGTGGACGCTCCAGTTCGCCCGCGACAAGATCCCCTACGTCCATTTCGCCGTCGGCATGCTGGCTCTGGTGTGGTTCGTGACCTGGCTGATCGAAGGCTCGCGCTGGGGCTATTGGTGGCGCGCGGTCAAGGACGACGCCCAGGCTGCCGAGAGCCTCGGCGTCGAGGTCTTCCGCTCCAAGATGGCGGCGGCCGCGGTCTCCGCCTTCTTCACCGCGATCGGCGGCGGCTTCTACGCGGCCTACGTCTCCTACATCGATCCCGAGAGCGTGATGAGCTTCCGCTTCTCGCTGCTCTTCGCGCTCCCGGCGGTGCTCGGCGGCATCGGCACCCTGTGGGGGCCGCTGGTGGGGGCGGCAATCCTGATCCCGCTCACCGAGATCAGCCGCTCCTATCTCGGCGGCAGCGGCAACGGCCTCGACCTGATGCTCTACGGCGTGCTGGTGATGGTGGTGGCGCTTGCCCGGCCCGAAGGCGTGCTCAGCCTGTTTCGCCGCACCCGCAAGGCCCGCAACGAGGAGGCCACGCCGTGAGCGAACCTTTGCTGCACATCGACCACGTCACGTTGCGCTTCGGCGGCCTCGTCGCCAATGCGGATGTCAGTCTCGACGTGCCGGAGGGCCAGATCCTCGGGCTCCTCGGGCCGAACGGCGCCGGCAAGTCGACCCTGTTCAACCTGATCTCCGGCACCTACCGGCCGAGCGAGGGACGAATCGTCTTCCGGGGCGAGGACATCACCGATCTCTCCGCCCCCGAGCGCTGCCGCCGCGGCATCGCCCGCACCTTCCAGGTGCCGCGCTCGTTCGATTCGATGAACGTGCTCGAGAACGTCGTCGTCGGGGGCTTTTCCCGCCACGCCAACGCCGCCGCGGCCCGCCGCGTGGCGCTGGAAACCCTCGATTTCGCCGGCCTCAGCCATCGGGCCGAGGCGGTGGCGGGGGAGCTGACCCCGCCGGAGAAGCGGCGCCTCGAAGTCGCCCGGGCGCTCGCCACCGAGCCGAAGCTCCTTCTCCTCGACGAGGTGCTGACGGGGCTCACCCCAAGCGAGGCCAAGGCCGGGGTCGAGCTGATCCGCAAGGTCGCCGCCCGCGGCGTCACCGTCATCATGGTCGAGCACGTGATGGAGGTGGTGATGCCGCTGGTCGACCGCGCGGTCGTGCTGCATCTCGGCCGCGTGCTGGCGGAAGGCCACCCGACCGAGGTGGTGCGCGATGAGGGCGTCATCACCGCCTATCTGGGGGAGCGTCACCGTGCTGCTTGAGGTCCGCGGGCTCTCCACCGCCTACCAGGGCCTCCTGGCCATCCAGGGCGTCTCGATCGAGGTCGAGACCGGCGAGATCGTCGTCGTGGCGGGCGCCAACGGCGCCGGCAAGTCGACCTTGCTCAAGTCGATCGCCGGCATGGAGCGGCCGAAATCCGGCGAGGTGGTGTTCGACGGCGCCCGGATCGACGGGTTGCCGGGCCACGCCATCACGGCGAAGGGCATCGCCTACGTGCCGGAGAACAAGCGGCTGTTTCCGCGCCTCTCCGTCGCCGACAACCTGCGGCTCGGCAGCTACCTCCACCGCAAGGAAGCCGACCGCGAGGCGCCGCTGGAGCGCGTCTTCTCCCTCTTCCCGCGCCTGAAGGAGCGCCTGCCGCAGCGGGCCGGCACTCTCTCGGGCGGCGAGCAGCAGATGCTCGCCATCGGCCGCGCCCTGATGACCCGGCCGCGCCTGCTGATGCTCGACGAGCCCTCGCAGGGCATCATGCCCAAGCTCGTCGACGAGATCTTTTCCGCCGTCGAGGCGATCCGCGCCTCGGGCACCACGATCCTCCTGGTCGAGCAGCGCCTGGCCGAATCGCTGAGTATCGCCGACCGGGCCTACGTGCTCCAGACTGGGCGGCTGATGCTCTCGGGCCCGGCGGCGACGTTGCGGGACGATCCGGAGGTGAGGCGGGTGTATCTGGGGATTTGATCGAAGTTACTGAAGGCGGGTGAGCCCGGACAGTCGAGGCCGCTTCATCAATTGTTGCTTAAAGGAAGAGGCGCGGAGAAATCCCCTCTCCCCGCGGGCGGGGAGAGGCCTGAGCTCCGAAGGGGCTCAGGAAGCCCGTAGGGCGAGGGTGAGGGGGTGTTTCCAGAGGAGCCTCACGCGTCGAGACCCCCTCACCCTCGCTTCGGCTTCCGCCTCCGCTCACTTCATCGACGACAAGGTCGATGAAGTCCTCTCCCCGCCCGCGGGGAGAGGGGAAACCCGCGCCTCTTCTTTCCCCGAACAGTCCTGCTCAGGCAGGGAGACGAGAAGGATGTCGGACGCCGGAGACTCCCGCCCATCCCCCCGATGCTCTACAGAGGGCTCCGCACGGAGACCCATCGATGACCAGCCGCACCACCGAGATCACGCTTGAGCGCATCGCCCTGATCCGGCGGCTGGTCGTGGCCTGGGACCCGGCGGGGCAGGGCGCTCCGGTGATCCATCCGGACGCGCCCTATGGCAGCCTCGACCGCGACGGCGACATCGCCAACGTCACCGGCGACGACGAGGGCGCGGCGGAGGAGCACCGGGCGGTGGGCGAGGCGCTGGTCGCCTTCCTGCACCACGCCGACCTCAAGCCCGGCCGCTACAGCTACCACAACCCGCTGACCAAGCTCGACCTGTCCCACGTCTCCGACGTGTTTCGCGACGAGGCGGCCGGCACCTCGCCCGAGCAGATCGTGTTCGAGGTGGGACCGGAGCATATCGCCCTGATCCGCCGCCTCGCCATGGGCTGGGACGAGGCCAGGGGCGTCCCGGCAGTGGCGTTGCCGGCGCCCTACGGGCCGGGCTCCCTGGAGGAAGCGATGGCCCGGGCGCTCGGCGGCGCCCCGGTGGAGGATCCGGCCCGGCTGCACCGCTCGATGCAGCCGGCCCTCCAGATCTTCCTGCGCAGCGCCGACATCGCCCCGGGCGATTACGACGTCTGACAATGCCGGGGGCATGCCCCCGGCACCCACGCGTCACGGGCTGAAGATCAGCGTCAGGTAGGTGAGGAAGACCACCAGGTGGACGGCGCCCTCCAGCACCGTCGTGCCCTGGCGCGAGAAGGTGATGACGCTGAGCAGCAGCGTCATGGCGAGCACCGCCATCTCGGCCGGTGCCAGGCCGAGCACCACCCGCTGGCCCGAGACGAGGCCGATGACCAGCACCGCCGGCACCGTGAGGCCGACCGTCGAGGTCACGGCGCCGAGGCAGAGGTTGATCGCCCGCTGGAGCTGGTCGCGCCGGATCGCCTTGACGGCGCTGATCCCCTCCGGAGTGAACACGATGGCCGCGATGATGACGCCGCCGAGCGCCGAGGGCGCGCCGAGCGCCTTGATGCCGTGGTCGAGGATCGCCGCGAGGCTCTTCGACAGGAGCACGATCGGCAAAAGGCTGACGAGGAGCAGCCCGGCATGGCGCAGGATCGCCCCGCGGCCGGCATCGGGGTGGGGCGCCTTCTTCTCCACGACCGTGCCCGGCTGGACGAAATCGGTGAAGAAGTCGCTGTGCCGGCCGGTCTGGAGCAGGAGGAAGATGCCGTAGAGCACCACCGTCAGCACCGAGAACGCCACCGCCTGGAACGCCGTCAGCGAGCCGTCCGGGGTCGAGGTGGTGAAGTTCGGGATGATGAGCGCGATGGTGGTGAGCGGGATGATCGCCGCCAGATAGGCGCCGGCCCCGTCGAGGTTGTAGTTCTGGCGGTGGTGGCGCAGGCCGCCGAGGATCAGCCCGAGCCCGACGAGACCGTTCATCACGATCATGATGACGGCGAACATCGTGTCGCGCCCGAGCGTCGGGGCGGCCTTGGCCCCGAGCATCACGGCGGCGACCAGCGCCACCTCGATGATGACGATCGACAAGGTCAGGATCAGGGTGCCGTAGGGCTCGCCGAGGCGGTCGGCCAGTTCCTCGGCCTCGTGCACCACCCCGAAGGCCGACCACAGGATGACGGCGAACAGCCAGGCGAACATACCCGCCGCCACCAGCGGCGCCTCCAACCCCCCGAGCCAGCCCCCGCCGAACACCGCGAAGGCCGCCACCGTCGCCCACGCCACCGCCAACCGCACGACCATCATCTGTCCCACGCGACTCCCTTCGCTTGCGTTGCCGCAACCGTAGCGAAGGAAGCGGGGGCGTAAAGGCGAATCAGCCCCGGTGGGCGAAGGTCCAGTACAGCTCGCGGGCCTTGTCGAACAGCGGGCCGGGCGCGAAGGTCCGCTCGTCGAGGGCGGTCACCGGCACGACCTTGGCGTAGTTGCCGACCGAAAACACCTCGTCGGCCGCCATCAGGTCGTCGACGGTGAGGGTCTTCTCCACCACCGTGACCCCGGCCTCGCGCAGGAGCGCGATCACCCGGCCCCGGGTGATGCCGGCGAGGAACGTGCCGTTCGGCACCGGGGTGTAGACCACGCCGTCACGGGCCATCAGCACGTTGGCGGTGGCGAATTCCGCGACGTTGCCCAGCGCATCGCGCATCAGGGCGTTGCCGAAGCCGCGCGAGGCGGCCTCGGCGATCGCCCGCGAGCTGTTCGGGTAGAGGCAGCCGGCCTTGGCGTCGAGGGGGGCCATGTCCGGCGTCGGGCGCCGGAACGGCGACAGGGTGGCGGTGAACCCGGTCGGCGGCGGCATCGGCGCCTCGTAGAGGCACAGGCACCAATTGGTCGAGGCGGGGTCGAGCCGCACCGCACCGCCCAGCCCCCCTTCCGCCCAGTACATCGGCCGGATGTAGAGCGCGGCGTCGGGCGCGAACCGCGTCAGACCGTCCCGCACCAATTCGGCCCAGGTGCCCTCCGCGACAACCGGTTCGAGGCCGAAATTGGCGGCCGAGCGGTTGATCCGGGAGAGATGCAGGTCGAGGTCCGGGGTCACGCCCTCGAAGGCCCTGGCGCCGTCGAACACCGTCGAGGCGAGCCAGGCGGCATGGGTGCGCGGCCCCATCATCCGCACGTTGCCCGGGTGCCAGGCGCCCTCGAAATAGGTCCAGGTGTCTTCTGTCGCGGCCATCGCCCGCTCCCGCTCGTCTGCCCCGCATGATGGCGCGGCCTCACCCCGGCTGTCCACGCGGGGCGGCCTTCGGCGGACGGGGGAGAGGGTTGCGAGGGAGGCGGGTCCTGGCCTCAGGCGACGTCGAAATCGCCCGGGCGTCCGGCCAGCAACTCGAGGGTGCGCATCACCGCCATGCCGACGCGGTCGGCATCGAACTTGCCGTCCTCGGTCGCCGGCTCGACGCCGACCGGGCCGACCTGGCCCCGGGGCGTGTCGATCACGACGTGGTAGACGTCGCCTTTCAGGCCCGAACGGGCGCGCACCAGCGACACGGCGTGCGGCCCGACCTCGCCGTAGGTCTTGACGTATTGCACGGGACCGCCGGCACGGGGTGTCGTGTTTTCGTCGGCCCGGGCCTTGGCTGCGCGCTGGAAATCCGGACGGATGACGTTGTCCATCTGCCTCTCCCGCTGGTTGCCGCTCAGTTTGTCATGGCTGCTCGTCGGTTGGGTCGATCGTGCCGTCCGGGCCCGTGAGGGTCCGACCGGCCGCGATGGCCCGCCGTGGCGCGTTTCCTCGCGGTGTCCCGGCCGATGTTTCGGTTCTGCCGAGCTTCGCCGCGCCGTCCGGTATCGCATGGCCGGATTGCGTGCGGATTGCGCGGATTGTTGCGCGCGCTCCATCATGCGGGCGCGCCATGCGGCAGCGCCGCCCGCGGCAGGAGCCGGGGCGGCGAGGAGAGAGGCCTTGATGTCCGGGCGGTCGATGGACGCGGTCAGTCGTCGCGGTGGTGCCGGTGCATACCCGGGTGGTGATGCCGCCCCATCGGCCGGCCCAGCATCGCGGCGCGCTGCTTCTGCGCCTGGTCGAGGGTGGCGTAGAGCGGCTGCGAGGCGTCGGCGAGCTTGCGCAGGGCGTCTGAGCGCGCCGCGAGGGCATCGGCCCGGGCCCGGATCGCGTCCGGCGCCGTCTCCGCCACGGGATCGTGATCCTCGCCGCGCCGGGCCTCGCGCTGGTCGCGCCGGACCTTGGCGAGGTTGCGCATCGCGTCCTCGACCGGCGGCCACAGCTTCTCCTGGTCGGGCGTGAGCTTCAGGCCGGCATGCAGGGCGGCGACCCGCGCATCGGTGAAGGCCTGGACGTCCTCGGCGCTGAGGCGGTGCCGGCCCGCCCCATCGGCCGCATGGTCGCCCGCATGTGCGACCTGCACCGGCCGCGGCGCCTGCGCCAGGGCGGTGCCGAGCAGCCCGGCGCTCAAGATCCCGGCCAGGGTCACGGTGGCGAAAACCCCGGTAGTGAGAGTGCGTCGCATGACACGGATCCTCGCGCGGCCGCCCGTCGGGCCGCCGAGGAGAAAGAGTAAGCGTGGCCTTATGGCCCGGACCTCGCCGGGAGATTACGGTTTCGTCACCCGGCGCCGGTCGACGAGGTGGCAGACGACGATCGCCGAGCAGCAGATGGGCGCGACCGGCCTGGCACCCCCTTGCCTGGCGGTTTCCTGCTGGGCCTCCTGCGCCGCGACGGGCGGTCCGAAGAAGATCGTGGTCACCCTCAGCCTCCGTATCCCGCGATCGTCCCGCCGGTCGTGGGGTTTATCGATCCCGGGCCTTGTCCTCACGAGACGACACGTTCGCGACGGGCGGCGTAACCTCACCGATGGGCGTAGCCCGCGGGCGCGAACGGAGCGGGACCGCACCCTTCGCAGGCGCTGGAGCGATTTCCGAAAGACGAGGCTGAAACCCCCTCTTTCGTCGTTTCGTTAGCGCTTGCTCTCAGGGGGCCCGGTTCGGAGTCCCGCGCCCGGGATCCTGCGGGAGCGTCTCACCGCGAAGAGCAAGGTGTCCCATGCATCGTCGTCTCGTACCGACCGCCATCGCCTCGGCCGTGGCGACACCCTCCCTCGTCACAGTGGCCATCGCGCAGCCGCAGGGCGGCCCGACCGCGGCGGCGACGGGCAATACCGGCGCCCGGATGGGCGAGGCCGAGGCCGAGCACGCCGCCGACACCCTGGCGGCCGGCTCCGCCTCCCTGGCGGCGAGCCGCGTCGCGCTGCGGAAGGCCTCCGACGACGACGTGAAGCAGCTCGCGCGCTTCGAGGCCGCCGAGCAGGAGACCATCGCCGACGTGCTCAGGGCGATGCGCGACCCGTCCCAGGCCGCGAGCGGCCAGGTGAAGCCGCCGGCCGAGCCCGAGGTCGACGGGGCCGTCGACCCATCTCGAATTTTCGACGCCAAGCCAGAGGCTTGGCGAAGATTCGAGAACGGAACCAAAGGTCGTTTTCAACGACCGTTTTTATAACGCGGCGATACGCCTGCGACCGAAGCGACCGAGGGGCGTCCCGTCCATGCAGAACGGCTGAAGATCTCAGCAAATCTGCATGCCCGGCCCACGACAGTGCTGTTCATCCACAGATTCGAACATCCCACCTGCCACCTCATCCTGAGGTGTTAGTCGACCAAAGATCGACTGACCTCGAAGGAGGGCTCCAGAAATCTCTGCGATCTTTGGAGCCCTCCTTCGAGGCCGCTACGCGGCACCTCAGGATGAGGTCGCGGGTGGGAGAGGCCGGCGAGGCGGCCAAATCGGTCTGTCGTGTCCCGTGTCCGTAATTCGGCTCAGAGCACCTGCGCCATCGCAACGAAGCCTGCCACCGGCACCTCCTCGGCCCTTGCCGTCTCGGGGATGCCGGCGGCGGCGAGCAGGCGGGCGGGGTCGGGGGTCGCGGCTTTGAGGCTCTGGCGCAGCATCTTGCGGCGCTGGCCGAAGGCGGCGCCGGTCACGGTTTCGAGCGCCCGGACCCGGCACGGCAGGGGCTCGGGCCGCGGCACCAGCCGCACCACGCTCGACGTCACCTTGGGCGGCGGCACGAAGGCCGCGGGCGGCACGTCGAACAGGATCTGGGCCTTGGTGCGCCAGCCGCAGAGCACGCCGAGCCGGCCGTAATTCGCCCGGTCGCCCTCGTCGGCGACGATGCGCTCGGCCACCTCGCGCTGGAACATCAGGGTCAGCGACTCCCACCAGGGCGGCCAGGCCTCCGCCGTGAGCCAGCCGGTGAGGAGCTGCGTGCCGACATTGTAGGGGAGGTTGGCGACGATCCGGGCCGGGCCCTCGCCGATCAGCGGCCGCGGGTCGAATTCGAGCGCATCGGCCTCCACCACCTCCAGGCGGCCGGGATAATGGGCGGCGATTTCGGCGAGCGCCGGCAGGGCGCGGGGATCGCGCTCGACCGCGATCACACGCGCCGCGCCGTGCATCAGCAGCGCCCGGGTCAGGCCGCCGGGGCCGGGGCCGACCTCGACCACCGTCACCCCGTCGAGCGGTCCCGAGGAGCGGGCGATCCGGCCGGTGAGGTTCAGGTCGAACAGGAAATTCTGGCCGAGCGAGCGGCGGGGCATCAGGTCGTGCGCCTGCACCACCTCCCGCAGCGGCGGCAGACCGTCCGGCGCGCTCATGCCGACACTCCCGTCCGGGTCAGCCGCCCGGCGAGCTTGAGGGCCGCGATCAGGCTGTCGGGCTTGGCCAAGCCCTTGCCGGCGATATCGAAGGCGGTGCCGTGGTCGGGCGAGGTGCGCAGGAACGGCAGCCCGAGGGTCACGTTCACGCCCTCGTCGAAGGCGAGTGTCTTGATCGGGATCAGGGCCTGGTCGTGGGTCGGGGCGAGCGCCACGTCGTAGGTGGCCCGGGCGCGGGCGTGGAACAGCGTGTCGGCCGGGTGCGGGCCGGTGATCCGGATGCCCTCCGCCCGCAAGGCCTCGATCGCGGGCGCCAGCACGTCGCGATCCTCCAGGCCCATCGTGCCGGCCTCGCCCGCATGCGGGTTGAGCCCGGCGAGCACGAGGCGCGGGGCGGACAGGCCGAAGCGGGCCCGCATGTCGCGGTCGACGATGCGGGCGGTCTCGACCACGAGGTCTACGGTCAAGAGCTCCGGCACCCGGCGCAACGCCACGTGGATCGTCACCGGCACCACCGCCAGGTCCTCGGACCACAGCAGCATCACGGGCATCGGCGGGGTCGCGCCGGGCTCGGCCGCGAGGGCCGCCAGATACTCGGTATGGCCGGGATGGCGGAAGCCCGCCTCGTAGAGCACGTGCTTGGCGATCGGATTGGTGACGAGGGCCGGCGCGCGACCCGCCTGCACCAGCCGCACCGCCTCGTCGATCGAGGCGAGCGTGCCGGCGGCGCTCGCCGGATCGGGGGCGCCGGGCTCCGCCGCGACGGTGAGGCCGCCGGGCAGCCGCACCACCGGCAAGGCCCGGGCAAAGGCCTGCGCCGCACTCTCTGGCGTGACCTCGCACAAGGGCACCGCGAGGCCGAGCCGGGCCGCGATTTTGCTCAAGAAATCCGGGTCGCCGATGACGAAGAACGGGGCGAGCCCGTGCTCCTCCCGGGCGAGCCAGGCCCGCAGGGTGATCTCCGGGCCGATCCCCGCCGGATCGCCCTGTGTCAGCGCGAGGGCTGTGGTCATTGCGGGGATCCCCGTCCGTCGTGGCGCGTCCCCGCGCCATGGCATCCCGGCTTCCGGTGGGCAAGCACCCCGGCGGCGGGAAGGGCCCGACCGGCCCGTCACCGGGCGGTGGCGATGCCGTCCGCCGTCGTGGTGGTGCTGAGGTTCTGGCGGAAATTCGCCTCGCCGAGGGTGCGTAGCTCGATCCGCAGCAGGAAGGTGCGGTTGCGCTCCCGCAGGCCCGAGGCGGTCTCGATCGGAGAGGACAGGTAGTTGAGCGAGATCGTCGTGCACTCGTCGCGATAGCCGAAGCCGAAGCCCGACGACGAGACGTAGAACTTGTCGGCCCGCTCGTAGACCGGTGCGGTGCCGACCGGGTTGAGGAAATAGGCCTGCGCCGCCGAGGCGTAGAACTCGCGTACCTGGAGGTAGTGCGAGAGGTCGAACAGCACCGAGCCGGTGACGAACCAGTTCGGCGTGATGTTGTAGAGGGCCGAGGCCTGCAGGCCCTCGCGGCGGCGGTCGTAACCGAGCTCGGGCTGCGCTTCGTAGCGGGCGTAGATGAGCGAGGTCTCGAGCGGCAGGAACGGCGCGAACTTCGCCGTGATGCCGCTCTCGAAGCGCTTGAGCGCGAAGGTGGCGTTGTCGAACCGGGCCCGGGTGATGAAGCTGATGTTCTGGTTCGGCGAGACCTGGAAGCGCGAGACGAAGTCCGAACGCGTGGTCTCGAGGCCCGAATCGCGGCCGACATTGTCGATGTCGCCGCGGCGGAACGAGTTGACGCCGGCGAGCGCGATCGACTCGCCGAACATCGCGTTCATGTAGAAGCCGTTGCGGCCGGTGATCGAGTACTCGGCGCCGAGATTGGCGCGCACGCCGCCCTCGACCCGGTCGTAGCCCGAGAACTTGTCCCACTCGAACAGCGAGGTGTCGTCGAAGACGAGGCTCTGCGCGTCCTCGTTCGGCAGGCGGCCGATATGGGTCTCGCTCGGCCGCGCGATCACCTGGGCGATCGGCGAGACCGTGTGGACCCCGAGCGGCCCTAAGTCGGCGACGAAGGGATAGCGGTATTCGAGGCCGACCGCCGGCATCACCCGGCCGGAAAAGTTCGAGTCCGGCGAGAACAGGTTGGTGACTTCGTTGTTCTGGTAGCCGGTCGTGTTCGGGTTCACGAAGAACGCGTCGCCGCGCAGATAGGCGAAGGGCTGCCAGCGCTGGCCGAACTCGTCCGTGAAGGTGCGCCGCCACGACACCTGGGCGGTGGCCCGGGTGGTGTCGCCGGCCAGCCCGCTCACCAGGCACTGCCCGCGCTCGAACACCGAGCAGGTGCTGTAGAGCGGGAAGGTGATGCCGTTGACGCTCGGGCTGAGCAGGTAGGTGCCGGTGCGCGGGATCTGGGTGTACTGGGTCGCGTCCCGGGTCAGGTGGGTGAAGTTCGCCTGGAACCGCACCTCGCCGCCGATCGGGTCGGGCCCGTCGCGGCGCTTGTCGTAGTCGATCACCGGGGCGACGACCGGCTGCTGCTTCTGCCAGTCGAACGTCGACAGGCCCTTGAAGTAGTAGCCCCGCGCCTCGAACCACGAGCGGTCGCCCTGGCCGATCAGGTAGGCGGTGGAGACGGCCTCACGGAAGTAATCCGTGCTGATCGTCTGGTTGCGGATGCGGTAATTGTCGAGGAACCACTTGTCGGTGACGCCGACGACGTCCCAGCCGGCGCGCCAGTTCGGGGCGAGGTAGAACTGGCCGGCCGATTCGATCGATCCGCGAAAGTCGCGGTCGCCCGAGCCGAGGGGGCCGGGCAGGAAGGCGCTCGGCGTCGACTGGAAGATGCCGCTGACGCGAAGGTTGTAGAAGCCGTTGGCCAGCCGCTGGCGCCACTCGGCCTGGCCGAGCACGCCCTGCTTCGACAGGAAGGTCGGCTCGACGGTGAGGTCGTAATCGGGCGCGATGTTCCAGAAGAACGGCGTGCCGATGCCGTAGCCGAGCACGTTCGAGGACACGAAGTGCGGCGCCAGGAAGCCGGTATCGCGCCGCACCGTCGGGTCGGGCGAGTAGAAATAGGGCAGGTAAGCGACCGGGATGCCGGCCACTTCGAGGTAGGAATCCTCGTAGTAGATCCGGCGTTCCTCGTTGTTGTGGATGATCCGCGCCGCCTTGACCTGCCACAGGGGCGGCCGCTCGGGATGGTCCTTGCACGGCTCGCAGGCCGTGTAGGTGCCGTATTCGAAGGTCGTGGTCTGGCCCTCGACGCGCTCCGCCCGCGGGGCGGAGAAGCGCACCCGGGCCGGGCGGCCGCGCTGCTCGATCGTCTGCTGGATGCGCAGCGAATCGATGAAGCCGGACTTGAAGTCGTCGGTCAGCTCCATCCGGTCGCCGGTCACGACCGCGCCGGTCTCGTCGGTGAGGCGGACATTGCCCTCGGCGAAGACCCGGCCGGTGTTGCGGTCGTAGCGGACGCGGTCGGCCAGGAGGGTGCGCGGGCCGTAATGCAGCTCGGCGTTGCCGACCGCCGAGACCGTGTTGCGGTCGTTGTCGTAGACGAGTTCCTTCGCCTCGACGAGGAGCCGCTCGTTGTTGCCCTTGGCCGCGTTCTTGGCCGATCCGGCCGCCAGGCGGTCGTTGAGCGTGCCTTGCGCATGCGCAAGGCCGCCCACGCCTGCCGTCACGGCAGCGGCCAGCATGACCGTCAGGGATCCCGTGACCGCGGCACCCGCGGCCTTACGCACGACTCGACCCATCCCTGCACCCGCTAGCCCCGCGCCCATCCTCCGGAGGTCAGGCATCAGCCGTCCTCCAGGTGCAGAAGCGCGAGCGTTCCGAGAAGACTCCCTACCACGGCCGGGAACCACGCCGCCACCGGTGCCGCGACCAATCCAGAGGCGCCGAGGCCCTCCATCACCTGGCGTGCCACGTAGAGCACGAAGCCCGCCGCGACGCCGCCGAGAACCATCTTGCCGATGCCACCAAAGCGGAAGAACCTTAACGAAACCGACGCCGCCACCAGCACCATCGCCAGGAACAGCACCGGCCGGGCCATCAGAACGTCGTACTGGAGACGGTAACGCGTGGCGTCGAGTCCCGCCCGCTCGGTCCGGGCGATCGTCTGGCGCAGTTGCCAGAAAGGCACGGATTCGGGTGGGGTGAAGCGCTGGCGCACCTGCGAGGGGTCGAGCGTCGAGGCGATCAGATAGGTGTCGTAGCTCTGCGGCTCCTGGTCGAGGCCTTGCACGCGCACGTCCTGCAATTCCCAGTAGCCGTCATGCAGGGTGGCGCGGGCCGCCTGCATCTGCTGGGTGAAGGCGCCCGCATCGTCGAAGGTGAAGACCGCGACGCCGGCGAGCGTCGTGGTGCCCTCGATCGCGGTCTCGGCCCGGATGATCGCCTGGCCGTCGAGGCTGCGCTGGCGGATCCACAGGTCCTTGCCGGAGCCGGCCTTCGAGGATTTGGCGAAGATCTTGGCCTCGATCTCGGTCGAGCGCTGCTTCAGCTCCGCCGAGACCGGGTTGTAGACCCCGACCGTGAAGGCGCCGATGCCGAGCGCCACCAGAACGCCGGGCTGGAGGAATTGCCAGGCCGAGATGCCGGCGGCGCGGGCCACCACCAGCTCGAGCTTGCGGCTGAGCTGGAGCAGAGCCGCCATGGCGCCGAACAGGATCGCGAAGGGCAGCACCTGCTCGGCTACGGCGGGCGTGCGAAACAAAGCCAGCCGCGCCATCACGGTGGCGGACGCCCCCTCGGCGTCGCCGGCCCGGCGCATCAGCTCGACGAAGTCGAGGGTGTAGACGAGGGCGAAGACCGTGAGGAAGACCCCCAGGATCATGCGCAGGAAGCGGGCCGCCAGATAGCGGCCGAGGGTGAAGCCGATCAGCATCGCGGTTCAGCTCGTCCGGGTCCGCAGGACCGGGACCGCCCCCGAGAGCCGGCGCAGTCGCGCGGCGATCCCGGCATTGAAGGCCCGCACCCGGTTGCCCTGAGTGGCGACGAGGAGGGACAGGGCGATCGCGACGAGCGGCACGGCATAGACCGCGATCACCGCTCCTTGACTGCGCACCGCCGCGCTCGATGCGGCAAAGCCCGCGATCCGCAACCCCACCACGGCGGCGATGGCGCCCGCCACGGCGAGCCCGCGGCCCTGGCGGGTGGTGCGGGGATCGCCGAGCGCCGCGAAGGCGATCAGCCCGAGCGCCAGGGGATAGAGCCAGGACGAGAGCCGGTCGTGCAGTTCGGCCCGGAACCGGCCCTTGGTCAGCTTGTAGTAGGTCTCGTTCGAGTCCGGGAACATCAGCTGCACGGTCGAGCGCTCGCGCGGCTTGTAGATCGTGTCGGCATCGGGCGGCGTGAACGCCGCCAGATCGACGGCGTAGCGCTGGAAGGTGATGATCGAGGAATCGCGGCTGCCCGGCTGCTGGCGGTGGATGCTGCCCTTCTCGAGCACCAGGTAGGTCTGGCCGTCGAGATCGACCGCTTGGCCGCGCTCGGCGAGGTAGACCACGGTCTTCCCGGCTTCGCGCCGATCCTGCATGAAGATGCCGAGCAAGGCCCCGTTCGGCGCCCGCTCGCGGAAATGGAAGGTGATGCCGCTGTCGAGGCTGGTGAACTGTCCTTCCTTGACCACGTTGGCGATGAAGTCGCCCCGCACCCGGGTCAGCACGTCGCGCAATTCCTGGAAGCTCGACGGCATCACCTGGATGGTGAGGAAGCCGATCGCCGCGCTGACGATCAGCGCCAGCGTCAGGAACGGCCGCATCAGGTGGCGCGGCGACATGCCGGCCGCGCTCATCACGATCAGCTCGGAATCGCCGTTGAGCTTGTTCAGCGCGTAGACCACCGCGATGAACAGCGCGACCGGCGCGATCACGGTGATCAGGGTCGGCAGCGACAGCCCGGTGATCAGGAAGAAGATCAGCAGGGTCTGGCCCTTGGCCGTGATGAGGTCCAGCTCGCGCAGGGCCTGCGTCACCCAGATCACGCCGGTGAGGCCGATCAGGCACGACAGGAAGGCCCCGAGGGCGATGCGGAAGATGTATCGCTCGATCTGCTTCATCGGCCGGCTGCGGTCGGGCCCCCTTCCGCGTGGATGATGGTTAGGCGCCCCCCGCCGGCCGCACAAGCACCGGGTGCCCTCAAGCGCGGCAAGAAGCACGGCAAGTGCGGCCTTTTGCGGGCGGGCGCGCCCCTCTCGCCACACCCGGCCGCGTTGCGCTCGCGGGCGTCCGGCCGCTACACAGGTCCGACGCGGCGCCGTAAGGGACGCGCGCGAAACCGAAAAGAACGGGACGAAAGCAGCGCCATGGCGGACGGCATCAGCATCGAGATCGAATCCCTCGCCGCGTCCGGGGCGTCGCTCAAGCCCGGCGGCGACCTCGTGCTGTTCGTGGGCGAGGACCTCGCGCTGTCGCCGCGGGCGGCCGAGATCGCCGGGCCCGGCGCGGCCGAGCTGGTGGCACGGGCGGCCGGCGTCGAGCGGTTCAAGGGCAAGGCGTCGAGCGCGATGGTGCTCACCGCCCCGGCCGGCCTGTCGGCCGAGCGGCTGGTGGTGATCGGCACCGGCTCCGACGAGGCGGCCGCGCGCGACTGGGCGAGCCTGGGCGGCTACACCGCCGGCAAGCTCGGCAGCCGCTCGGCCACCCTGGTGCTCGAATGGCCCGGCACCGCGCCCGGCACCGACGAGGTCGCGGCCTTCTCGACGGGGGCGCGGCTACGCGCCTACAAGTTCGACCGCTACAAGAGCAAGAAGTCGCCCGACGGCGAGGAGACGGGCGGCAACGGTCGCCTGACCCTGCTGGTGCCGGAGAATGCCGGGCTGAAGAAGGCCATGCGCGGCGCCGAGGGGCTGGCCGAGGGCGTGATCCTCGCCCGCGAACTCGTCAACGAGCCGCCGAACGTCCTCGACCCGGAGGAGTTCGCCCGGCGGGCCTCCGCCCTGGAGAAGCTCGGCGTCGAGATCGAGATCCTCGACGAGAAGGACATGAAGAAGCTCGGCATGCGGGCGCTCCTCGCCGTCGCGCAGGGCTCGGCCAAGGAGGCCCGGGTCGTCATCATGCGCTGGAACGGCGGCGAGGACGCCTCCGAGGCGCCGGTGGCCTTCATCGGCAAGGGCGTGACCTTCGATTCCGGCGGCGTCTCCATCAAGGGGAGCGGCGGCATGGAGGACATGAAGGGCGACATGGCGGGCGCGGCTTGCGTCGTCGGCCTGATGCACGCGCTCGCCAGCCGCAAGGCCAAGGTCAACGCGCTCGGCGCCATCGGTCTCGTCGAGAACATGCCCGACGGCAAGGCCCAGCGCCCCGGCGACATCGTCACCTCGATGTCGGGCCAGACGATCGAGATCATCAACACCGACGCGGAAGGCCGCCTGGTGCTCGCCGACGTGCTCTGGCACGTCCAGCAGACCTACAAGCCCCGGTTCATGATCGATCTCGCGACCCTGACGGGCGCGATCCTGGTGGCGCTCGGCCAGGAATTCGCCGGCATGTTCTCGAACAACGACGAGCTGGCGCAGCGCCTCTCGGCGGCGGGCGAGGCCACCGGCGAGAAGGTCTGGCGGATGCCGCTGGCGCCGGGCTTCGACAAGCTGATCGAGTCGAAATTCGCCGACATGAAGAACACCGGCGGCCGGCACGGCGGCTCGGCCACGGCGGCCCAGTTCCTCAAGCGCTACGTCAACGACGTGCCGTGGATCCACCTCGACATCGCCGGCGTCGGGATGGGCTCGCCGGCCACCGAGACCAACCGCTCCTGGGGCTCGGGCTGGGGCGTGCGCCTCCTCGACCGGCTCGTGCGCGACCACTACGAGGCGTGAGCGCCGCGGCCGGAGACCGTCCGGGGGCCCGGACATCCTCCCGGACGGGGCACCTCGCCGCCCTGATCCCGCTCGGGGCGGCCCTCGCCGCGGTGGCGCTCGCCGCCGCGACCGGCGCGACGCAGGGCAGCCTGGCTTCGGCCGGCCTCGACGCGTGGGTCTACGGCTTCTTCGCCGACCGCTACCCGCTGTTCTTCGCGGCCATCGTGTACGGCGTCGTGCGGGCGGCCCTGCTGCCGCTCTCCGCGCCGGGCTGGCGGGGCTGGCTCGGGGCGGTTTTCGGCGTCGCCCTCGTCGTCGCCCTGTCGCTGCACCCGACCTATGGTGGGCTGGTGCTGCGGGCCGGCTTCTCGGTCGGAGGCGTCGCCTTCCTGTCCGGCCAGCCGATGGCCCTGGCGCAGGGGCTCGGCGCGGTTGTGGCGGCGTCCGTGTTCGGCGGAGCCTTGGGCTTTGCCGCCCTGATCGCCCGCGGCCTGCCGCGTCGCGGCACCTGGCGCCGGGCCCTCGTCCGGGGGCTTCTGCGCTTCGTCGCGCTCGCCTGGGCCCTCGGCCTCCTGGCGGCGGCACGGGATCTCGGCCTCTCGGGTTTTCCACGCCGTCCGCTCGCCGGTACGCAAACGATGGTGTCCCTGGGAATCGTGCTCGCGGCGTTCCTGCCCCATGCGATCCTCGGCCTCGCCGGTCCTCGCGGGTCGGTTGAAACGGCCTCGGCTAGGCGCTAACCCAGAGGTAAGCCGGAGCCCCGCGTGGCATCCAAGGAGGCATCCGGCACCGGGAGGGCAGGAGTTCATGGGCAAGGGGTCGAGCGCGATGGAACCGAACACCCCGCCGCGGCCCTGGCTCGCCGCCTACCCGGCCGGCGTCCCGGCGGAGATCGACGTGAACGGCCTCGGCACGCTGGTCGAGCTGATCGAATCGTGTGCGCAACGCTTCGCCGACCGGCCGGCGATCAGCTGTTTCGGGGCCTCGCTGACCTATGCGGCCCTGCGGCGCGAGGGCGGGGCGGTGGCGGCCTGGCTCCAGGCGCACGGCATCGGCAAGGGCGACCGGGTCGCCATCATGATGCCGAACGTGCCGGCCTTTCCCATCGCGCTCGTCGGGGTGCTGCTCGCCGGCGCCACGGTGGTCAACGTCAACCCGCTCTACACCCCCCGCGAACTCACCCACCAGCTGCGCGATGCCGGCGCCCGGGCGCTCTTCGTGCTGGAGAACTTTTGCCACACCGTCGCCGAGGCGCTGCCCGACCTGCCCGGTCTCGAACGGGTGGTGGTGGCCGGCGCCGGCGACGGGCTCGGGCTCAAGGGCTCGCTGATCACGCTCGCGGCGCGCCACCTGAAGAAGGCGGTGCCGGCCTTCAGCCTGCCGGCCGCACGCCGCACGCACTTCAAGGCGGCGCTCGCCGCGGGGCGCAAGGCGACGTTCCGGCCGGTCGCGGTCGGTTCCGACGACCTCGCCTTCCTGCAATATACCGGCGGCACCACCGGCGTGTCGAAGGGGGCGATGCTGACCCATCGCAACGTCGCCGCCAATGTCGAGCAGAGCCGGGTGTGGTTCCGCATGCGCGACGACGAGGGGCCCGGCCGGGTGATGGTGACGGCCCTGCCGCTCTACCACATCTTCGCGCTGACCTGCTGCTTCTTCTTCATGATGCGGCTCGGGGCCTGCTGCCTGCTGGTGCCGAACCCGCGCGACATCGGCGGCTTCGTGACGTTGCTGCGCAAGAGCCGGTTCACCAACCTGTCGGGCGTCAACACCCTGTTCAACGCGCTCCTCAACCATCCCGACCTTGCCAAGGTCGACTGGTCGCGGCTCGAATATTCCATCGCCGGTGGGATGGCGATGCAGGGACCCGTCGCAAAGCGCTGGAAGGCGGCGACCGGCAAGACGGTGATCGAGGGCTACGGCCTGTCGGAGACCTCGCCGGTGGTCTCGATCAACCCGCCGGACCTGCACGACTGGTCGGGCACCATCGGCTACCCGGTCTCCTCGACCGAGGTCTGCATCCGCAACGACGCCGGCACGACCCTGCCGATGGGCCAGCCCGGCGAGCTCTGCGTCCGCGGCCCGCAGGTGATGGCCGGCTACTGGGGCCGGCCCGACGAGACCGCCCGGGCGATGACCCCGGACGGCTTCTTCCGCACCGGCGACATCGCGGTGATCGAGCCCGACGGCCAGGTCCGCATCGTCGACCGGATGAAGGACATGATCCTGGTCTCCGGCTTCAACGTCTATCCGAACGAGGTCGAGGACGTGCTCGCCGCCCATCCGGGCGTGCTCGAAGTGGCGGTGGTGGGCGAGCCCGCGGCGGAGACCGGCGAGAGCGTCGTCGCCCACGTGGTCCGGCGCGACCCCGACCTGACGGCGGAGGCGCTTCGCGCCTATGCCCGGGAAGGCCTCACGGCCTACAAGGTGCCGCGCCGCATCGTCTTCCGCGACAGCCTGCCGAAGACCAATGTCGGCAAGGTGCTGCGGCGGGCCTTGCGGGACGGGGAGGCGGTGGGGTGAGCGGCGCGCCAGCGCTCGCTCCCGAGGATGGGGTCGTCCAGGGACAAGAATAGGCGCGGGTTCCCCCTCTCCCCGCGGGCGGGGAGAGGGCTGCGTCTCCGTTCAGGAGATGCAGCAAGCCCGCAGGGCGAGGGTGAGGGGGTGTGTCCGGAGGAGTCTCATCCGTCGAGACCCCCTCACCCTCGCTACGGCTTTCGCCTCCGCTTGCCGACGACACGACAAGGTGTCGTCGGCCCTCTCCCCGCCCGCGGGGAGAGGAGGAAACCCGCGCCATTCCTGTCTCGACGATTCCGTGTGCAGTCCTGCCCCTATGGGGATAAAAAGACCCAATTTTACAAGCGCTTGACCTTCAGGGCCGAAGTATGTGGCTGCAAGTGGGGTAGGGGGGAGAGTCGAGGGATGACGGCGAAGGGTGTGCGAGTCAGCAGGTGATCGGGGCCCCTCACCACCCGCCCCGCCGCATCCGCACATGGTCCCGTGTGATGGCGTCGAGCGTCGGGGTTCCCAGCAACGTCATCGCGTTGTCGAGTTCACTCCCGAAAATCTCGATCGCCCGGGAGACGCCCGCGGTCCCGCCGGCCGAGAGGCCCCACAGGAACGGCCGCCCCAGGCTGCAGGCGGTGGCGCCGAGCGCCAGTGCCTTGATCACGTCGGTGCCGCGGCGCACGCCGCCGTCGAGGATGATCTCGGCTCGGCCCGCCACCGCCTCGGCCACGTCCGGCAGGGCGGTGATCGCCGCCGGCACGTCGTCGAGCTGGCGGCCGCCATGGTTGGAGACGATCACCGCCTCGATGCCGAGCGCCACCGCCGTCTCGGCGTCGCCCGGATGCAGCAGGCCCTTCAGCGCCATCGGGCCGCGCCAAAGGTCGCGGATGCGCGCGATGTCGTCCCAACTGGCCGAGGGGTCGAACAGCGAGGCGACGTGCTGCGCCACGCTGGTGAAGCCGGTCCCTGCCATCTGGAAGTTGCCGAAGCCGAGCCGCGACCGGGCGGCACCGGCGAGCCAGGCCGGCCGTCGGGCGAGATCGAGGGCGGTGGAGAGGCGGGGCTTGAGCGGCATGGTGAAGGCGTTGCGCAGGTCGCGCTCGCGCCGGCCCTGCACCGCGAGGTCGACGGTGAGGCAGAGCACCCGGTAGCGCGACGCGGCGGCGCGGCGCAGGAGCGCCTGCATCCAGTCCCGGTCGCGCAGGAAGTAGAGCTGGAACCAGCGCTCGCCCTCGGGCGCGCCCTCCGCCACCTGCTCGATCGAGGCGACGGAATTGGTCGACAGGCAGTAGGGGATGCCGGCGCGCGCCGCCGCCCGCGCGCCCGCCACCTCGCCGTCGGGCCAGAAGAAACCGGCGAGCCCGGTCGGCGCCATCATGATCGGCAGGGACGCGCGATATCCGAGGATCGACCGGGACAGGTCGCGGGTGCCGACATCGACGCCGACCCGCGGCATCAGCATCCAGCCGTCGAAGGCCTCGACGTTGTCGCGCAAGGTGCGCTCGTCCTCGGCGCCGCCGTCGATGAAGTCGAACACCGCCTGCGGCAGCCGCCGGGCCGCCTGGGCGCGCAGGTCGGCGATCGTGTAAGCGCGCTGCAGCCGGGCGGTCAGGCGGGTCGGGGCGGCGGGGATCGCCGGGGCCGGCGGCTTCGCCAGGGCGGAGGAGGGCCGTGGGGCGAGGGCTCGCCCCGTGTGGCGCTCGTCTGCATCCACGCTTGCCTCCCCCGTCCTGTTCTTGAACGACGGGTTAGCATCGGCGCGCGGCGGCCTGCAACCGGTTGGCAACGTGACCGGAGGTGCCGGGCTGTTCGCGCGCCCGGCGCATGCCCAAATCCGCTAGGAACTGCGGCCGGAACCCTGACGACGCCGACATGCTGCGCTGCGGCAGCCTGCCGATTTTCTCTTACCGCCGCGCTTGCTAAGGAGGGTATCGTGCATGCGCGTAAGGGAGTCCCATGAGCCTCGTCCAGGCGGCCTTCGGCCGGTTCAAGCAGACGGTGACCGCCTATGCGGGTGACGCTCCGCTGATGAAGGCCGCGGTGTCGGCCTGTGCCAACGTGATCGTGGCCGATGGCGAGGTCGCCGGAGCGGAGTTCGAGGCGGCGCTGAAGGGCATGCTCGCCGATCCGATCCTCGAGAAGGGCTATGACAGCCTGATGCTGGAGGAAGAGCTCTACGACGCGATCGGCCGCGCCCGTACCCGCGCCGGGCGGATGCAGAACATCCACTTCATCGAAGCCCTGGCCGAGCGCCCGGCGGAGCAGCGCCAGAGCGTCTTCCTGATCGCCGCCGACGTCGCGGATTTCGAGGGCATCAGCCCCTCCGAGCACCGGGCCCTGACCGAGGTGGCCTCGGCGCTCGGGCTCGACCGGGACGCGTTACTCTCCTGATCACCGGCCTGCGGACAGGTTCACGCAAATGATGTGATCCACCGCCGCCCAGGCGGCCGGCGTGGCGCTGGTCCGGTTCAGGGAGCCGGCCTCGGGTCACGGCGCATCGTTCCGGATGAGCTGGCACTATTTCCAGATCGTTGCAGGCGATCTGCAGAGCGACGAGGCGGTCTTCCGCGGCGCCCGCAATCTATCTCAACGCCATGCATGGACGCATCGGTACCCGCCGCGCTGCCCGGCGAAGATGATAATCCTATCAGGCTATCCGATGGGCCAGACTAGTCAGAAAATCTGAAACTCATCTTCCGCACCGACGTTGTTATCCCCAGATGAACTGAGAATAACATCAATTCAGACAGTCTTTACTGCCAGCGCGACTGCGATCATCCTGGCCGGCTTCTCGGCCTCGGCGATGGCCGAGGAGACCACAGTGATCCATCGCGACCGGGCGCCCGGCATCGTGGTCGAACATCCGGGCATTACGGTAGGGCGACGATCTCGCTCTCCCGAACCGCGCGTTCGCCCATCCGCGACCGGATGCGATAGGCGGCTTCGCCGCTGCGATCCTCCGGCATCAGGCGGACGACCTCGAAGGAATCCATGTCGCTGGCCTGGGCGTCGGACGATCCGGACCGCACCATCCGCACGCGCTGGTTCAGCTTGAACTTGTAGGTCATCGCGCAGATCCTTTCGACAATCGGTGCCGGCGGGGCGTTCAGCCCCGCTTGCGTGCCTTGCGGGCGGCGTAGCGGGCGTCGCGCGCGGCTTTCTGCTCGGCTTGCAGCGTCTCGGCATTCCGCTCTGCCTCGGCGGCGCGCTCCGTCTCCTCGGCGGCGGCGATCTCACGCAGACGGGTGGCTTCGGCCTCCGCCTCGGCTTCCCGCGCGAGCCGCGCGGCCTCCTGCGCAGCCCGTTCGGTCTCGCGCTCGGCGAGACGGATGGTCCGCGCTGCGGTGATCGCCTGCCGTGCGGCGCGGCGTGCCGCGAGGGTCGGGTCGGTGTCGGTGGCCCGCGCCTGGAACCGGGCGAGCGTGGCCCGGCGGGCGGCATCGGCCGAACCCAGCCGGTCGCCGAGCGGCGCTTCCTTGAACTTGCCCATCGCTCAAACCCTGTGCAGGGCGAGGGAGTGGATCGGGCGGGAGAACCGGTCGGCGAGGTGCCAATGCAGCTCCCGGACCGAGTGATACCGATAGGTCCGGTCGATCAGGTGGCTGACCTCGCGGCTCTCATGATCGACCTGCTGCCAGATCTGCCGCACCTGGAAAGTGGGGGGCTCGATCGCCGGGGTCGGGGACGTGGACTGCGAACTGAAGGTAAAATTCACTCAAGAGTATCCGTTGGAGGTCGGGCCCGCGCCGCGGCGCAGGGCGAGGGATGCGGACGAAATCCTCCGCATCCCGGATCGTCGAGCCGTTACGCGGCGCGCAGGTTGCCGGCGGATTGCTTGCCGCTGCGCCGGTCGGTCTCCATCTCGTAGGAGATCTTCTGGCCCTCGTTGAGGGTCTGCATGCCCGACCGCTCGACGGCAGAGATGTGCACGAACACGTCCTTGCCGCCGTCATCCGGTTGGATGAAGCCGAAACCCTTCTGGACGTTGAACCACTTCACGGTGCCGATAGTCATTGTCGTATCCATGATCTGCAAGCGTAGGATGGAGCTCGGCACGCTGTCAGCGGCGCCAAGGCTCGAATCAATCGACGGATTTGGAGCGAGTGGCAGAGCGTGCGCCAGCGGAAACGCGGCGGAGAGGCTCGGTAATCAGGCCAACAATCGATTCATCATCTCTAAACGAGAATTTGCCAGAGCGCAAGGCGACCGCGAAAATATTTATGGAGATCGCCGGAACGATTGAAAAAGCTCTCGAAAAACCACCTGTCATCACCGTAAATCGAGACGTCAAGGCGCTGCCGAGGCTCACGAATCCAAACCTCGCCCGGGGGTGGCGCGACCCTGATCCGCCGCTGCGCGTTCCGGTCCGAAACCCGTCAGGCGGCGTCGGGGCGCTCTCCCGGGGCCGGGCCAGCCGATGCAGGCCAGCCGATGCAGGCTTCATGGGCGCGGAAGTTGCGCAGCCACCAGCCCCAATCCTCCGGCACCAGGGAGAACGGGTCGGGATGCGCGAGTTCCCGCGCCGCCCAGACCGGCCAGTGCGGGTTCGACAGGGCGGGCCGGCCGAGGAAGACGAGGTCGATCAACTCGTCGCGGATCACCCGGTCGGCCAAAGCCGGCAGGCCGAGATTCCAGCTGACGCCCACCGGGATCCCGACCTCGCGCCGCACCCGCGTGCCGCGCTCGACCATGAACGACATCCGGGCGAAGGGCGGATCGGTCATCGCGTCGGTATTGAAGCCGATCGACAGGTCGGCGAGGTCGAGGCCGTGCTCCTTCATCTTGGCGACCGCCACCACAGCCTCGTCGAACTGTACGCCGTCGGGGTGGAGGTCGTCGGAGCCGAGCCGCATGGTCAGGGGCAGGCGCTCGGGCCATACCGCCCGCACGGCGTCGAGGGCTTCGAGGTGGAACCGCAAGCGGTTGTCGAGGCTCCCGCCGTAGCGGTCGGTGCGCTGGTTGGCGAGCGGAGAGAAGAAGCTGGCGCCGAGATAGCCGTGGGCGAAATGCATCTCCAGCCACTCGAACCCGGCGTCGAGCGCCCGGCGCGCCGCGTCCGCGTAGGCTCGGTGGATGCCGGCGATCTCCTCGACCGTCAGTTCCTCGACCGGGTAGGTGTAGCGGCCGCCATAGGAGATCGGGGAGGGGGCCTTGAGCTGCCAGCCGTCGGGATGGTCCGGCGGGAGCTGGAGCTTGCCCTCCCAGGGTTTCTGCTCGCTGCCCTTGCGCCCGGTATGGCCGAGCTGGATCGCCGGCACCCCGCCCATCTCCCGGATGATGCGGGTGACCCGAGCGAGCCCCTCGACGTGACGGTCGTCCCAGATGCCCGCGCAGGCGCTGGTGGTGCGCCCCTCCGGGGTGATGGCGATCTGTTCTGGGAAGACGAGCCCGAACCCGCCCGCCGCCCGCGAGCCGTAGAGCATCACGTGGTAGTCGCCCATCGCCCCGTCGACCGAGCGATGCATGGTCATCGGCGACATCGCGATCCGGTTGCGGAGCGTGACGTCCTTCAGGGTGAAGGGGCTGAACAGGTCAGGCATGCGGCCTCGCGGGGGCGGGCCGCCCCGCCGGGAGGCCACCCGCGAGGGTAGGGAGCCGCGGCATGAGCCGGCAAGGGCGCGGGAGCGCCCATGCCAGTTTGTCGCGCGGCCGTCGCCGCCGAATGAGGCGCGACGTTACCGGGTGGGTCGCCCGTCATCACGGGCGCGACCTCTCCGGAAGCGGCGTCCCCTCTCCCGGCTCACTTCGTTCGCCACCCTCGCCCGCAGAGGGGGGAGGGTTCAGCGGCGGCGCCGTCGAGGTTTGGCTACTCGATGCCGAGCTTCGCCTTGAGCAGCGCGTTCACCGCCGCCGGGTTGGCCTTGCCGCCGGTCGCCTTCATGGTCTGGCCGACGAACCAGCCGAGCAGGGTGGGCTTGGCCTTGGCCTGCTCGACCTTGTCGGGGTTGGCCGCGATGATCTGGTCGATCGCCGCCTCGATCGCCCCGGTATCGGTGACCTGGCGCAAGCCCCGGCTCTCGACGATCTGGCGCGGCTCGCCGCCTTCGCTCCAGACGATCTCGAACACGTCCTTGGCGATCTTGCCCGAGATGGTGTTGTCGCCGATCAGATCGACGATCGCGCCGAGCTGAGCCGCCGAGACCGGGCTGTCCTCGATGCTCTTGCCCTCCTTGTTCAGGCGGCCGAACAGCTCGTTGATGACCCAGTTCGCCGCGATCTTGCCGTCGCGGCCCTTGGCCACCGCCTCGAAATAGTCGGCGGAGGCGCGCTCGGCCACCAGCACCGTCGCGTCATAGGGCGACAGGCCGTAAGCCTCGATGAAGCGGGCCTTCTTGGCGTCGGGCAGTTCCGGCAGGCCGGCGGCCAGGCGATCGACGAAGGCCTGGTCGAATTCGAGCGGCAGCAGGTCCGGATCGGGGAAGTAGCGGTAATCGTGCGCCTCTTCCTTCGAGCGCATCGAGCGTGTCTCGCCCTTGGTCGGGTCGAACAGGCGGGTCTCCTGATCGATCGTGCCGCCATCCTCGATGATGGCGATCTGGCGCCGCGCCTCGACCTCGATCGCCTGGCCGATGAAGCGGATCGAGTTGACGTTCTTGATCTCGCAGCGGGTGCCGAAGGGGTCGCCGACCTTGCGCACCGACACGTTCACGTCGGCGCGTAAGGAGCCCTTCTCCATGTCGCCGTCGCAGGTGCCGAGGTAGCGCAGGATGGTGCGCAGCTTCGTCACGTAGGCCTTGGCCTCCTCCGAGGAGCGCAGGTCCGGCTTCGAGACGATCTCCATCAGCGCCACGCCCGACCGGTTGAGGTCGACGAAGCTCATCGTCGGGGACTGGTCGTGCAGCGACTTGCCGGCATCCTGCTCGAGGTGCAGGCGCTCGATCCCGACCGTGATGCTCTCGCCGTCGGGGAGATCGACCAGCACCTCGCCCTCGCCGACGATCGGGCTCTTGTACTGGCTGATCTGGTAGCCCTGGGGCAGGTCCGGGTAGAAGTAGTTCTTCCGGTCGAACACCGAGCGGTGGTTGATCTGCGCCTTGAGGCCGAGGCCGGTGCGCACGGCTTGCGCGACGCATTCGCGGTTGATCACCGGCAGCATGCCGGGCATCGCGGCGTCGACCAGCGAGACGTTGTCGTTCGGCTCGGCCCCGAAGGCGGTCGGCGCGCCGGAAAACAGCTTCGAGCGGCTGGTGACCTGGGCATGGATCTCCATGCCGATCACCACCTCCCAGTCGCCCAGCGCGCCCTTGATCAGCTTCTTGGGGTTCACGGGAGCGTTCATGAGGGTCAGGTCTCTCAAGCGATTTCCCCCCTCTCCCGTGGGGCGAGGGGAGCGATTGCGCCTAGTAGGAAGGGCGGCGCGAAGCCGTCAAGCGCGCGGCGCGATCACCCGGCGGGCGGAGTAGCCGACGATCGCGTAGATCAGCGCCGCACCCGTCCGCACCGGAAAGAAGGTGGGCAATTCCCGCCCGATCGGCGCCGGCCACGGCACGCCGATCCCGGTCAGCACCCACGACACCAGCACAGAGGCGACGAGCGCCATGATGGCGACGAGCACCACCTTGCCGAACTGGTCCGCCTTCCAGCCGAGAAACAGCGCGAGCCCGATCAGGACGGGATCGAACGCCGCCATGATCCAGACTTCGGGCGGGTAATACGGGACGGTGGGGTGGTTCACGCCCACCACGCCTGCGGCAGGGCGATGCGGCCCGCCGCCTCCTCGATCACCTGGCCGGCGGCAAACAGCGTCTCCTCGTCGAAGGGCCGGCCGATCAGCTGGAGGCCGAGCGGCAGCCCCTGCGCGTCGAGGCCCGCCGGAACGGCGAGACCCGGGAGACCGGCCATGTTCACCGTCACGGTGAACACGTCGAGGAGGTACATCTCGACCGGGTCGGCCTTGGCCTTCTCGCCGAAGCCGAAGGCGGCCGACGGGGTGGTGGGGGTGAGGATCGCGTCGACGCCCGAGGCGTAGACCTGCTCGAAGTCGCGCTTGATCAGCGTGCGGATCTGCTGCGCCCGGACGTAATAGGCGTCGTAATAGCCGGCCGAGAGCACGTAGGTGCCGATCATGATCCGGCGCTTGACCTCGCGGCCGAAGCCGGCGGCGCGGGTGCCCTCGTACATCCCGACGATGTCGCGCGCCGGAACGCGCAGGCCGTAGCGGACGCCGTCGTAGCGGGCGAGGTTCGAGGACGCCTCGGCCGGCGCCACGATGTAGTAGGCCGGCAGCGCGTACTTCGTGTGCGGCAGCGAGACCTCGACCACCTTGGCGCCGGCCTCGCGCAGCCAGTCGGCGCCCTGCTGCCACAGCCGCTCGATCTCGGCCGGCATGCCGTCGACCCGGTACTCCTTCGGGATGCCGATGGTCAGGCCCTTGACGCCGCGGTTCACCGCCGCCTCGAAGTCCGGCACCGGCAGGTTGACGGACGTGGTGTCCTTGTCGTCGTGGCCGGACATCGAGGTCAGCAGGATCGCGGTGTCGCGCACCGTGCGGGCGATCGGCCCGGCCTGGTCGAGGGACGACGCGAAGGCGACCGTGCCCCAGCGCGAGCAGCGGCCGTAAGTGGGCTTGATCCCGACCGTGCCGGTGAAGGCCGCCGGCTGGCGGATCGAGCCGCCGGTATCGGTGGCGGTGGCGCCGAGGCACAGGCGGGCCGCGACCGCGGCGGCCGAGCCGCCCGACGAGCCGCCGGGCACCAGCCTGGTCTCGTCGCCGGGCCTGCGCCAGGGCGAGATCACCGGGCCGTAGGCGCTGGTCTCGTTCGACGAGCCCATGGCGAACTCGTCGAGGTTGAGCTTGCCGAGCATCACCGCGCCGTCACGCCACAGATTGTGGGTGACGGTGGATTCGTAATGCGGCTGGAAGCCCTCGAGGATCTTCGAGCCCGCCGTGGTGGTGACCCCGTGGGTGCAGAACAGGTCCTTGATGCCGAGCGGCAGGCCCTCGAGCGGCCGGGCCTCGCCGGCGGCGAGCTTCTGGTCGGCGACCTCGGCCATGGCGAGCGCCCGGTCGGACGTCTCGAGCAGGTAGGCGTTCAGCACGCGCGCCTTCTCGATCGCCGAGAGATGGGCCTGCGTCAGCTCCCGGGCGGAGAAATCCTTGGCCCGCAGCCCGTCGCGGGCCTGCGCCAGGGTGAGGTCGGTCAGCTCTGCCGGCTTGGTGCTCACGATCGTCTCGTCCTGTCGCGGCCATCGGCCGTCTTGGGTGCGCTGTCGGCGGTCTCGGCGGTCTCGAACGAGATTACTCGACGACCTTCGGCACCACGAAGTAGTTGTCCTCGGTCAGCGGCGCGTTGAACACGATCTCGCGGGCGTGGCCGCCATCGGTGATCACGTCCTCGCGGCTCTTCATCGCCATCGGGGTCACCGAGGTCATCGGCTCGACACCCGACACGTCGACCGCGTCGAGCTGCTCGACGAAGGACAGGATGGCGTTCAACTCGTCCTGGAGCGGCGCCACCTCGTCGTCGGTGACCGCGATCCGCGCCAGATGCGCGATGCGCCGGACCGTCTTGGCGTCGACCGACATGGGCACTCCGTTCGGACAAGCGAGGAACCGGGCTCGACGAGCCCGGCGGCCGGTTCACGGCCGCGAGGCGCTATAACACCGGCTTTCGCGCTGCCGCAACGGGCGGGGTGGGTCAGGCCGCCGGCCGCTGGAGCGGGAGCGCCGCGATGGCGTGGGCCCGGCTCGCCGGCGCCTCGATCATCACCGCGCGCGGCTTGAAGTTCCGGCGCGCCTCCATGCCGCCCGTATAGAGCACGGCCGCCGCGGTCAGCAGCATCAGCTTGTGCTTGCGCGGCATCCGCCGGGGGGCGCCGTCCTGCGGCGCCGGCTCGGCGGGGAGCGAAGCGGCCCGGCAGATCCGGCGGCCGATGGCCAGGATCGCGTCGGCCGGCACCCGGCGGGAGACGGCCGGGGCGAAGCTCCCGCCGGCGGCGGGCAGCTTGCCCCGCAGCGGGCTCAAACCCCCGTCGAGGTCGAGGGTCATCCGGCCCTGCATCGGCGGGGAAAGCTCCGTCGCGGGGGAGCGATCCTGCCGGCCGGCGCCGGACGAGAAGGGAAGGATGACGGCAGCCACGGCGACCTCGATGCGGGGACACGACAGGTTAACGTTTCGTTAATCCCGCCAGAGCCACCCCGCCACGTCAACCTTCCGTTAACCTTAACGGTGCCGGCCGTTCGACCGCGCCGGCCGCCCCCGGGGGAGGGCGGCCGCGCCTCGTCCTACACCGTGACGGCGGTGCCCTTGTGCGGCACGATCACCTGCACGCCGCTGCCGTCGAGCGCGGACACGAAGCGCTCCGCGCTCTGGTCGACGATCGGGAAGGAGCCGTAGTGGCAGGGAATCACGGCCTTCGGCTTGAAGAAGCGCTTGACCGCCAGCGCCGCGGTCTCCGCCCCCATGGTGAAGCGGTCGCCGATCGGCACCATCAGCACGTCGGGCCGGTAGATCTCCTGGATCAGCGCCATGTCGCCGAAGATGTCGGTGTCGCCCATGTGGTAGACCGTCGGCTCGCCCTCGGCGCGCACGATCACGCCGTTCGGCAGTCCCAGCGGCACCGTCACCCCGGCCTCGCTCATGCCGGCCGAGTGGTCGGCCCGCACCAGGCTGACCCGGAACCCCCCGACATCGACCGTGCCGCCGGTATTCATCGGCTCCAGTTTCGTCACGCCCTTCGAGGACAGCCACATGCACAGGTCGTAGTTGGTGACGACCTTGGCGCCGGTCTCGGCGGCGATCTCGACCGTGTCGCCGACATGGTCGCCGTGGCCGTGGGTGATGAGGATATGGGTCGCGCCCGCGGTCGCCGCCTGGCGGTCGCCCTCGAAGGCCGGGTTGCCGCTGAAGAACGGATCGATCAACACGTGAGCGGACCCGAAATCGAGGCGGAAGGTGGAATGGCCGAACCAGGTGATGCGCATCGGATGATCTCCGGGCGAAGGATTTTTCGGAATCGGCGGCCGACCGCCCGGACGCTGCGGCGGGGCGGGGCCGGCACAGCCTACCTAACGCGCGGAGGCCGGCCGTGAACCGGGAGACCATCGCGGCTTTTGCCGCCGGGTCGCGCGGCGGCGCCCGCCTGCTCGGGCTCGACCTCGGCACCAAGACCATCGGGCTCGCCCTCTCGGACGTGCAGCGCCGGATCGCCTCGCCGCTGGAGACGATCCGGCGGGTCAAGTTCACGCCCGATGCCGCGGCCTTGGCGGCGATCGCGACGAAACACGCGGTCGGCGGGCTGGTGGTCGGGCTGCCCCTCAACATGGACGGCAGCGAGGGCCCGCGGGTGCAATCGACCCGCGCCTTCGTGCGCAACCTGAAACCGATCCTGCCGCTGCCGGTGCTGTTCTGGGACGAGCGCCTGTCCACGGCCGCCGTCACCCGCACCCTGCTGGAGGCCGACGCGTCCCGGGCCCGGCGCGGCGAACTCGTCGACAAGCTCGCGGCGGCCTACATCCTGCAGGGCTGCCTGGATGTGCTCGACGGGCTGCGCGAGGACGGGGAGGAGGATTTTCTGGAGTAGGGCGCACCACTTCAACCCTCCCCCCTCTGCGGGGGAGGGTGCCCCACGGAGTGGGGCGGGAGAGGGGACAACGCTTCCGGAGAGGTCGCGACCGTGATGACGGGCGCCCTCTGGATCACCGTCGCGCTGCCCCTCTCCCGGCCCCTGCTGACGCAGGGTCCACCCTCCCCCGCAGAGGGGGGAAGGGTTCGCGCGTCGCGTTCTACTCGCCGGCCGCGCTCTTCGCCGCCGACTTCTTCGCCGGAGCCTTCTTGGCGGTCGTGCTCTTCGTCGCGGGTGCCTTGGCCGCCGCCTTCCGGGCCACCGGCTTGGGCGTCGCCGCCTCGCCCTCGGTCCCGTCGGCCGCCTCCGCCTTCGCGGTCTTGGCCTTCGCGGTCTTGGTCGCCGCCTTGGCAGGCGCCTTGCGCGCGCCCGCCTTCTTCTTCGTCCCGCCGCCGGCCTCGCGCCGCGCCGCGATCAGGCGCAACGCCTCGTCGAGCGTCACGGCCTCGGCGTCCGCCCCCTTCGGCAGGGTGGCGTTGATCTCGCCGTCGGTGACGTAGGCGCCGTAGCGGCCGGCCTTCACGGTGATCGGGGTGTCGCTGCCCGGCGCGGTGCCGATCACGCGGCCGGGATCCTGTGCCGGGCGCCGCCCGCCGCCCTGCTCCTTCTGGACGATCAGGTCGATGGCGCGGTTGGCGCCGACCTCCAGCACGTCGTCGTCCTTGCCGAGATTGGCGTAGGTCTTGCCGTGCTGCACGTAAGGACCGTAGCGGCCGATATTGGCCAGGATCGGCTCGCCGGTCTCCGGGTGACGCGCCACCTCGCGCGGCAGCGACAGGAGCTTGAGCGCCTTTTCCAGGTCGACCGCCGACGGCGACAGACCCTTGGGCAGGGAGGAGCGCTTCGGCTTCTCCGCCCCCTTCTCGGCGGAAGCCTCGCCGAGCTGCAGGAACGGGCCGAAGCGGCCGTCGCGCAGGGTCACCGGCAGGCCGGTCTCGGGATCGTCGCCGAGCACCCGCACGCCGGGCTGGCCGCCTTCGCCGGACCCTTCGCCGTCGCCGTCGAGGCCGGTGGCGTTGAGCTGGCGGGTGTACTTGCACTCGGGATAGTTCGAGCAACCGACGAAGGCGCCGAACTTGCCGAGCTTGAGCGAGAGCTGGCCGCTGCCGCAGGTCGGGCAAGCGCGCGGGTTCGAGCCGTCGGCCTTGGCCGGGAAGATGTGCTCGGCCAGAAGCCCGTTCAGCGCCTCCAGCACCTCGGTGGTGCGCAGTTCCTTGGTGCCGGCGATCGCCGCGGAGAAGTCGCGCCAGAAGTCGCGCAGCACCGCACGCCAATCGATCTCGGCGTTCGAGACCCGGTCGAGCTGGCTCTCTAGGTCGGCGGTGAAGTCGTACTCGACGTAGCGGCGGAAGAAGCTCTCGAGGAAGCCGGTGACGATCCGGCCCTTGTCCTCGGGCACCAGGCGCTTCTTGTCGATCTTGACGTATTCGCGGTCGCGCAGGACCTGGAGCACAGCGGCGTAGGTCGAGGGCCGGCCGATGCCGAGCTCCTCCATCCGCTTGACCAAGCTCGCCTCGGAATAGCGCGGCGGCGGCTCGGTGAAGTGCTGGGTCGCGGCGATGCGCTCGCGGGTAAGCCCGTCGCCGGCCTTCATCGGCGGCAGGCGGCGCGATTCCTCGTCCTCCTCGTCGTCCTTGCCCTCCTGGTAGAGGGTGAGGAAGCCGTCGAACTTCACCACCTGGCCGGTGGCGCGCAGCTCGATGCGGCGCGGACCGACATTCGCCGCGATCTCGACCGTGGTGCGCTCCAGCTCCGCCGATTCCATCTGGCTCGCCACGGTGCGGATCCAGATCAGCTCGTAGAGCTTGGCCTGTTCCGGCTCGAGGAAGCGGGCGACGTCCTTCGGCAGCCGGGCGAGATCGGTCGGGCGCACCGCCTCGTGGGCTTCCTGGGCGTTCTTGGCCTTGACGCTGTACTTGCGGGGCGCCCCCGGCACGTAGGCGTCGCCATACTCCGCGCCGATCACCTGGCGCGCCTGGGCCACCGCCTCCGGCGCCATGTCGACGCCGTCGGTCCGCATGTAGGTGATGAGGCCGACGGTCTCGCCGCCGATCTCGGTGCCCTCGTAGAGGCGCTGCGCCACCCGCATGGTCTGGGCCGGCGCGAGGCCGAGCTTGCGCGAGGCCTCCTGCTGCAAGGTCGAGGTGGTGAAGGGCGGCTGAGGATGGCGCTTGGCGGGCTTGGCCTCGACCGACGCGACCGTGAAGGTGGCAAGCTCCAGGTCGCGCCGGAAGGCCTCGGCCTCGTCTGCCGTGCCGACGTCGAGGCGCTGTATGCGCTTGCCGTCGGCGCCCACCAGCCGCGCCTCGAACACCGCGCCGCTCTCGGTCTTGAGCGTCGCGACGATCGACCAGTATTCCCGCGGCTTGAAGGTCTCGATCTCGCGCTCGCGGTCGCAGACGAGGCGGAGCGCCACCGACTGCACGCGCCCCGCCGAGCGGGCGCCCGGGAGCTTGCGCCACAGGACCGGCGAGAGGTTGAAGCCGACGAGGTAATCCAGCGCCCGGCGCGCCAGGTAGGCGTCGACGAGCGCCTGGTCGATCGCCCGCGGCTGGGCCATCGCGGTCGCGACCGCGTCCTTGGTGATGGCGTTGAAGGTGACGCGCTCGACGGGCACGTCCTTGAGCACCTTCTTGGCCTGGAGCGCCTCCAGGACGTGCCAGGAGATCGCCTCGCCCTCGCGATCCGGGTCGGTCGCCAGGATCAGCTTGTCGGCGCCCTTCACGGCTTTCGCGATCTCGGCGACGCGCTTGGCCCCGCGATCCTCCAGCTCCCACAGCATATGGAAGTCCTGCTCGGGATCGACCGAGCCGTCTTTCGCCGGAAGATCCCGGATATGCCCGAACGAGGCCAGCACCTCGTAGTCGCTGCCGAGGTATTTATTGATCGTCTTGGCTTTCGCGGGCGACTCGACGACGACGACTTTCATGGACGGGTTGCCTCTTCGAAGAGCACACCGCGGCAGATCGGGCTTCAACTTGTGCGGGGCGGCTGGCGCGAATTTTCGCGCGGCGAAGCGGACAAGTGGGTGATGACGCGGCGCTTGTCAAATACCGCCGATGGTCCGAAGCGTTCCCGCAAGCCCGTCCTTGCGGGTGACGCCGAGCCCTCCTATAGCCCTGGTCTCAGGATGAGCACCCAGGCACCCCCCGGCTTCCCGCACCGCCACCTCCTCGGCATCGAGGGTCTGTCGCCCCTCGACATCGTGGCGCTCCTCGACCGTGCCGACGAGGCCGTCGAGATCAGCCGCCAGGTCGAGAAGAAGCGCACGACGTTGCGCGGACGCACCCAGATCAACCTGTTCTTCGAGCCTTCGACGCGGACCCAATCCTCGTTCGAGCTGGCCGGCAAGCGCCTCGGCGCCGACGTGATGAACATGTCGGTCGCCTCCTCGTCGGTGAAAAAGGGCGAGACCCTGATCGACACCGCCGCGACCCTGAACGCGATGCGCCCCGACATCATCGTGGTGCGCCACCACCAGGCCGGCGCGGTGCATCTGCTCGCCCGCAAGGTCGATTGCTCCGTGGTCAATGCCGGCGACGGCGCCCACGAGCACCCGACCCAGGCGCTCCTCGACGCGCTGACCATCCGCCGCAACAAGGGCCGGGTCGAGGGGCTGACGGTGGCGATCTGCGGCGACGTCCTGCATTCGCGGGTGGCGCGCTCGAACATCATCCTGCTCATGGCGCTCGGCGCCCGGGTGCGGGTGATCGGCCCCTCGACCCTGCTGCCGCCGGGCCTCGCCCGCTTCGGCGTCGAGGTGTTCACCGACATGCGCAAGGGGCTGACAGACGTCGACATCGTCATGATGCTGCGGCTCCAGCGCGAGCGGATGAACGGCTCCTTCGTGCCCTCGGTGAAGGAGTATTTTCGCTATTTCGGCCTCGATGGCGACAAGCTGCGCCACGCCAAGCCCGACGCGCTGGTGATGCATCCTGGCCCGATGAACCGCGGCGTCGAGATCTCGTCCGAGGTCGCGGATGGCGCGCAGTCGCTGATCCGGGAGCAGGTCGAGATGGGGGTCGCGGTGCGGATGGCCGTGCTGGAGGCGCTGGCGACCCACCTGCCGAACGCGTGACCGCCGCTTGACATGCCGCCGCGGGCCTTCGACCTTGACATCCAGGCGATCCGGCGGCGCCTCGAGCGGGAGGGCTGGCGGATCCGGCCCTCGAAGGGCACGCACGACATCTACACCATGCCGGGACGCCCGCACGTCGCGGTGCCCCGGGGCCGCGGCAGCCTGCCGTCCGGGACCGCCCGGTCGATCGCGCGGCACGCCGGGTGGCTGGACGGGAGCGAGGAGCCGTGACCGCGTATATCGGCATACTGGAGAAGGAGCCCGGCACCCTGTGGGGCCTCTGGTTCCCCGACCTGCCGGGCTGCATCGCCGCCGGTGATTCGGCCGACGAGACCCTGGCGCAAGGAGCCGAGGCGCTGGCGCAATGGTCGGCCCTGGCGCGGGAGGACGGCGCCGTCCTGCCGGCGCCCCGTTCCATCGAGGTCCTGCGGTCGGATCCGGACGTCGCCGGTGCTCTCGCGGCGGGCCACGTCGCGGTCGCCGTCAGGCCGCCGGCCGACGATCTCGGCCTCGACGACGCGCAGCTCCACGCTGTCGATCGGGCCGCCGAGCGGCGGGGCCTGACGCGCAGCGGCCTCGTGCGGGCGCTGGTGCTCGACGAGATCGCCGGCTGATCCCGCCCGCGTCTCTCCTTCCTTACTTCCCGCTTCGTAGGCCGATGTCACCCTCCTGCCTTCTCCTCACCAACGCCCACCTGATCGACCCCGCCACCGGCCGCGAAGGCCCGGGCGCGGTGCTCGTCCGCGATCAATCGATCGCCGAGGTCCATTGGGGCACACCCGCCGCCCTGCCCGAGGGCGCCGAGGTGATCGAGTGCGGCGGCCAGGTGCTCACCGCCGGCCTCGTGGATCTCCGCGCCTTCGTGGGCGAGCCGGGCGCCGAGCACCGCGAGACCCTGGCGAGCGCCAGCGCGGCGGCCGCGGCCGGCGGCGTGACCACGCTCGTGTGCATGCCCGAGACCAACCCGCCGATCGACGAGCCGGCCATCGTCGATTTCGTGCTGCGGCGCGCCCGCGACACCGCCAGCACCCACGTCTTGCCCGCCGCCGCGATCACCAAGGGCCTCGCCGGCCAGGTGATGACCGAGTTCGGCCTGCTCACCGAGGCCGGCGCCGTCGCCTTCACCGATGGGCTCAAGGCCGTCACCAACGCCCAGGTGATGCGCCGCGCCCTGACCTATGCCCGCGATTTCGGCGTCCTGCTGATGCAGCACGTCGAGGAGCCGACGCTCGTCGGCGACGGGGTGATGAACGAGGGCGAGATGGCCTCGCGGCTGGGGCTCCACGGCATCCCGCGGGAGGCCGAGACGATCCTTCTCGAGCGCGACATCCGCCTCGTGCGCCTGACCGGCGGGCGCTACCACGCGGCGATGATCTCGTGCGCCGACTCGGTCGAGATCGTGCGCCGCGCCAAGGAAGCCGGGCTTCCCGTCACCTGCGGCGTCTCGGTCAACAACCTGGTGCTGAACGAGAACGACATCGGCCACTACCGCACCTTCTGCAAGCTCTCGCCGCCGCTCCGCACCGAGGCCGACCGGCAGGCGGTGGTCGCGGCGCTCAACGAGGGCGTGATCGACGTGATCGTCTCCGATCACAACCCGCAGGACGTCGAGACCAAGCGCCTGCCCTTCGCCGAGGCCGCCGACGGGGCGCTCGGGATCGAGACGCTGCTCGCCGCCGCTTTGCGCCTGGTCCATGCCGGCGACGTCTCGCTGCCGCGGCTGCTTGCCGCCCTCTCCGCCGCCCCGTCGCGGGTGCTCGGCCGCGAGACCGGACGCCTTAGCCCCGGCGCTCCGGCCGACCTCGTGCTGATCGACCCGGATGCTCCTTACGTCCTCGACAAGCGCCAGCTGAAGTCGCGCTCGAAGAACTCGCCCTTCGACGAGGCGCGGCTGCAGGGGCTGGCCTCGCTGACCATGGTCGCCGGCCGCATCGTCCACCGCAGCGAGGAGACGCGCTGATGGCGCCGGACTGGACGCTCATCGCCCTCTGGCTCGCCGTCGGCTACCTCTTCGGCGCGATTCCCTTCGGCCTCATCCTCACGCGCTTTGCCGGCCTCGGCGACGTACGGGCGATCGGCTCGGGCAATATCGGCGCCACCAACGTGCTGCGCACCGGCCGCAAAGGGCTCGCCGCCGCGACGCTGCTGGGCGACGCGCTGAAGGGCACCGCCGCGGTGGTGCTCGCATCCCGCCTCGGCGGGCAGGAAGCGGCCATGGCGGCGGGACTCGGCTCCTTCCTCGGCCACCTCTTCCCGGTCTGGCTCGGCTTCAAGGGCGGCAAGGGCGTCGCCACCTTCATCGGCGTGCTGCTCGGCCTGTTTCCCCTCGGCGTGCTGGTCTTCGCCGTGATCTGGATCGGCCTCGCATTCCTGCTGCGCTACTCCTCGGCGTCCGCGCTCGCCGCATCGGCCGCCACCCCCGTCGCCCTGTGGGCCCTCGGTCAGGGGCGCCTCGCGGTGCTGTTCTGCGTGCTCGCCCTGCTGCTATGGTGGAAGCACACCCCCAATATCCGCCGCCTCGTGGCGGGGACGGAGGGGCGCATCGGGCAGAAGGGCTGAAGGTCTGACAACGACCCTCACCCAAGGTTCGGCGGATCGCCGAGGGGAGAGGGTCTTGCAGTTAAGCGACGCGCAGCGCCTCGACTGGCTCCGGCTGATCCGCTCCGAGGGCGTCGGGCCGCGCACCTTCCGGGGCCTGGTGAACAAGTTCGGCGGGGCGGGGCCGGCGTTGAAGGCCTTGCCCGGCCTCGCCAAGTCCCGCGGCAAGCCGATCCGGGTCATCACCAAGGCGGAAGCCGAGCGCGAGATCGCGGCGGCGGCCCGGATCGGCGCCCGCTTCGTGGCGATGGGCGAGCCCGATTATCCCCTGCCGCTCCAGGCCACCGCCGATGCGCCGCCGCTGCTCTCCTTACGCGGCGATTCCGCCTGCCTGAAGCGGCCCTCCGTCGCCATCGTCGGCTCGCGCAATGCGTCCGCGGCCGGTCTCACCTTCACCGAGCGCCTGTCGCATGCGCTCGGCGGCGAAGGGCTGGTGATCGTCTCAGGATTGGCCCGCGGCGTCGATGCGAGGGCGCACAAGGCGGCGCTCCAGACCGGCACCGTCGCGGTTCTGGCCGGCGGGCACGACCGGATCTATCCCTCCGAGCACGAGGAGCTGGTCGCGCGCATCCTCGACAATGGTGGTGCGATCGTCGCCGAGATGCCGATGGGCTGGGAGCCCCGCGGCCGCGACTTCCCGCGCCGCAACCGCATCATCTCGGGGCTGTCCCTCGGCACGATCGTGGTCGAGGCGGCGCGGCGCTCCGGCTCGCTCATCACCGCCCGCTTCGCCCTGGAGCAGGGCCGCGAGGTCTTCGCCGTGCCGGGCTCGCCCCTCGATCCCCGGGCGGAGGGCACCAACGACCTGATCCGCGACGGCGCCACCCTCTGCGCCGCCCCCGAGCACGTCATGGCGGTGCTCGGCCCCCTGATCGGCGGGCCGGCGCCGGACACGGGAGCCGAGGACGCGGCGGACCGGCCGGAGCCGGCGCTCTACTGGGACGAGATTGATTTCTCCGCCGAGCCGGTCACCGCCATGGCGGCCGAGCCGGCGCAACGCCTCCTCGACGAGACCCCGCCGGTTTCGCTGCGCCAGGACGAGCGGACGATCCTCCTCGAACTCCTCGGCCCGTCGCCGGTGCCGGTCGATGCCCTGGCGCGGCAGGCCGGGCTGTCGGCCCGGGTGGTCCAGGGTTTGTTGATGGAACTGGAACTCGACGGGAAGATCTGGCGGCATCCGGGTGGGGCGGTGTCGCTGCGATGAGAGGCGCGCGCGAAATCGCGCTGTGATACGAAATCCGGAAGATCACTTCCGGATTTCGTATCATCAGCCCGCGCGGCGCCTGAGCGAAGCCGCTTTCCGCATCGCGAAGCGATCAATCGGAAAGCGTATGATTTGCATCGGCGCTCCAGAAGAGCGCGCTTCCCCTCTCCCGTGCGGGAGACGGGATCCCGCGACTTCCTGGTTTCGCGGAAACTCTATGACATTCTCTCGCCCCGGTGCATCGCCTCGACCGGCTCCGTAAATCGTCCGTCCGGCCCATGCAGCACCAGGGCCGGCGCCAGAGCGAAGGGCGCCCGGCTGCCGCGCACCCCCGCCACGAGCACGCGGATCGCCGGAGACTCCGCCCGCGGCTGAATCGGCGTGACCTCGATCGAGCCGAACCGGCCCGCCATGGCGTCGAGGCAGGCCGGCAGGGCATCGGCCCGGTGGATCAGCACCAGCCGGCCGCCGGGGCGCAGCAGGTCGGCGCAGGTGCGAAGCCACGCCTCCAGGCCGCCGGGTTCCGTGAAGCCGTGCGCCGCGGCCCGGACTGCGACCGGCGAGGCGCGGTGCCGCCCGGCCTCGAAGAAGGGTGGGTTGGTGAGAAGCAGGTCGACCGAATCGGGCAGGAGACCGGCGGCGCGGCGCTCGCGGCCCGGCGCGGTCACGTCGGCCTCGATCACCCGGACGCGGGAGGCGAGCCCGTTTTCCTGCACGTTGACGCGCGCGAGATTCGCAGCCTCCGGGTCGCGCTCGATCAGCATCACCTGCGCCGCCGGGCAGGCCAGCGCGACCGCGAGCCCGACCGCGCCGGTGCCGGCCCCGAGGTCGCACACCGTCTCGCCGGGTCGGGCACCGGCGCTCGCGGCGAGCAGCACCGCGTCGGTCCCGGCCCGGTGGGCGCCCCGCGGCGGCTGGCGCAAGGTGAGCCGTCCGCCGAGCCAGGATTCAGCGGGGGGAGGGGCCTCGCTCACGGGTGCCGCAGCTCGTGCGCGAGGCCCGCATCGGTGAGGATGCGCCGGGCCTGGCGGGCATGGTCCTCCGGTACCAGCAGCCGGCGCGGGAAGGCGCCGATCATGCCCTCCATCACGCTGATGTGGTTGTCGGCCACCAGAACCGGGATCTCGGCGCCGGTGAGAAGGGATTCCGCGAAGCCGATCAGGACGAGATCGTTGGTGCGGATCAGCTCGATCATGGGGTTTGCGCGGGTTCCTGCTCGGATCGCGGCGGCCATACCACAGTGTCGCGCCGGTTGCTGCGCATCCCCAGGCCGCGGCACTGCCGCCAGGGCTTGCGGCAGCTTGCGTGTTGCCGCCGGGGGCGCTCGCGTGCCAAAGGGGGCGGGAGTAGACCGAGGCCCCGGGGTTCGGGGCGGCGCTGAGGAGATCGCGCGGGCGTGGGCGTCGTACTTTCCCTTCAGGACAGACCCTCCGATCCGGAGGCCAGCCTCGATGCCCTGGTGGGGCTCGTGGCCGGCGGGATGGAGCGCGTCAACGCGATGATCCTGTCGCGCACCGGCTCCGACGTGACGATGATCCCGGAGGTCGCCAACCACCTGATCTCCTCGGGCGGCAAGCGCCTGCGCCCGATCCTGACCCTCGCCACGGCCTCGCTGTCGGGCTACGACCCGGCGAGCGACGGCGACGTCAAGCTCGCCGCCAGCGTCGAGTTCATGCACACGGCGACGCTTTTGCACGACGATGTCGTCGACGAGAGCGACATGCGCCGCGGCAAGGTCGCGGCTCGGATCAAGTGGGGCAACGAGGCCAGCGTCCTCGTCGGCGATTTTCTGCTCGGTCAGGCCTTCAAGATGATGGTCGAGGTCGGCTCGCTGCGCGCCCTCGACATTCTCTCGTCGGCCGCCTCGGTGATCGCCGAGGGCGAGGTGATGCAGCTCACCGCCGCCCGCTCGACCGAGACCACCGAGGACGAGTACCTGGCGGTGATCCGCGCGAAGACCGCCGAATTGTTCGCCGCCGCCTGCGAGGTCGGCCCGGTCATCGCCGCGCGCCCGATGCCTGAGATCGCCGCCTGCCGCAGCTACGGCATGAATCTCGGCATCGCCTTCCAGCTCGTCGACGACGCCCTCGATTACGGCGGCACCAGCGCCGATCTCGGCAAGAACGTCGGCGACGACTTTCGCGAGGGCAAGATCACCCTGCCGGTGGTGCTGTCGTTCCGCCGCGGCAGCGACGAGGAGCAGGACTTCTGGCGCCGCACCCTGGAGCGCCAGGAGATCGCGGAGCCCGCCGACCTCGAGACGGCGATCGCGATCATGCGCCGCCACCACGCCCTCGAGGACACGATCGCGCGCGCGCGTCAGTACGGCGACCGGGCCAAGGACGCGCTGGCGCTGTTCCCGCCCTCGCCGATCAAGCAGGCGCTGATCGAGGCGGTGGATTTCTGCATCGCGCGGGCCCGGTAGACCGGGCGCGGCAGCCGGCGCGGGCCGGCGAGGCCTCTGGTCCGCCCGTGACGCGCCCGTCGCCCGGACGGGTCTCCTACTTCGTCGCGCCGGGCGGCGCCGCGAGCACGCGGTAGACGCCGTCCGGATCGTCGCGGGGCTCCGCCACCGCCCGCTTCAAGTCCGCGACGATGCGGGCGGCGACCGGCAGGCGGTAATGCAGGGCGTCCCAGTAATTCGTGTCGTCCCGCGTCACCGCCGACGGGATGCGGAAATCGACCACGGTCGCGCCGTGCCGCCGGGCGATCGCGGTGACCTGCGCCTTGCACGTCGCCTCGCGCGCCGCGGCGGCGCTGCCGGGCTCTGGCTGCGCCGCCACGTTGACCGGCATGAAGGCGACGAGCTTGAGCCCGTCCGCCGGGACGAGGCCGAGGAGTGCGTCGAGCCAGGGCAGGGCCGGCAAGGAAACGGCCTGCCCGGGGGCATTCGCATCGCCCGTCGTCCCGGGGGGGGAACCGTCGCCATGGATGTGGGCGGCGGCCCGCGCGGCGTCGTAGCGGGATTCCGGCGGCGTGAAGACCTCGTAGCCGTCGCCGCGGATGCGCGCCGGCATCCGTCCGAGGGCGTGGAGCAGCGCCCGGCCGGCGATCTCGGCGCTCTGCTGGTTCCACTGGCGGAACGGCGCATCCCAACCGAGCGGCTCCCGGTACAGCCAGGGCGGGAAGGCCCGGAAGGTCAGGCGCTTCGTGTCGGCATCCGCCTCGCACCACGGTGCGTCGAGGCCGAACAGCACCGCTTTCGCGGGCGCCCGCGCGAGGAAGAGCCGCGCGAGCTGCGTCTGTTCCCAGGGCGTCGCCGCGTTCATGGCGAGGTTGGCGAAGCGGCCGCCGAAGGCCCGGTCGAGGGCCTGCGGGTCGAGGAGGCGAGCGGTCGAGGTCCCGAACACCGCCGCGTCATAGGCGCCGCTCCGCACCACCTGCGGGTACATGAAGCGCTGGTTGAGATCCAGGATCGGTCCCGGTGCCCGCCCCGGGGCGGCGCGCAGGCCGTAGGGGTCGAGGATCGTCACGAAGGCGAGCACGCCCAGCCCCAGGGCTCCGGCCGCGCCGAGGAGGAGGCCGGCGAAACGCCGCCAGGGGGCGGGAGCGGCGGGCGTTGCGGTATCTCGTAGCATCGGGACGCCGGTTGATGTGGGCGGCCCTGGTCTCCCGGTTGACCCGGCCGCGTCAACCCCCTATGTCCGCCCTTGTCCCAAGCAGGATCGGGCCGGCCCACCAGCGCCGCGCCATCGTCCGGGACGCGGGCGCGTAGCTCAGCTGGTAGAGCAACGGACTTTTAATCTGTAGGTCCTGGGTTCGAGTCCCAGCGCGCTCACCACATATCATGAGAACCGCCGATGCCGATCCAGCTGCGCGCTGATGTCGGGGCGATCGACTTGGCGTCCTGCATTAAATCTTGATCGGTCTGCCCGAGAGAGACCACAGGCATCATTCCCGACTTTGCCCGCTCAGGCGCGCGATCCCTGGCATGGGGCCGATCACCGTCCTCCTCGCCTGTGCCTCGGGAGCCTGAATGGCCGCGGCTTGGTCGATCGGATGGAGTGGGCGTCGATGACGCACCAGCCTCGTGCCGACGGCCTGGGACGCTGACGCGTCAGGCCGTCGACCCGTCCCGGAGGTGCGAGTCGGTTACAGGAAGGGCGGCAAGACATTGCCCGGGTGACGTCATCGGTCGCGTCGACGTTGGACCGGTCTCAGTGCAGGGGGGTTCAAAGCGTGGTGCTCAAAAAAATACTTCATCGAAGGGGGCAAGCTTGCCCGAGTCCACGAGATCGATGATCTGATTGATGTTTCTGAAATCGATCCCCGCAAATTCCGTAAATTTATAGCGCCATCATTCGGTCCCCAGAAGTCGTTCGATGGTCTTGTCGTCGAACATATAGCGGACTATGCGCCCGGGATTGCCGACAACGACGGCATAAGGTGAAATGTCGTTCGTGACGAAGCTTCGCCCGCCGATGATGCAGCCAGACCCGAGCTTGACCCCCGCTCGGACATAAGGTCCCGATCTGGTCCAGACATCATGTTCGATCTCGATTTCTTTTAAAGAACCGGCTGTCTTTGGAGAAGTCTTGTGTTTGATAGTCCGTGCCGATGGCGGCCTCTCCGAACATTCCGTAGCCGAATGTGATTGCGGATGTCGTGAGGCGGTCCGCTGGATGTTCGAACTCGCCGAGAGAGGCGCTGTGTGCGATGGAACAATAGCGGCTGATCCGCTTGATCGCGGTGTCGATGTGCGAACAACTATAGGTTGAAGCGCCAATCGATGCTTGAGATAAGTTGTTGATTACAGAAATTAATCTCACATGCCGCTTGATACGGGCCTCATGCGGCAGACTGTGCTTATGTTTATGAAATTTACACCATAATTCGACCAGCCGCTGTTTTCTGTCATCGCTCATGGTGGATGGTTCCGTGTATGATGGCAGCGGCCGAACGACAGTCGCGGAAAAATGGGATTTGCTCATGATGAGCGAGCGACGTCGCGGTTCGTGCCGGTAGTCGAGCTTTTTGCCCTGATGGCGCAAGGGCAAGGATGTCCGTCATTTTTTTCGTGATGCGGATCGCTCGCATCGCTCTTATGTGCGGTTCGGAGATTTATAAATCGAAATAAAAACACCCGTTCAGTGGTGGAGCCGGACGGGAACCGCGGCATCATCGAGAGATTTTTGCAAGTTATATTATTCGAATACAGGATAAATATCTTCGAATCTCCGAAATATAAATTTATTATTACCGACAGTTTGCGCGAATTTTCTGGAGTTAGGGCGAAGACGACGCCCCCGTCTGCGCTTTTTTCTAGCTCACTTATCAAATCCGTTGCCGCGAGCTTGGCTTCCGCAGCTGTTGCCTCTTTCATGGCGTGCTCTCTGTTCATGAGAACAAAAAAGCGTCGAAATCGACGGGGCGACCGACCCAGCTTCAATCGCTGCGGCAGTGAAATTTTGCATTACATCACCGCGTCTCGCAGCGGTAAGGACGCTGCGGAATGCCGCCAACACGATTCGATGGCGGTGGGACAGGCGCACGGCCAATGAAGAATTGTCTCCACTCGTTTCGGTTGAGGATGGAGGCCGGGCAGGCAAGGCGGATGACAGCCTTCTCGTCGTTATCCATCGGGCTAGAGCACTTCACGATCTCGTTGCAATCGCGAAGCTCTCTAGGTTTTTGATTTTGCCGCATTTTCTGCAACGAACCGGCATCCACTTCGTCGGAAAATGCTCTAGGTCTGACTGTGTTTCGGCATGAAGACTGTGATACGGGTTCCGATTGATCGCTTCGCGATGCGGAAACCGGCTTCGCTCAGGCGCCGCGCGGGCTGGTGACACGGCCGGGACCGGATCGATGGTCGTCAATCCCCCGTGTGATGAGCCGCGGCGGTCCGGCATGCCCGGGCAAGGGCCGAATGGTCGGACGCGCCGGCCGCCGGACCGGACCCCGCATACCGTCTCCTCGCCTCAGGCGAGCGATCACCAAGAAGCAGGCTTGATGGAAGCGTTCGTCCGGCGGAGTGCCGGGGAAGCGGCGCTCTGGCCATCAAGTCAGGCTGATTTTCTACGAGGCCGCGCCGGAGTTCTGCCTTCGCGGCCGGTCTGCTGAATGGCAGATCCAATGTCGCGATCGGCGCACCGGTTTGGTAATGCTGCCTGTGACGATGGGGATCGCCAACTTGCCCATTTTCATGCCGAGAATCTATTTGAGAACGGTCTTCATGTCTCGCTATCCGATGTGCATATCGTAGAATCTCCTCGATATGGTGCGGGCATAAGGAGGGGCGCGAACGGGAATTCAAGACTGTGGCGCCGATATCCGCTGCGTGATGATATCCATTGGTGATGGCACTGGTCCTGTGCGCTTCCTCGTTGACGCTGCACCTCACCTATGCAAGGACCCGGTGCCCAGTTTCACCGGAGGGGCGATGTCGGGGAATGATGCGCTCATGAAGGCCTTGGCTGATGTGAGCGAACGCCGAGCGGCGCTGGAGGCGGAGTACGAGCGGATCGGGGCGGAGCTGGCCAAGCTCCGGCTGGCCGAGAACGCGTTGCGCGCCATCATCGAGGATACGCCGATCGAGGATCTCGGCCTGTCGCGGCCCTCCGGGGGGGCGGTGGCCGGTCCGGAAAGGGGCGAGCCCCGCGCGAGCGGCCGGCGCGGCCCGCGCGGCCCGCGGGCGAACTCGACCAAGGGCCGCCTCAAGGCCCTGATCGACGGCGCCGGGCCGCAGGGCCTGTCGCAGCCGCAGATCCTGCGCGCGCTGCCCGATGCCGCCCCGACGACCATCAACGCCTATCTCAGCTCCATGGTGACGGCCGGCGAGGCGCTGCTCGTCGGCAACTTCTACACCAAGATCCGCACCCGGGACGACGAGGTAGAGCGGGCGGAGGAAGACGAGGACGATCAGGGCGACGCCGAGGACGACGTCTATGACGGCGACGATGTCGCCGACGAGGACGACCGGGACCGCGGCGGCTCCCAGAAGATCGCCTGAACGCGCGCGGCCATGTGCGCTGCCGCACCGGCCGGACGCGGGAAGGAGCGCACATCCGGGCCACACCCGGCTGGTTTCTCGTCGCGCGCTGCCTGGCGCGACGACTTGCCGGCGCGGGATGGTGGCGGTCCGGCCTCCCGCGGCCTAGGTGATCGGCCACCCCGCCAGCCCTGACACGCCCCGGGACCGGATGACGCCCATCATCGCGATCGACAACCTGTCGAAGACCTACGCCTCGGGTCACGCCGCGCTCAAGCGCGTCGACCTGACGGTCCGCCAGGGCGAGATCTTCGCCCTGCTCGGACCGAACGGCGCCGGCAAGACGACCCTCATCAGCATCGTCTGCGGCATCGTCACGCCGAGCACCGGCACGGTGACGGTCGGCGGCCACGACATCCTGGCCGAGCCCCGCTCCGCCCGGCGCCTCATCGGCCTGGTGCCGCAGGAGCTCACGGCGGACGCCTTCGAGACCGTGTGGGCGACGGTGAGCTTCAGCCGCGGGCTGTTCGGGCTCAAACCCGATCCCGCCCATATCGAGCGGACCTTGCGCGACCTCTCCCTGTGGGAGAAGCGCGACGCCAAGATCATGACCCTGTCGGGGGGCATGAAGCGGCGGGTGCTGATCGCCAAGGCGCTGGCGCACGAGCCGCGCATCCTCTTCCTCGACGAGCCCACCGCCGGGGTCGACGTGGCGCTCCGCCAGGACATGTGGCGCCTGGTGCGCCGCCTGCGCGACCAGGGCGTCACCGTCATCCTCACCACCCACTACATCGAGGAGGCCGAGGAGATGGCCGACCGGGTGGGCGTGATCGCCAAGGGCGAGATCGTGCTGGTCGAGGAGAAGGCAGAGCTGATGCGCAAGCTCGGCCGCAAGGAACTGACGCTCCAGCTTCACGATCCCTTGGAGGGCCTGCCGCCGACGCTCGCCGGTCATCCGCTGAGCCTGTCGCAGGACGGGACCGCCCTGACCTACACCTACGATACGAAGGCGGAACGCACCGGCATCACCACGCTGCTGACCGATCTGTCCGCCGCCGGCATCCGCTTCCGCGATCTCCAGACCCGGCAGAGCTCGCTCGAGGACATCTTCGTCGATCTCGTGAGGGACCGCGCATGAACTGGCCCGCCATCCGCGCCATCTACGGCTTCGAGATGCACCGCGCCTTCCGCACGCTGCTCCAGAGCATCGTCGCCCCGGTGATCTCGACCTCGCTCTACTTCGTGGTGTTCGGCGCCGCGATCGGCGGGCGGATCACCTCGGTCGACGGCGTGCCCTACGGCGCCTTCATCGTGCCGGGGCTGATCATGCTGACGCTGTTGACGCAAAGCATCGCCAACGCGTCGTTCGGCATCTACTTCCCGCGCTTCTCCGGCACGATCTACGAGATCCTGTCGGCGCCGATCTCGGCGGTCGAGATCGTCGCCGGCTATGTCGGGGCGGCGGCGACCAAGTCGATCATGCTCGGGCTGATCATCCTGGCGACCTCGGCGCTGTTCGTGCCCTTGCGCATCGAGCACCCTTTCGTGATGGTGCTGTTCCTGGTCCTTACCGCCGTCACCTTCAGCCTGTTCGGCTTCGTGATCGGCCTGTGGGCGGACGGGTTCGAGAAGCTGCAGCTGGTGCCGCTCCTCATCGTCACGCCGCTGACATTCCTCGGCGGCAGCTTCTACTCGATCGACATGCTGCCGCCGCTGTGGCGGAATGTGAGCCTGATCAACCCGGTGGTCTACCTGATCAGTGGCTTCCGCTGGAGCTTCTACGGCCATTCCGACGTCAACCCGGCGGTGAGCCTCGGCATGGCCCTGGTGTTCCTGGTCGCCTGCCTGGCGGCGGTGGCGTGGATCTTCCGCACGGGGTACCGGCTCAAGAGCTGACAATTCGATGTCGCAAGAGCCGGATTGGCCCGGCTCTTGCGGCGGCGGAGGGGCTTTCACGGAGCCCGCCGTCATGTCCCGCCCGCTCTGTTCCTCCGTCGCCCTCTCTGTTCTCCTCCTCGGGCTCGCGCCGGTCTTCGCCCAACCGGTCTCGGCCGACTCGATCCTGCGCATCGGCATGACCGCCGCCGACGTGCCGACCACCACCGGCATGCCGAATAACGGCTTCGAGGGGATGCGCTTCCTCGGCTACCCGGTCTTCGAGGGGTTGGTGCTGTGGGATCTCTCGCGCACCGACCGGCTGGCGGGGTTGCGGCCGGGACTCGCCGAACGCTGGGAGCAGGCGCCGGACGACGCCAAGACCTGGATTTTCCACCTGCGCCAGGGCGTGCGCTTCCATGACGGTACCGCCTTCGATGCCGATGCGGTGATCTGGAATCTCGACCGCTACTTCAAGCCGGACAGCCCGCATTACGAGCTTCCGGCCGCCGGCATCACCCGGGCGCGGGCGCCGCTCATGGCGCGCTACCGCAAGATCGACGACCGGACGGTCGCCATCACCAGCGCGGCTCCGGCCTCGTACTTCCCCTACATGGTGGTCTACCTGCTGTTCACCTCGCCGGCCTCGTTCGAGCGGGCGGGACGGGACTGGGCCAAGGTCGCGATGCTGCCGGCCGCCGGGACGGGACCGTTCCGCATCACGCAGGTGCGGCCGCGCGAGGCGGTCGAACTCGCCCGCAACCCGGATTACTGGGACCGCGATCACCTCGCCCAGGTCGACAAGGTACGGCTGATGCCGATCCCGGAGGCCAATGCCCGCATCGCGGCGCTCCGCGCGGGCCAGGTCGACTGGATCGAGGCGCCGGCACCCGACGGTCTCGCCTCCCTGCGGCAGGCGGGGTTCACCATCACCACCGGTTCCTACCCGCATGTCTGGCCGTGGTTCTACAATATCGGCGCCGCGAACAGCCCCGTGAGGGACGTGCGGGTGCGCCAGGCGCTCAACTACTGCATCGACCGGGACGGGCTGGTGACCTTCCTGAACGGCACCGCCGAGCCGGCCGTCGGCTGGCTGAAAGTGTCCGATCCGAATTTCGGCGCGCCGCAGAACCGCTACCGCCTCGATCCCCAGAAGGGCAGGGCGCTGCTCGCGGAAGCCGGCTTCACCGACAAGGCTCCGCTGTCGCTCAAGGTGATGATCTCGACCTCCGGCTCGGGCCAGATGCAGCCGCTGCCGATGAACGAGTTCCTGCAGGAGAACCTGAAGCAGACCTGCAACGTCGACGTCACGTTCAATGTCGTCGAGTGGCAGGTGCTGCTCAATGCCGGGCGGGCGGCGCCGGATGCGCCGGCCCTGCAAGGGGCGAACGCGCTCAACGTGTCCTCGCCCTCCTCGGACGTCGCCGTGATGGCGCGCTACTTCTCCTCGGCCAACGTCTCGCCGAAGGGCTTCAACTTCCCGCAATGGCAGGATGCCCGGTTCGATGCGGCGATGGGTGAGCTTGCTGCCGCGACCGACCCCGATTCCGCCGCCCGGGCGACGCGGGCCGCGCATGAGCGCCTGGTCGATGATCCGCCCTGGCTGTACATCGTGCATGATCTCAACCCCAGGGCGATGTCGCCGCGGGTGAAGGGCTTCGTCTCGCCCCAGTCGTGGTTCGTCGACATGACCCGGATCAGCGTACAGTAGAGGACAGCCATCGTGACCGACCCGACCGAGCGTCCCGCCCACCTCCTCGCCCGCGCCATCGCGGCGCGCGAGATCTCGCCGGTCGAGGTCGTGGAGGCGCATCTCGACCGCATCGCCCGGCTCGAGCCGAAGCTCCGGGCCTTCGTCGACGTCTACGGCGACGATGCGCGGCTCGCCGCCGAGGGCGCCGACCGGATGATCCGCGCCGGCCACGCCGTCGGGCCGCTGCACGGCGTGCCGGTGGCGCTCAAGGACCTGATCGATCTCGAAGGCCGAATCACCACCGGCGGCTCGGCGCATTTCCGCGAGCGCCGCGCGAGCGAGACCGCCACCATCGCCCGGCGCCTGCTGGCGCAGGGCATGATCGTGCTCGGCAAGACCCACACGGTCGAGTTCGCCTATGGCGGCTGGGGCACCAACCAGCGCATGGGCACGCCCTGGAACCCCTGGGACCGGGAGACGCCGCGCACGCCCGGCGGCTCGTCGAGCGGCTCGGGCGTCGCGGTGGCGGCCCGGATGGCGCCCTGGGCGATCGGCACCGATACCGGCGGCTCGGTGCGGCTGCCGGCCTCGTTCTGCGGGCTGACCGGTCTCAAGGTCACGGTCGGCCGGGTCAGCACCGCCGGCATCGTGCCCCTGAGCACCACCCTCGACACGCCGGGGCCCATGGCCCGCAGCGTCGAGGACGTGGCGCTCCTCTACACGTTGCTGTCGGGCCCCGATCCCCGCGACCCGAACACGCGGGGCATCCAGCCTGAGGACCCGATGCCGGTGCTGCATCGCGGGGTCCGGGGAATGCGGCTCGCCCGGACGCCCGCCATCGAGCGGGCGGGCGTCTCGCCCGAGATGCTCGATGCCTACGACGCCTCCCTGGAGGTGCTGGCGAGACTCGGTGCCGAGATCGTCGAGATCGACCTGCCGTTCCGCTTCGCCGACCTGCTGACGACCTCGGCGATCGTGATGGCCGAGTGCTACTTCTTCAATGGGGCGCTGTCCGAGGACCGGGCCTCGCTCCTCGACGAGGATGTCCGCCTGCGCATCCTTGCCGGGGCCGGGGTGAGCGCGCAGGACTACCTGCGCACGCGCCGGATGCAGCAGGAGATGAAGGCCGCCTTCGCCCGGGCGATGGAGGGGATCGACGCGCTCCTGACTCCGACCACCGAGACCGCCGCGATTCCCCTCGACGCGGTCGACCAGGCGGCGCTGCCCTCGCGCTTCACCCGCTTCGGCAACCTGCTGGAGCTCTGCGCCCTGGCGCTGCCGAACGGATTCACGCCGGAAGGCCTGCCGCTCTCGCTCCAGATCGTCTGCCGCGGCTACGACGAGGCGACGGCGCTCCGCATCGGGCAGGCATATCAGGGGGGGACGGAGTGGCACCTGCGGGCGCCGACATTATGAGTGTTTGCGGAGCGAAGAGTATAGCGTCGTAAATGCCGCTTCGATCCCTCCCACGACCTCATCCTGAGGTGTTAGCCGATCCGAGATCGGCTGACGTCGAAGGAGGGCTCCAGATGTCGCTGCGATCCCTGGAGCTCTCCTTCGAGGTCAGTCCATCTCCGATGGAGTGATACGAAATCCGGAAGATGACTTCCGGATTTCGTATCATCAGCCCGCGCGGCGCCTGAGCGAAGCCGCTTTCCGCATCGCGAAGCGATCAATCGGAAAGCGTATGACACCTCAGGATGAGGCTGTGGGTGGGATGGGCTGGTCCTAGAGCACTTCACGATCGCATTGCAATCGCGAAGCTCTCTAGATCTTTGATTTTGCCGCATTTTCTGCGACGAACCGGCGTCCACTTCGTCGGAAAATACTCTAGTATTCGGGACGTCGAGAAGTCATGCGCCCCCGAACGATCTCCGTTCGAGGGTGCGAACCTGACGCTCTATTCCGGTCAACCCCGCTTCAGGGTCACCTGGTCCGGCAGCTTCTCGCGCTTGGCGCGGGCGACCGCCTGGAACGGGTCGGGCCGCGGGGTCACGGCGTTCAGGATGTCGCGGCCGAGCGCCTGGGCGAGGCAGGCATAGCCCTGGTCGCCCATGTGGAACTTGTCGGAGGACAGCATGCCGTCGAGCAGGCCCGGATCCTGGCGGTTCCAATCCTTCATCAGGGCGTAGCGCGAGAAGACCGGCACCTCGGCCCCCGTCGCCACCGAGGCCACCAGGCCGACGAAGCGCTCGTAACGGGCGTGGTCGGGGATGGCCGGGTAATATTGCTGGTCGAGGATGATCAGGTCGCTGCCGGCGGCGCGGACGAGGGCGATGCCCTGTTCCAGCCGGCCGCGGAACGCCGCCTCGCTGCCGCCGGTGATCGCGTCGTTGGTGCCGACCTGCCAGATCACCAGGTCGGGCTTGACCGGCTGCTTGAGAGCCTCGGAGAGGCGCGCCAGCGTCTGGTCCGCGGTCTCGCCGCCGATGCCCGCATTAGTGACCGCGACCGGGGTGCCGCGCCAGGCGGTCCGCAGGGACTGCTCCAGCAGATGGGGATAGGTCCGGTCCGGCGCGGAAGCGCCGATGCCCTCCGTGGAGGACGAGCCGATGGCGAGCACCCGCACCGCCTCGCGCCGCGCCACATGGGCCTCGGTCACGTCGAGGCTCATCCGCTCCGCCGCCGGCGGCAGCGAGGCCGGGCACGCCGCGGCGGGGAGGACCGCAACGAGGTGACCGGCGAGGATGGTCGCCGAGAGGCAGGCCATCCGGCCCAGGTGAGACCGGCGAAGCATGGCAGTTCCGGACAAGGAGGGAGGCGAACCAGATCGGTTCCGTATCTGTCGGGTAACATGCGCGTGAGCGCCGATCCAGCCGAAAACGAAGCTGAGCCAAGTCCAGCCCCAGAGCTCTGCTCGGCTGGTCAGCGAAGGCGAAGGGGTTCTCCGAAAACTGCGCCGGTTCGACTCACCCGAGCTTAAGCTTGAGAGCCGGTTGCCGGGGAGGGCTCCGCCTCGTCGGGAACCTCCATGTCGAGCAACGCCGCACTCAACCCCTTGCCGTGGGCGTCGAGCGCCAGCGAGCGGGTGACGCCGCCGCCCAAGGCCTCCGTCATCACGAAGTTGAGGGCACCGAGGCGGGGCAGGGCGTAGCGCGTCACCTCGCCTCGGACGAGGCCGGCGAAATGGGCCCGCACCCGCTCGGCCGTGACAACGCGCTCCAGGCGCGGATAATCCGCCGGATCGTGGGCGATCAGCGAGATGTTGGCGGTGTTGCCCTTGTCGCCGGTGCGGGAATGGGCGAGCGAGCGCAGCTTCATCGTCGTCTCCTTCACGCCTCGAACATCCGCACGCTCGGCCGGGCGAGACTTGCCGGCACCAGCACCGAGAGCACGCCGACCACCTCGCGGGCCGATTTCCAGGCGCCGCCGCCGCCGGCCGGGCCGTTGGTGTAGAGCGTCTCGACCTCGTTGCCGATCCGCGCCGCCTCCTCGAGGCTGTCGCAGCGTCCGGCGACGCGGATGCGGACCTCGTAGGGCTCGGTGTCTCCGGCGAGATGCGAGCCGTGCAGGGAATCGACGCCGATCAGGTCGAAGCGCAATTCGCTCGCCCGGACCCCGGTGAGGCGCAAGCGCTCGCGCACGATGTCGAGGGCGAGGCGCCCGCGCCCGACGGCCCCCAGGCCCGCATAGGAGATCTGGCCCTCGCCGATATACGAATCGATCAGCCCGACCGAGACCTTGAGGAGCCCGGTCGCCGGTGCGCCGCGCCCGCCGGTCACCCGCACCCGGTCGGGGCCGATCGCCTCCATGGCGACCTCGGAAAAATCCGCCACCACGTCGGGCTGGAGGTAACGGGCGGGGTCGTGCACCTCGTAGAGCAATTGCTCCTTGCAGGTGGCGAGCGTCACCCGTCCGCCCGACCCCGGCACCTTGGTGATCTCGATGTCGCCGTCCTCGGTCACGATGCCGATCGGAAAGCCGAGGCGGGCGAGCCCCGCCACGTCCTTCACCCCCGGATCGGCGAAGTAGCCGCCGGTGACCTGGCCGGCGCATTCGAGGAGGTGGCCGGCGAGCGTGCCGCGCCCGAGCCGGTCCCAATCGTCCATGACCCAGCCGAAGGCGTGGATGAGCGGGGCGAGGAAGAGCGCCGGATCGCCGACCCGGCCGGTGATGACGACATCGGCGCCCTGGTCCAGAGCCGCGGCGATCGGCCCGGCGCCGAGATAGGCATTGGCCGAGATCACCCGGTTCCCGAGGTCGCGCACCCGGCCGCCGGTCTCCAGAACCTCGTAATCGTCGGCGCCGACCGCCTCAAGCACGTCGTCGCCGATCACCGCCGCCACCTTGAGGCCGGTGAGCCCGAGGTCGCGGGCGATGGCCCGGGTCTTCTCCGCCGCGGCCAGCGGGTTGGCGGCGCCCATGTTGGTGACGATGCGGGTGCCGTTCTTCCGGCACGGCGCGAGCACCGCCCGCATCCGGGCCTCCAGCAGCGGATCGTAGCCGGCGGCGGGATCGCGCAGGCGGGCCTGCTGGGCAAGCGCGATGGTGCGCTCGGCCAGGCACTCGAAGACGAGGTAATCGAGGGCGCCGTGCTCGGCGAGCTCGATGGCGGGCTCGATCCGGTCGCCGGCATAGCCGGCCCCGGCGCCCAGGCGGATGGACTTCATCATTCTCCTCCTTGTGCCTTCGCCTCCGGCGAAGGCGTCCGGCGCATGGGCGCCGACGCCCGTTCGGGCTTGCACAGCACCCTGCGGGTGCTGCGGACTCAGACCAACGGTCGTTGAAAACGACCTTTGGTTCCGTTCTCGAATTTTCGCCAAGCCTTTGGCTTGGTGTCGAAAATTCGAGATGGCTCAACGGCCCGATGCGTCAGCATCTTGGGCCGTTGGTATCACAGTGGGAACACCCCGAAGGCGACGGCCGCGAAGGTCATCACCACGGAGGCCGCGAGCAGGAACGGGAAGGTGAATTTCTGGTGGTCGGCGAGGTCGATGCCGGTGAGGCCGCAGACCAGGAAGGTCGCCGGCGTCAGCGGGCTCACCGGGAAGCCGGTGGTCATCTGCCCGAGCAGGGCTCCTTGCGCCACCTGCAACGGCGGCACGCCGAGCTGGTGGGCGACCTCGGCCACCACCGGCAGCACCCCGAAATAGAACGAGTCGGGGTCGAACAGCATGCTGAGCGGCATCGAGACGAGGCCCAGCGCGAAGGGGATGTGCGGGGCGAGGCCGGGCGGCACGAAGGCCACCGCGCCTTGCGCCATCGCCTTCAGCATGCCGGTGCCCTGCATGATGCCGGTGAAGACGCCCGCCGCCAGCAGGATCGAGGCCATCAGCACCGCCGCCTTGGCGTGCGCATCGATGCGCTGGCGCTGCGCGTCGACGCTCGGATAGTTGATGACGAGCGCGAGCGCCGTGCCGAGCATGAACATCAGCGCCGGGGGTATCTTCTCCGCCATCAGCACCATCGTGCCGAGCACCGCGACGGTCAGGACGAGGTTCAGCCAGAACCGGTCCGGCCGGCGCAAGGAGCGCTCCGCGTCGCTCAAGGTCCGTCCGCCTGCCGTGATGGCCTCCCCGGCGCCGGCCCCGGCCCGCTTCAGGCGGCGCTCCTCGCGCAGGCCGAGCCCGTACGAGACCGCAAAGATGAAGACGAGGCCGACCGCCTGCACCGGCACCAGCGGCGAGAAGATCTCGGGGATCGGCAGCTTGAGCGCGGCGGAGGCCCGGATCATCGGTCCGGTCCAGGGCAGGAAGTTCACGCCCGCCGCCAGCGAGGCCGCGCAGGCCAGGATACGCCGGTCGATCCCGACCCTGTCGTAGAGCGGCAGCATGGCCGGAATGGTGATGAGGAAGGTCACAGCGCCCGAGCCATCGAGATGGATCAGGAGCGCGAGCAAGGTCGTGCCGGGCACGATCCGGCTCGGCCTTGTGCCGACGGTGGCGAGGATCCGGTCGATGATCGGGTCGAGGAGCCCGGCATCGCTGACGATGCCGAAGAACAGGATCGCGAACACGAACATGCCGACGACCGGCGCCAGGCTCTGGAGGCCGGCGAGCACGAACTTGCCGGTCTCGAGCCCGAATCCGCCGACGAGCGCGGCGGCGACCGGGATCACGATCAGCGCCACCAGGGGCGACAGGCGCTTCGTCAGAATACAGGCGAGCAGCAGCGCGATGGTGCACAGGCCGAGCAGGGCCAGCATCGCTTCCTCCCAGATTGCGGCGCTCGGATGTGGCGCCGTTCAGTGTCGCCAAATCACACCAAGTGGCCGGCAATCCGGCAATTGAAAAGATCGGATCGCCCGGATAACGATCCATTATGGATCTCAACCTTCGCCAGGTCCGCGCCTTCGTGTCGGTGGCCCACTTGCGCAGCTTCACCCGGGCCGCCGCCCTCCTGAACCTGTCGCAGCCGGCCCTCACCGTGCAGATCCGCCGGCTGGAAGAGGCGCTGGCGGTGCGGCTCCTCGACCGCAACAGCCGCAGCGTCGCGCCGACCCGGGTCGGGCGCGAGTTGCTGCCGGTATTCCAGCGGGTGCTGCGCGAACTCGACAGCGTCGTCGTCGACACCCGCGACCTCGCCGCGCGCCGCCACGGCACGGTGCGGATCGCGGCCCTGCCCTCGGTGGCGGCGGGCCTGCTGCCGGACGCGATCGCGGCCTTCCGGGCGGCGCACCCGAGGATGGGCTTCGTCGTCAAGGACGCCATCGCCGAGCGGGTGCTGGCTCTGGTGCGGCGCGAGGAGGTCGATCTCGGGGTGACCGGCGGCGAGGTGCGCGATCCCGACGTGACGGTGCTGGCCCGCGCGGCGGATGCCCTGCACGTGGTCCATCCCGAGGGCCACCCGATCGGCGACATCGAGATCGTGACGCTGGAAGCCCTGGCCGAGTACCCGCTGGTGCTGATGGATGCCGAGACCAGCGTGCGCGCGGTGGTCGACGCCGCCTTCGTGGCCGCCGGCCGCCTGCCGGTGACGGCCTGCGAGGCCACCTACATGATGACGGCTTTGGGCATGGTGCGGGCCGGGCTCGGCCTCACCATCCTGCCGGGCTCTGTCCGCGAGATCCGGGCCGAGCCCGCCTTGCGCTCGCGCCCGATCGCCGAGGCGAGCTTTTCCCGGCCCGTCTGCCTCATCGCCAAGGCGGGCCGCACGCTGCCGGCAGCGGCCGAGGATTTTTTGGGCGAGCTGGTGCCGGCGCTGGCGGCGGAGTTTTCGATGACGGCGTAAGAAATGGGGCGGCTCACCTGTCGATCCCATCCTCCACCTCATCCTGAGGCGTTAGTCGATCAAAGATCGACTGACCTCGAAGGAGGGCTCCAGAAATCTCTGCGATCCCTGGAGCCCTCCTTCGAGGCTCAGCGATCTTCGATCGCCCGCACCTCAGCATGAGGTCGCGGGTGGGGTTGAAAAATTTTCCGCGACACGTGTGTCAGGATGCCGTTCTCAAGATCGGACTTCTATCGAAGCAGGCCGCTCACACCCCCCGCCCGTGCAGCGACGCCCGGAACAACGCCCGAAACTCCTCCGCCCCGACCGGCCGGCCGTTGGTCGCCGTCGAGTGGTCCTCGACCGCACGCGTGATCAGCGCCTCGCAATCGGCCTCCGTCACGCCCATGGCGGCAAGATCCGTCGGCAGGCCGAGGTCGCGGTTTAGGGACTCGATCGCGGCGGCGAGGTCGGCGCCCTCGGGCAGACCCATCGCCCGGCGCAGCGCACCATACTTCGCCTCGCAGGCCGGCGCGTTGAAGCGCAGCAGGTGGGGCAGGATCACCGCGTTGAGGGTGCCGTGATGCAGGCGCTTGGCCTTCAGGCCGCCGAGCGCGTGCGACATCGAGTGGACGGCGCCCAAACCCTTCTGGAAGGTCATGCCGCCTTCGAGCGCGGCCATCATCATGTCCTCGCGCGCCTCGATGTCGGCGCCGTTGCGGACCGCGCGGGCGAGCGAGCGGGTGGCGCGGGCGAGCCCGTCGAGGGCGATCGCCTCGGCCGGCGGGTTGTGGCGGGGGCTCAGGTAAGTCTCGATGCAGTGGGTCAGTGCGTCCATGCCGGTGGCGGCGGTGAGGCCGGGGGGCAGGCCCAGCGTCAGCTCGGGGTCGCAGATCGCCACGTTCGGGATCAGGTGGGGCGAGATGAAGCCGAGCTTGCGCCCGTCGGCCAGCGTGATCAGCGCCGCCCGGCCGACCTCGCTCCCGGTGCCGGCGGTGGTCGGCACGGCGATCACCGGAGGCTGGTCGGCCCGGATGCGCGGGATGCCGCCGAGGATGGCGGCGTAGGTGGCCAGCGGCTCGTCGTGGGTGGCGAGCAGGGCCACGCCCTTGGCGAGGTCCAGCGGCGAGCCGCCGCCGACCGCGATCACCGAATCGCACCCTTCCACCTTGAAGCGGTCGCGGGCCTCCAGCGTCGCCTCCTCGGTCGGGTTCTCTGGCGTGCCGTCGAAGACCGGGGTGGTGGCGGGCAGGCCGGCGGCGTCGAGGACGCGGGCGATCAGGCCGGCCGCCACGACGCCTCGATCGGTGACGACGAGCGGCCGGCGTGCGCCGAGAAGCGCCAGCTCCTCGCCGATCAGCCGGACGGCGCCGCGCTCGAACTGGATCCGGGTGAGATAGGTGATGAGGCTCATGGGGCTGCCTGCTGTGACCGGAGCCCGAGAGGCGGCGCGCGGATGCGGGCCGGTGCCGCGGCGCCCGTCCCGTCTCCTCCCGCGCGCCTCTTGCCGGGCGTAGGTCGACCCTAAGCGGACTTGCGTTGGTACGCCAACGCTTCGCCCGCTGAGATTCCTGTTTCGTCGCAGGTTTCCATCGCAAAGCCGGCAGCCACTTATGCGAAACCTGCTCAGAACGGGCGATCCGCGCGGCGCACCGCAGGGATGCCATGACGGATTTGCGTCAGGTGACCGACAGCCCGGCGGCCCTCAGCAGCGCCTCGGTGCCGAGGCTCGTCGCATCGAGGAGCGGTACGCCGTCGAGCACGGCCGGCAGGCGCCAGCCGGGGAGGTTGGTGCTCCAGATCAGCACCGCGTCGGACCCTTGGGCCGCTTCCCGCGCCGCCGCTTCGAGGCGCGACGGGCTCACCGCGGCAGCCAGGCGGTTCTCGGTGATGCCGAGGGTGCGGGCGGCGCCGATCGCGATGCCGGCTTGCGCGAAGCGGGCGCCGACCAATTCGGCCTCCTCCGTCCCGCCCTGCACCACGAGGCCGAGGCGGCGATAGCCGCCGTCGCGGATCCGATCGCGGGCCGCGAGCGCCGTCGTCACCATCGGCAGGCCGGTGCGGCGGGTCACGGTCGCGCACAGGCGCTCGTCGGGCGTGAAGCCGAGGGCGGCGCCGCGGGTGGCGTTCCAGCACAGGGCCGCCACGCCGGCATCCGTCAGGAGATCGGCGGCGGTGAGGAAGACCGATTCGTCGTAACCCTCGCCCCTGAGCATCGCCCCGTAGGGCACCCGGGCGTAGCAGGCGGCGACGGGCCGGCCGGCGAGCCGCGCTTCCGTCGCCCGCTCCACCACCCGGTTCGACGAGGGCAGGATCACCCCGAGGGCCAGGGGGGCAGCGTCCGTCGTATCGGTCATCGGCGCGGTCCCTCGGTCAGGCGCACCACCAGCAGGGATTGGGTACGGGCGACATGGGCCTGCATCAGGGTGCGGGCGCGCTCCGGCTCCCGGGCCCGCAAGGCCTCCAGGATCGCCCGGTGCTCGGCCAAAGATTCCGCCACCCGTCCGTCGGCCGCGAGGGCGAAGTTACGCGCCCGCTCCAGCCGGGCGAAGGCCCGGCCATGGGCCTCGGCGATGGCCGGGCTGCGGGCGGCGGTCACGATCAGCCGGTGGGCCTGGCGGTTGAGGCGGGTATAGGCGTCGCGGTCGTCCCGCGCCGCCTCCAGGGCGGCCTGGAGCCGGTCGAGCCGGTCGATCTCGGCGGTGGTCATCCGATCGGCCGCGAGCCCGGCGCAAAAGCTCTCCAGCGCCATTTCCAGCTCGAACAGCGGCACGAGGTCGGCGGGATCGAGCCGCGCCACCAGGGCCGCCCGGTTGCGCCGGAGCGTGACCAGGCCCTCGCCGGCGAGCAGCTTCAGGGCCTCGCGCACCGGCGTCCGCGAGACGCCGAGCCGGGCCACCAGGTCGGGCTCGTTCAGGACCTCGCCGGGGGGAAGCAGGTTGAGCAGGATCAGCCGGCGCAGGGCGGCGGCGGCCTGCTCGGTGAGGGAGGGGCGGGGCTGGGCATCGGGGGAGGCCGGGAGCGAGCCTGCCGAGGAGGCTTCGACGGGGGCTTCGATCATCGATACGCTCTGGAACGCCACCACATCGCAGGGTTTCGTATCGACTTTCTCGGGGAGAGACCGTCCGGGACTGGGCTCAGCGCGGAATTTTTCCTGTCTCCGCCCGTGCAGAGCTGTCTGGAAAAGAAGTGACGCAGGAAACCCCTCTCCCCGCGGGCGGGGAGAGGCCTTCGCCCCCCTTGTCGGGGGCGAAGGTAGCCCGAAGGGCGAGGGTGAGGGGGTGTCTCCGGAGGAGCCTCTTCCGGCGACACCCCCTCACCCTCGCTCCGGCTTCGCCTCCGCTTGCCGTGTCCCCTGAACGGCGACACGGCCCTCTCCCCGCCCGCGGGGAGAGGAGAAATCCTACGCCTCTTCTTTCCCCGCACAGCCATACCACCCGCGGAACCGATACCCCCGGATGGGGCGGGGCGGCCGACGGGCAGGATCATCGCCGATTGGGGCGGCGCTTTCCAGGGGGGTCGGAGCGACAGTTGTAACTCTCCTCGTTATCTCTGGTTCCTCTGCGCGGCGCTAGTATGACATGGAGATTTTTGATCTGATCGGTTATTGATTAGTCGGAAAATTTTAATTATTATGATTTATCTATTTGCAGCCGCGGCAGCTCATGCATTGTCCGCTACCATCAACCGTTAGTCCGCCGCATTGCGAGCACATGTCATCAAAGCCGGTGATCAATCCCCGGCGCCTTTGATCATCAAGCATGCGCTCCAATTGCCTACGCGCACATGTCTCAGGAACGTTCAGAAGATCCGCTACGTCATACACGTTTCGAATTCCTTCGAGCATGCTGATAGGCGCAATGAAGGCATCCGCGAACCAGTTCGCCTGTGGCTCAACCCGCTCCTCGTCGGTAAGTGACCTGATAAAAAAGTAGGGAGCATCTGAGTATGCAAGCGCGTCATGTCTGTGCATAATGATGTGGCCTACTTCATGCGCCATCACAAATTTTGCGTCGGGAAAATTTCTCTCGGCTTGAAACCATGTAGCATCTTCTACATTTAAAACTATGTTTTCGTCCTTCTTGAATTCAACAAATGCTCGCGCATTGTGCTCGCCCTTTAAAAATATACGGACCTCTATAGGCAAGCCAACCCTCAATCGCAAAAAGCCATTTATATAATCAGGTAAGTTTACATTTATCTCAGTTGATAGGCCAGCCTTCTGGCGCGCCTTCTCCGCTATGCCTACAACAGTATCATAACTGCGGAATTTTGCTGGCCTGTCGCTAAACACGTCATGCCCCGAATTTGAATCATTTTGGGTGCAGTCTGATACAACAGGCTGCACCCAACGTATTTATTTAAGACTCATTTTATGAGCAGCCTGTTGTGCTCCCGCATGTGTCGCACTTCAAGCACGTTCCATTTCTTACCAATGTGAAGTTTGCGCACTCGGGGCATGCCTCACCAACGTAACCTTTCAGGCGAGCCTCGACGCGTTTGGCGGCTAGCATCGTCTTGTTGTCACTGTCAGGGCTCGAGAACCCTAACTTCACACTGTCCATATCGGAGTTTGGTTCTGTCTTGAGCGCCACCGCACCGCGCACCGCCACGACCGTCCCGCCCGCAGGAGCCGACTGGCCCGTGCTCGGGGCCGCAACACCGGCCGTCGCGCCGCCGGGACCGCCATGGATCAGGGTCAGACGGTCGCCGGAGCCGCGCAGCAGGCCGCGCGACACGACGTTGTGGGCCGGCACCGAATCCGAGGCCGAGGGCTTGGCCGGGCTCACGCCGGTCGCCGCGTTGCCGATCTCCGAGAGGTCGACATGGGCGAGGTCGTTGCGGCCGAGATACGAGATCGCCAGCTCGCGGAACACGTAGTCGAGGACCGAGGTGGCATTCTTGATCGCGTCGTTGCCCTGGACGAAGCCGGCCGGCTCGAACCGGGTGAAGGTGAAGGCGTCGACGTACTCCTCCAGCGGCACGCCGTATTGCAGGCCGAGCGAGACCGAGATCGCGAAGTTGTTGATGAAGGCCCGGAGCGCCGAGCCCTCCTTGTTCATGTCGAGGAAGATCTCCCCCAGACGCCCGTCGTCGTACTCGCCGGTGCGCAGGAAGATGGTGTGGCCGCCGATCTTGGCCTTCTGGGTGTAGCCCTTGCGGCGGCTCGGGAGCTTCTCCTGGGAGCGCAGGCGCTCGACGCGCTCGACGATCCGCTCGACGATCTTCTCCGTCACCGCCACGGTCTTCGCCACCGCCGGCTGCGCCAGGATGGCCTCGACCGTCTCGTCCTCGTCCTCCGACTCGTCGCTGATGAGGGCGGCGTTGAGCGGCTGCGACAGCTTCGAGCCGTCGCGGTAGAGGGCGTTGGCCTTCAGCGCCAGGGTCCAGGACAGCCGGTAGGCGTTCTTGCAATCCTCGACCGTGGCGTCGTTCGGCATGTTGATGGTCTTGGAGATCGCCCCCGAGATGAAGGGCTGCGCCGCCGCCATCATGCGGATGTGGCTCTCGACCGAGAGGTAGCGCTTGCCGATCCGGCCGCACGGATTGGCGCAGTCGAAGACCGGGTAATGCTCCACCTTGAGGTGCGGCGCGCCCTCGAGCGTCATCGCCCCGCACACGTGGACGTTGGCGGCCTCGATGTCCTTGCGGCTGAAGCCCAGGAACGAGAGCAGGTCGAAGGACGGGTCGGCGAGCTTGTCGGCCGGCACCTTCAGGGTCTGGGTGAGGAAGTCCTCGCCGAGCGTCCAGCGGTTGAACACGAACTTGATGTCGAAAGCCGACTTCAGGCCCGCTTCCACCGCCGCGATCTTGTCGTCGGTGAAGCCCTTGGCGCGCAAGCTGCCCGGGTTGATCGCCGGGGCCTGGCCGAGCGAGCCGTGGCCGACGGCGTAGGCCTCGATCTCGGCGATCTCGGCCTCGCGGTAGCCGAGGCTGCGCAGGGCATCCGGCACCGCCCGGTTGATGATCTTGAAGTAGCCGCCGCCGGCCAGCTTCTTGAACTTCACCAGGGCGAAGTCGGGCTCGATGCCGGTGGTGTCGCAATCCATGACGAGGCCGATCGTGCCGGTCGGCGCGATGACGGTGGATTGCGCGTTGCGGTAGCCGTGCTCCTCGCCGAGCGCGAGCGCCCGGTCCCAGGCGGCACGCGCATGCTCCACCAGCTCGCCCTGCGGGCAGCCGGCATGGTCGAGCGGCACCGGGTTGGTGTTGAGGAACTCGTAGCCGGTGGCCTCGCCGTGGGCGGCGCGGCGATGGTTGCGGATCACCCGCAGCATCGCGTCGGCATTCTCCTCGTAGGCCGGGAACGGCCCGAGCTCGCGCGCCATCTCGGCCGAGGTGGCGTAGGACACGCCGGTCATGATGGCGGTGAGCGCACCGGCGAGAGCCCGGCCCTCACGGGAATCGTAGGACAGGCCCATGGTCATGAGCAGTCCGCCGATATTGGCGTAGCCGAGGCCGAGCGTGCGGTACTTGTAGGAGAGATCGGCGATCTCGCGGCTCGGGAACTGCGCCATCAGCACCGAGATCTCGAGGACCACGGTCCAGAGCCGGCACAGGTGCTCGTAGCCCTCGACGTCGAAGCGCTTCGCCCCGCGGTCGTAGAGCGCCAGCAGGTTCGCGGAGGCGAGGTTGCAGGCGGTGTCGTCGAGGAACATGTACTCGGAGCACGGGTTCGAGGCCCGGATCCGCCCGCCCACCGGGCAGGTATGCCAGTCGTTCATCGTGGTGTTGAAGTGCAGGCCCGGATCGGCCGAGGCCCAGGCGGCCTCCGCGATCTTGTCCCACAGCTCCGCCGCCTTGACGGTCTTGGCCGGCTTGCCGGTGGTGCGCTGGCTCAGGGTCCAGTCGGCGTCAGCGTCAACCGCGCGCAAAAAATCGTCGGTGAGCGAGACCGAGTTGTTCGAGTTCTGGCCGGCGACGGTGAGGTAGGCTTCCGAATCCCAGTCGGTGTCGTAGATCGGGAAGGAGATGTCGGTGTAGCCCTGGCGGGCATACTGGATCACCCGCTTGATCGCGGCATCCGGCACCATCGCCTTGCGGGCGGCCTTGACCTCGCGCTTCAGCGCCGGGTTGCGCTCGGGATCGAAGCAGGCGTCACCGGCGGCCTCGCAGTTGACGCAGGCCTTCATCACCGCCTTGAGGTGCTTGGACACCACCTTGGACCCGGTGACGAGCGCCGCGACCTTCTGCTCCTCCTTGACCTTCCAGTCGATGAAGGCCTCGACGTCCGGATGGTCGATGTCGACGATCACCATCTTGGCGGCGCGGCGCGTCGTGCCGCCGGACTTGATCGCCCCGGCCGCCCGGTCGCCGATCTTGAGGAAGCTCATCAGGCCCGAGGACTTGCCGCCGCCGGCGAGCTTCTCGTTCTCGCCGCGCAGGCGCGAAAAATTCGAGCCGGTGCCCGAGCCGTACTTGAACAGGCGGGCTTCCCGCACCCACAGGTCCATGATGCCGCCCTCGTTGACGAGGTCGTCGGCGACGGACTGGATGAAACAGGCGTGGGGCTGCGGGTGCTCGTAGGCGGTCGCCGACTGGGTCAGCTCGCCGGTCTTGTAGTCGACGTAGAAGTGCCCTTGCGCCGGGCCGTCGATGCCGTAGGCCCAGTGCAGGCCGGTGTTGAACCATTGCGGCGAGTTCGGCGCCACCATCTGGCGGGCGAGCATGGCGCGCAGCTCGTCGTGGAAGGCGCTCGCATCCTCCTCGCTGGTGAAGTAGCCGCCCTTCCAGCCCCAGTAGGTCCAGCAGCCGGCCAGCCGATCGAAGACCTGCGTCGCCGAGACCTCGGAGCCGGTGCGCTCACCCTCGGGGAGGTGGGCCAGGGCCGCCTCGTCGGGAACCGAGCGCCACAGGAAGGAGGGAACGCCGTTCTCCTCGACCTTCTTCAGCGCCTTCGGGACGCCGGCCTTGCGGAAGTACTTCTGGGCCAGCACGTCGCAGGCGACCTGGCTCCAGGCCTCCGGCACGTCGATGCCGTCGAGGCGGAACACCACCGACCCGTCCGGATTGCGGATCTCGCTCACGGCCTTGCGGAACGGGATGCTGGCGTAGGGCGACTGCCCCGCGGTGGTGATGCGACGCTCGAACCGCATGGGATACTCTCCGGTCACGAACAGCCGGGGCCGCCCGCAGGCATGCGGGGTCCGCCGGTTACAGGGGATGGGCGGGGCGCGGGAGGTTCGGCGGATGCGGGCGAACCCGATCCGGGATCCCCCGTCCGATGCCCCGGAAACTACCGACGCTGGCGGCCACACGTCAACAACTAGTGTCGACGGACTCCGTTCCTCCCTACATATAGTGTTAAGGGCCTGATTCCTGTGGATAGCGCCGAGGCCCGGCTTAAGCCCAGGACGGGCTTGGAAGAATCGCGGCGGGGCTGCGCGCCGCCCACAGCCGGCGCAAGCTCGGGTCCCCGACTTGTTCACAGATCGTTAGCAAATCGTGCCCCGAACCCGGCCGTGATCGCGCCCGGCGCAGGATCGCCATGCTGCGGCGCGGGACAGGCTGGACATCCGGGGGGCATCTCACCATAGTCCCGCGCGACGACGGGGGGCCTCCCTCCCAATCCCCGGGGGCGTTAGCCCAGAGACGGTCGCGATGGCGCTGAAAGACACCCTGCTTCGGATCTTCACCTGGTGGAGCGGCTCGACCGTCAGCCTGGAATTCTACACCAAGCGCCACGGCCAGTTCGTCGGCGAGGACGAGTTCGGCAACCGCTACCACCGCGCGCAAGGCCCGCTGATCGACCGCTCGGTCGGCCCGGAGCGGCGCTGGGTGATCTATAACGGCTATGCCGACGCCTCGAAGGTGCCGCCGGGCTGGCGCGGCTGGCTCTGCCACGCCACCGATGTCGCGCCCTCCGAGGAGACCTACGTGCCGCGCGAGTGGCAGAAGCCGCACGAGGAGAACCTGACCGGTACCGTGGCGGCCTACCGGCCGCGGGGCTCGCAGCTCTCCTACGGCCAGCGGCCGGCGGCGACCGGCGACTACGTGCCGTGGGTCCCGGGCGAGTAAGTGTCTCTCATGAAACTCCCGCCCGCTGCCCGGTGCCTGCTTCTGGCGGCATCGGCGCAGCGGGAGTTTCGTGAGGTGCACTAAGCCGCCCTTTTTCCACCATCCTCCTTGTGTCTATCGCGGGCGGGCCGATCCTGCCCGCGCGCCCCGTCGATCCGGGCGCGAGAGGCCTTCAAGATGGCCGCCGACTACCGAGCCGGGAGCGATTGGGTTTGAGCCGCATGACCGCACGCCGCGCCGCGGGCGCCTTCCTGCTCCTCCGCGGTATCGTTCTGGGCGGCGCCGTCCTGGGAGGCTCGTTCGCCTCTGCGCCGGCCCGGGCCGACAAGATCCGCAACCCGACCGCGGTCTTTGCCGGCCTCGACAAGATCACCGGCCGCACCGTCTCCTTCGAGGTGGCGGTGGACGAGACGGTGCAGTTCGGCGCGCTCCAGCTCACCCCGCGGGTCTGTTACACCCGTCCCCCGACCGAGAGCGCCAAGACCACGGCCTTCCTGGAGGTCGACGAGGTCACGCTGGAGAACAAGTACCGGCGGATCTTCACCGGCTGGATGTTCGCCTCGAGTCCGGGCCTGCACGCGATCGAGCATCCGATCTACGACGTGTGGCTGGTCGACTGCAAAGGCGGTACCGACCTCGTGGCCGAGCCGAAGGAGCAGGAGGACGCGCCGGTGGCCGCCGCCAAGCCCGAGGGCCGCAAGCGCCGCGAGCAGGCGCGGGGCGGCGACGAGGCGCCGCGCAGCCGCCAGGTCAACCGCCAGGGCCAGGTCGACGTCGAGCCCCTGCGCGGCACGCCGGTGCAGCCACGTCAGTCGCCGTCGCGGCGCTTCTTCCCGACCAATGACGGGCCGAAGCCGGGCGGCGTCGACCCGATGGATCCGAACCCGCGCTGAACGCTCGGCGGATTTGGCAACAATCGCCGCCGACCGCGCCTGAAGCCGCTGCGCAGGGCTGCGCGGCTCCGACCTCTGCGGGCTCGTTCCGAGGCCGAAAGATCCTCAAGCCTGCTTGACCTGATCGACAGTATTCATGCCTTCCTCGTCATCCCGGGCTCCGCTGCGCGGCCCTGGAATGACGAGGAAGGTTCTGGATCGAGAGAGATCGATCAAACAGGCTATCAGACCAGCATCGCGTTCAGCGCCACCGTCAGGGCCGCACCGACGACGGCGAAGCCGAAGAGCGTGACGCTGCTGACCTGATCGACGGAATCGACGTCGTGGCCGATGCGGTGCTCGGGGGAATTGGCGTTCACGGGATTCTCCTGATCGACGATCCTCGCGACCGAGGATTCCCGCACCAACGTCTCCCGAGGCTCGCCGGATCGGTCACGCCCGGGCCGCGTTTCGCCGCATGGGCCGATCATCCGACCTGACGCGTGCCCCCGTCATGCCCGTGGCTGGTGCCGATCACGCAGAGCGCCAGGCCGGCGATGCCCGCAAGGGTGCCGATCGGGGTCTGGAAGCGCCAGGAGGCATAGTAGCCGGCGCTGCCGATCACGACGCCGAGCAGGGTGAGCACGATGCTGCGGGCCGAGGCCCCCGGCTTGTCCGGATGTCTCCGCTTCTCGGGATGCGCTCGGGCGGAATCGTGCTGCATGGTCGGCCTGCCTTCGCCGCGCCGTGGTCCGTCGGCCGCCCGCAGGCGGTGGGAGAAGGGGGGCGGCCGCCCTCTCCCTTCGGAGGAACGCGGCAGGCGCGGAATCGCTCACGCTTGAGCGTGCAACTCGCCTTTTCCCTGACATGCCAGCCCGGAACCGGGCTGGTAACGTCAGGGCGTCGCACTCGCAATCGATCGGACGCGGGCCGGGCGGAGAGACCCGAACCGGGCTGCGTCCCGATCACCGACCGTGGTCAGACCTCATGCCGCAGCGCTATTTCTTCAACCTGGTCGGCCCCGCGCGTGCGATCGAGGACCCGACGGGCGTCGAGGCCGACACGGCCGACCAGGCTGAGACCGAAGCGCGGGCGGTCATCGCCGAGATGCGGGTGAGCGGCGACCTGCCGCTCCTCGGGGAGGGCTGGCAGCTGGAGATCCGCGACGGGGCCGGACGGCTGGTGCGCTCAATTCCCCTGGGTTGAGGGGCCGGATCCCGTCTGCAGCAGCACCTGACGCACATGGGAGCGGATGCGGGCGCTCGCCTGGGCGCCTGCGTCGTCCCGGCCGCCCGCATGCGGTGCGGATGCGTCCGGCGTCCGGGGAGCGTTCTGCTCCGTGGGTCGAGCCTTCCCGCCGAGCGACATCGTGGCTATCTCCTGCCTTCCATCACCGGTCCGACTCTCAGAACCTGCGCGCAGGGAACCACCGGCCGCGTCACCTCGCGGTGCGCTACGGCACAGGGCATTCCCTTCCGCCGGAGCGCGGCGCCGACGTGTCCTGTTGATGAGAATCGAACCGGTTGAGGTTGTACCGGTTCCCGGCGCCGACAAACAATGAAAAAGTCGTTAAACCGTTCCCTGGTGAAGTGCTGAGGCTCTTGTGCAACGCATCTTATGTTAGTTTTCGAACTCAGCGACCTTCGCCGCCGATGCGGGAGAAATCCGCCACCTCCCGGGTCGCCGCCCTGAGCGCATGGAGCAGAGCGAGACGATTGGCGCGCAACTGCGCGTCGTCGGCGTTCACCGTCACCTTGTCGAAGAAGGCGTCGACGGGCGCGCGTAAGCTCGAGAGCGCCCGCATCGCGCCCTCGAAATCCTCGACCGCGACCGCCCGGCCGGCTTCGGCGCCGGCTGTTCGCAGGGCGTCGGCGAGGGCCGCTTCCTCGGGCAGGTTCAGGAGGCCTTGGTCCGGCACCGCGTCGTAGGCGCGGCCGTCCTTCTTCTCCTCGATGCGCAGGATGTTGGCGGCGCGGCGGGAGCCGGCGAGCAGGTTCTTGCCGTCCTCGGTGTCGAGGAAGCGACCGAGCGCCTCGACGCGGCGCACCACCATCAGGAGGTCGTCCTGGCCCGGCAGGGCGAAGACGGCGTCGATGAGGTCGTGGCGGGCGCCCTGGTCGCGCAGGTAGACCTTCAGCCGGTCGGCGAAGAAGGCGAGGAGATCACCCGCGAAAGCCTCCGAGGCCTGGCCGTGTCCGGTGGCGGCGGTGGCGATCTGCGCCCGCAGGGGCAGCCGGGCCTCGCTCGCCAGGATGAGACGGATGACGCCGAGCGCCGCGCGGCGTAGCGCATAGGGGTCCTTGCTCCCCGTCGGCTTCTCGTCGATCGCCCAGAAGCCGACCAGGGTGTCGAGCTTGTCGGCGAGCGCCACCGCCGCCGAGACCGGCTCGGACGGCACCCGGTCGCTGGGGCCGAGGGGCTTGTAATGGTCCTCGATCGCCGCGGCGACCGCCGGGTCCTCGCCCTGCTCGGCGGCGTAGTAGCGGCCCATCAGGCCCTGCAACTCGGGGAACTCGCCGACCATCTCGGTGACGAGGTCGGCCTTGGCGAGCCGCGCGGCCCGCTCGGCGAGATCGGGATCTGCCCCGACCGACGGCGCCAGCGCCCGGGCGAGGCTGGCAATGCGCTCCACCCGCGCGGCTTGCGTGCCGAGCTTCTCGTGGAAGACGATGTTGTCGAGCTTAACGAGCCGGTCTTCCAGCCGCACCTTGCGGTCGGTCTCCCAGAAGAACGCCGCGTCCGAGAGGCGCGCCCGCACCACCCGCTCGTTGCCGGCGACGATCGCCGCGCCGCCGTCGGAGGCGACGAGGTTCGAGACCAGGATGAAGGCATTGGCCAGGCGCTCGCGCCCGTCCGGGCCGGGAGGCCTGCGCAGCACGAAGCACTTCTGGTTCGCCCGGATCGTGGCGCGGATCACCTCCGGGGGAATCGTCAGGAAGCGCTCGTCGAAGGCGCCCATCAGGGTCACCGGCCACTCGACGAGGCCCGCCACCTCTTCCAGCAGGCCCTCGTCCTCGACGAGGTCGAGGCCGCGGGCGAAGGCGAGGTCGCGGGCATCGTGCAGGATGATGTCCTTGCGCCGGTCCGCATCGAGCACCACGAAGGCCCGCTCCAGGGCCGGCAGGTAATCGGCGAAGCGGCGCACCTCGATCGGTTGCGGCGCCAGGAAGCGGTGCCCCCGCGTGGTCAGCCCGACCTCGACCCCGTCGATGGTGAACGGCACCACCTCGGGCGTCTCGGTCTCGGGGCCGAAGCTCGCGACGATCGAGTGCAGCGGCCGCACCCAGCGTAAGGAGCCGGGCTCGCGCGAGGCGGTGCCCCAGCGCATCGATTTCGGCCAGGGGAAGCTCTTGATGATGGCCGGGATGATCTCGGCCAGCACCTCAATCGTTTCGCGGCCGGGCCGCTCGATCACCGCGACGTAGAACTCGCCCTTCTTCGGATCGGAGACGATCTTCGCCTCGTCGAGGCTGGCGAGGCCGGCGCTCTTCAGGAAGCCCTGCACCGCGCCCTCGGGGGCGCCGACGCGGGGGCCTTTGCGCTCCTCACGCACGTCCTGGCCGCGGGCCGGCAGGCCGGCGACGTGGAGGGCGAGGCGGCGGGGCGTCGCGAAGGCCTTGGCGCCCTCGTACAGGAAGCCGCGCTCGACCAGCGCGTCGGTGACGAGCTTGCGCAGGTCCTCGGCCGCGCGCCGCTGCATGCGGGCGGGGATTTCCTCGGAGAAGAGTTCGAGCAGCAGGTCGGGCATCGGGCGGCCTCAAGGCTCTCACCAAGGAGAGCCCGAAATCGAGAGAAGGGTATGACGGGCGGTGTAAAGCCGGGCGGCGCGGCTGTCAGGCGACGGGTGATTCGCCGGCAAGGACGCCCGCACCGGCAAGCCCGCCCGCATCGGTGCGCCGCCAGGCTTCGCCGCAGGCCTTGGCCAGCTCGCGCACCCGCAGGATGTAGCTCTGGCGCTCGGTCACCGAGATCACCCCGCGCGCGTCGAGCAGGTTGAAGACGTGACTGGCCTTGATGCACTGGTCGTAGGCCGGCTGCGCCATGCGGTGGCGCGGATCGTTGCCGTTGGGCCCGGGCTCGCCGGCCTTGAGGTAGGCCCGGCAGGCGGCTTCCGCGTCGCGGAACTGCCGGAAGAGCATCTCGGTATCGGTGGCCTCGAAGTTGTGGCGCGAATATTCCTGCTCGGCTTGCAGGAACACGTCGCCATACGTGACCTTCTCGTCGCCCTCGCGGCCATTGAAGTTGAGGTCGTAGACGTTCTCAACGCCCTGGACGTACATCGCCAGGCGCTCGAGTCCGTAGGTCAGCTCGCCGGCGACCGGCGCGCATTCGAAGCCGGCGACCTGCTGGAAGTAGGTGAACTGGCTCACCTCCATCCCGTCGCACCAGCATTCCCAGCCGAGCCCCCAGGCGCCGAGCGTCGGGCTCTCCCAGTCGTCCTCGACGAAGCGGATGTCGTGCAGCCCGAGATCGACGCCGATCGCCTTCAGCGAATCGAGGTAGAGGTCCTGGAGGTTCGGCGGGTTCGGCTTCAGGATCACCTGGAACTGGTAATAGTGCTGGAGCCGGTTCGGGTTCTCGCCGTAGCGGCCGTCCTTCGGCCGGCGCGAGGGCTGCACGTAGGCCGCCTTCCAGGGCTTGGGGCCGAGCGCCCGCAGGGTGGTGGCCGGATGGAACGTGCCTGCCCCGACCTCCATGTCGTAGGGCTGGAGGATCACGCAGCCCTGCGCGGCCCAGAACCGCTGGAGCGTCAGGATCAGCCCCTGGAACGAGCGGGTCGGCTGGAGGTCGGCGTCGGTGGCGGTCATGGTCTCGCGGGTTCGGCTCGGGCGCTATCGTGGCGGGGAGCCTTAGAACCGGCAGCCCCCGAGTCAAGCAGGCGTGCGCCGCCGCACCCGTTCGCCGGTGTGGCGGAACCGTGGCACGGTCAAGCTCGTTGACAGTACAGATCAGACGATGACGCCGCCGGATGCGTCCGGAGACTTGGCGCGAAACTCGGGGAGACTGTCCGTGACGAACCGCCTGACCTTGGTTGCCACCGCCGCTCTCCTCTCCCTGATCGCGACCCCGCTGGTGGTGCGGGCGGGTGCGGATGCGCCGAAGAGCGAGCCCGTCGCCGTCGCCGTTGCCGCCGAAGCCACGGTCGCACCCGAGGCGCCGGCTCCGGCCTGCCGGACGGTGCGGGTGGTCTATGCCGGCTATGGGGCGCCGGCCTGCGCGCGGTGAAAAGCTCGTCTCGACTCAAGACGAAGGCATCCGTCGTCATCCCGGGGCCGCGAAGCGGAACCCGGGATCAATAAACGCTGACAAGACAGGATGAAGCGGAGTCGTTTCCGCTTTTTTTCTTCTACGCTGGCGGTGATGGATCCCGGGTTCTCGTCTTCGACGGGCCCCGGGGATCACGTCGTGACATGCTCGGTGTGTCAATCACTCGGCGACGTTCGTCTCATCCTCTCACAGCACCGGCATCGCCCCCGCCACCGTCACCAGCGCCCCCGACGTGTAGCTGCTTTCGTCCGAGGCCAGCATGACGTAGGCCGAGGCCAGTTCCGCCGGCTGGCCGGGGCGGCCGAACGGCACCTGGCTGCCGAAGGACTTGACGGAATCCTCCTCCATCCCGGACGGGATGAACGGCGTCCAGATCGGGCCCGGCAGCACGCCGTTCACCCGCACGCCCTTCTCGGCCAAGAGCTGCGCCAGGCTCAGCACCAGGTTGCTGAGCGCCCCCTTGGTGGCGCTGTAGGCGAGCAGGGACGGCATCGGGTGCTTGGAATTCACTGACGAGGTGAAGATCACCGAGGCGCCGGGCTTGAGATGCGCCATCGCCGCCTTGGTGACGGTGAACGATCCGAAGACGTTGGTGCGGAAATGGTCCTCGAAGACCTGGTCGTCGATCGATGCCAGGTCCTGGTTCGGCTGCTGGAAGGCGCCGTTGTTGACCACCACGTCGAGACGGCCGAAGGTCTCGGCGGTGCGGGCGACGATCTCGCGGCAATAGGCCCTGTCCTTGAGGTCGCCCGGCAGCAGCAGCGCCCGGCGCCCGGCCTTCTCGACCCATCCGGCCACCGCCTCGGCGTCTCCCTGCTCGGAGGGCAGGTAGGAGATCGCCACGTCGGCGCCCTCGCGGGCATACGCGATGGCAACCGCCCGGCCGATGCCGGAATCGCCTCCGGTGATCAGGGCCGCCCGGCCGGCGAGCTTAGCCGATCCCTTGTAGCTCGCCTCGCCGTGGTCGGGCTCCGGCTTCATCCGCCCGGTCAGGCCGGGAAAGCTCTGCGGCTGGCCCTCGAAGGGCGGACGGGGATGCTTTGTGAGGGGGTTGGGGAAGTCGGACGACATGAGGGACGGCTCCGGCTGTCGGTTGCGTGAGGCCGCCGTCAACCGGGCAGGCCTCCGGCCGTTCCCTGCTCTCCCTCAGTATCCTCTCACTCTTCTCGGGAGCCGTCGTCCTGACCGAGGGCGTCCTCGTCGCGGCCGGGGATCGCGTAGCGCCCGCTGAGCCAGCGCTGCAGGTCCACGTCGGCGCAGCGCGTGGAACAGAACGGCTTGGAGGCCGGGGTCGCCGGCTTGCCGCAGATCGGGCAGGCGGGCGAAGCACTGTCGTTATCGCGCGTCATCGATCGCGACTCCTCTTGAAGCTTTTCCGACGAACAATCGAAGAAATCGTAAAATCGAATTCACCCTCCTCGCGACCTCATCCTGAGGTGCGAACGAAGTGAGCCTCGAAGGAGGGCTCCCAGAAGTCTCAGCGATCTCTGGAGCCCTCCTTCGAGGCCAGTCGATCTTCGATCGACCAACACCTCAGGATGAGGTTGAGGATGGGGAAAACCGCCTCAGCGCCTCGGCAATCGACCGGAGCCTCTTGGTGCTCAGGCCGCGTCACGCCCAAGCGCCGCGGACCGGATAGCCCTCGCCTTCGAGCAGCCCGACCGTCTCGTAGAGCGGCAGGCCGACCACCGCGCTGTAGGAGCCGACGAGCTTGACCACGAAGGAGCCGGCGAGGCCCTGGATCGCGTAGCCGCCGGCCTTGCCGCGCCACTCGCCGCTGGCGAGATAGGCCTCGATCTCCTTGGCCGAGAGGCGCTTGAACCGCACCCGGGTCTCGACCAACCGCTCCCGCGGCTTGTCCTTCGGGCCGATGACGCAGACCGCCGTATAGACCCGGTGGGCCCGGCCGGAGAGGAGCCGCATGCACTCCGCCGCCTCGTCGGTCACCTCGGCCTTCGGCAGGATGCGCCGGCCCACCGCCACCACGGTGTCGGCCGCCACCACGTAGCCCTGGCGCAGCTCCTCGGTGCCGCGCGCCGCCGCCACCGCCACGTCGAGCTTGGCCCGGGCGAGCCGGCGCACCAGGTCGCGGGGCTTCTCGGCCTTCAGCGGCGCCTCGTCGAGGTCGGCCGGCAGCAGGGCGTCCGGCTCCAGCCCCGCCTGCTGCAGCAGCGCGAGGCGTCGGGGCGAGGCCGAGGCGAGGACGAGCTTCGGGCGCGCGGCCTGCGGGATCGGGGAGGTCTCGGTCATGAGGCGCCGTGTCTCGAAGGGGATGCCATGCCCGATGCCCTATCTGGCCGGCGAAATCCAGCATCGCGGGTCGAGGTTTACGCGCGGGGCCCGCACCGCCGGCCGGAACGGAGGCGGGCCGGACGCTGTCCGCGCCCGGCCCACCCATCTCCCTGCCGGTCGGCCCGGGACGCGCCCGGGCCGATCTCGTCAGGCCATCGCCTCGTTGCGCAGCCGTTCGTAATCCGACTTCGCCAGCGGCACTGCGCGGGGCTGGCCGAGCTCCTTCATCGGGATGCGGTAGGTCTCCCGGGCGCTGAAGGCCGCCGCCGCCGCCACCGCGGTGATCGCCAGCGTGATGGCGCCGATGGTGAGCGGGATGTTGGTCGAGCCGGGAGGCGCCACGGTGGCGAACAGGGCCGGCAGCATCGCCGTGATGGCGGTGCCGACATTCTGCGAGATCGCCATCGCGGAGACGCGGGTGCGGGTCGGGAACAGCTCGGGGTAGAAGCTCGGGAAGACCGCGTTGTAGCCCTGGTAGACCACGCCCCACATCAGCAGCGACATCACGATCGCCAGCGGCACGTTGGCGATGCTGATGGCATACAGGTAGCCGAAGGACAGCAGGCCGGAGCCGAGCGCGCCGACGATGATCGGCAGGCGGCGGCCGATCTTGTCCGACAGGTTGCCGACATACGGGATCACGATCACCGCCAGGATGTTCCCGAGCACCGGGATCCAGAGATACACGTCCTTGTGGAAGCCGACGCCGTAGGCCGCCTGGACCGCGTAGGCCGCGCCGAAGATGGTGGTGACCACCGGGATCACGTTCATCAGCGCCATGCACACCACCCGCAGCATGTCGGCCCAGGAGGTGGCGAAGGCCTCGACGACCGGCGCGCGGGCGACCGCGCCCTGGGTCTCCTCGGCGGCGAAGGCCGGGGTCTCGTCGACCTCGCGGCGGATGATGTAGCCGGCGATGATGACGAGGAAGCTCAGGAGGAACGGGATGCGCCAGCCCCAGGAGTTGAACGCCTCGGTCGGCATGTAGTGGGCGAGCGGCAGAAAGACCGCGGCGGCCAGGATCTGGCCGGCCTGCACGCCCTGCAGGGTGAAGCTGGCGAAGAAGCCGCGGCGGCCGAACGGCGCGTGCTCCATGGTCATCGAGCTCGCGCCCGAGATCTCGCCGGCGACGGCGAAGCCCTGGATCAGCCGCAGGATGACGAGCAGGATCGGGGCGAGGATGCCGACCTGGCTGTAGGTGGGCAGGAGGCCGACCGCGATGGTCGAGAAGCCCATCAGGAACATGCATACGATGAGCACGTGCTTGCGGCCGTGGGTGTCGCCCCAATGGCCGAGCACGAAGGCGCCGATCGGCCGGCTGACGTAGCCGACGCCGTAGGTGGCGAGCGAGGCCACGATCGCCACGGTCGGGTTGTTGGACGGGAAGAACAGCTGCGGGAAGATCAGCGAGGCCGCCGTCGCGTAGATGAAGAAGTCGTAATACTCGAGCGCCGAGCCGATCCAGCCGCTCGCCGCAGCCTTCTTCGATTGTGCTCGGTCGTGGACGTGGTCGCCTGGTATCGCACTCATCGGTTGTTCCTCCGGTGTTCGACAGGATTGGTGCCGCCTTCGCAAGCCGGGCGGCATTGGGTCAGCTTGGTTTTTCTTAGAGGGTAGCGAGCCGAATGGCGTAAAGTAAAGATCAATCAAGGCCTGTTTGCGCATTTCCATATCCGGCCCCGAAATGCAAGGGCGCCCCCGGGCTTGCTCCCAGGGATCGGGCGGCGAAGGTTCAGGCGGCGAGCGGTGCCACCGCCCGGTCGAAGGCCCGCTCCATGGCGGAGGCCGGCGCCTCGCGGCCGGTGAACAGCGCGAAGGCGTCGAGGGCCTGATGAATGGCGAGTTCGCGTCCCGTCATGGTGCGGGCGCCGATCCGGGCCGCCTCGGTCAGGAGGGGCGTCCAGAGCGGTGAGTAGACCGCATCGGCCACCCAGAGGCCGGGATGGAGCAGGCCGAGGGGCACCGGCGTGCCGCGATCCGGCAGCATGCCGATCGGCGTGCCGTTGACGATGCCGCTTGCGCCCTCGACCGCCTCCTCGACCCGGCGGCAGACCCGCACCGGTGCCTGTCCTGCGAGGGCGCCGGCCACCGCCTCGGCCTTGGCCGGGTCGGCATCGACCAGCCGGACCTCGACGCCGGGCAGGCCGGCGAGCGCCACCGCGACCGCCTTGCCGACGCCGCCGGCGCCGATCAGCGCCACCGGGCCTTCGGGTGCAGGCCCGAAGGCCTGGGTGAGGGCGCGGGCGAAACCGGTCGTGTCGGTGTTGTGGCCGATGAGCCGCCCGTCCCGGACCACGATCGTGTTGACGGCACCGACGGCACGCGCCCCCGGCGACAGGGCGTCGAGGACGGGCAGGACCCGTTCCTTGTAGGGGAAGGTGACGTTGACGCCCGAAAATCCGATCGGGGCGAGGGCGGAGAGCAGGGTGCGCAACTGCGCGTCGTCGGCGTTCGCAACGTCGATGAGCTGGTAATGGGCCCGCAGGCCGACCGCCTCGGCGGCGGCCTCGTGCATCGCCGGCGAGGCCGAATGGGCGATCGGCGAGCCGATCAGGCCGAGCAGGATGGGTCTGGCGTGTCCGTGAGCCATGGTGTGCGGCCCCTCAATGGTGCGCCCGCCCGTGGCGAGCTCTCCCTGGGCTGCACAATATCTCCATGGCGCTCGCATCCTGAGTACCAAGTTGCATGCCGATCATAACATCATGTTACGGTGAGGCCTCGGAACTCGATCGGATCAACGATGCGGGGGCTGCCTTTCCGGGACGATGGGCGCGACACTGCGGTGTGCGCATCGCCGAGAATGCCGACTCCCACCTTCCGGCGTCCTTGTCACAAAAGTCCATGGGGAGTCGTGCCACTCGACGATTGAGTGCCGCGACAGGCGGCACTCGGTCATCTCTTGCAGAAGCCGCACTCCCATGCTGCTTACCAAGATCGCCATCTGCCTCATCGGTCGGGCGGAACGGCGCGTTGGTGTCGGTTTCGATTACGTCCGCAGAATTGCGCAAATCGATCTTGGCCTGCTCAGGCGTTACAACAAGATTTTTGGATTTCTCGATCCCAACACGAAGGTGCCGGCTCGGGCGTATCACGCCGCTCGTCTCCGCGGTGCGATCGCGGCGGATTGCGGCACGTGCGTCGCGGCCGAGATCAACCTTGCCCTCGGCGCAGGAATCGACGGCGCCATCGTCGATCGAATCGTTTCCGGAAATTATCAGGATCTTCCCGAGGACATTGCCGCCGTCGCGACCTTGGCGGACGCGGTCGACGGGCGGCGCGACGATGCGCCGGAGGTGCGCGACGCCGTCAGGCGAGCCTACGGCGATACCGGGCTGGTCGAAGTCGCGTTTGCCATGAACGGCACTGCACTGTTGCCCTGGATCAAGCGTGCGATGGGGTTCGCCGTCGCCTGCGATCTGGAGATATTGCGCAAGCAGGCGCGGCGCCGATGCGCCTGAAATCCGCAGCAATCATCGTCGCCTGGGGCGAGCCGGATGCTCCGGGCCGCACGTCACGGTCCGGGCCGCACCTGTCCCGGTCGCGCCATCTCCTCCCGCAGGAAGCGCACGAAGCTTCCGGCAAACATGCTGAGGGCGGTGCCGGCCTTCATGGCGATCCAGGTCTCGAAGACCGGCCCCTCCTCGATCGGCAGCACGCGGATGCCCGGGACGGCGTCGTACGCGATGGTGAACTGGTCGATCACCGCGATGCCGAGGCCCGCCCGCACCAGCGAGCACACCGTCGAGCCGAACCGGGCCCGGATGGTGATCCCGTATGACAGGCCGCGGGCGCGAAAAATGTCGGACATGATCCGGCCGTAGGGGTCGTTCGGGTCGATGCCGATCAGGGGATGGCGCACGATCTCCTCGGCCGAGATCGAGGAGCGGCCCGCGAGCGGATGGTCGAGCGGCACGATGCAGAACAGGCCGCCGCGGGCGAGCGGCTCGAAGGTCAGGGCCGGGTGATCGAGGCGGTAGCTCATCGCCACCACCTCGCCCTTGCCCAGCAGCAGGTAGTCGATCGCCTCCTCGAGCTTGAGGATGTTGATGTCGATGACGAGGTGCGGATAGGCCGCCCGCACCCGCTCGATCGCGCGGGGCACCATCACGTGCGAGATCGACGGCACCGAGCCGATCGACAATTCCTGGCCCGCGCCGCCTTGCGTGCGCTCCAGGACGAAGCGCAGGTCCTCGATCTTGTCGAAGACGGCGTTGATCTGCGCGAAGACGTGGCGCGCCTGCTCGGACGGCACCAGGCGTCCGCCCCGCCGGTCGAACAGGCGGAAGCCGAGCGAGGCCTCGGTGTACTTCATCAGCCGGCTGATGCCCGGCGCGGAGACATTGAGGAGCCTCGCCGCACCCGCGATGGTCCCGGTCACCATCACGGCGCGGGCGACCTCGATCTGGCGCAGGGTCAGCATCCTTGGTCCTTCGCGCATGGTCCGGTCTCGCCCCGGATGGGCGGAAATGCCGGCGCGAGGCAAATGCGGCCGGGATTCGTTCCGCCAAGGGGCCAGAGCGCCTCGCGATGGCGTTGCCATCGCGAATCTCTCTAGGATTCTTGATTTCGCAGCATTTTCTACGACTAGCCGGTATCCACCCCGTCGGAAAATGCTCTGAGGCAGTGCTGCATCGGGGCATCGGCTGGCCCACGCCCGTGCCGGGCTCTTGGCTCTCCCGCTCCTTGGCTCCGGCTCAGCGCGCCAGCACCGCGAGCCATCCCGGCACCCCGGCGCCGTTCTGGCGCCGGATCTCCGCCGGCTCCAGCAGCGCGACGGCGAGCCCGGCCGTCTCCGCCGCCTCGCGCAGGGTCGCGACGCCGTGGGCGTAGCGCCCATCGGCCCCGAGCACGGCGCCGCGCTCGCCCGGATGCCCCTGCACCGTGAAGGCGAACAGCCCGCCGGCCGCCAGCACCCGGGCCGCCTCCGTGAGGACCGGGCCGATCTCGCGCAGGTAGATGAACACGTCGGCCGCCACCGCGAGGTCGGCGCTCGCGGGCGGCTCTGCCCCTAAGAAATCCCGCAGGTCGCCCTCGTGCAGGCGGGCATAGAGGCCGGTGCGCCGGGCCTCGGCCAGCATCCGGGGCGAGAGATCGATGCCGGCGAGCGACCCGGCGATTCCCTCCAGCGCGCGCGCCATCAGGCCAGTGCCGCAGCCGAGATCGAGGACGCGCGAGAAGAACAGGTCGGGGCCCCGCAGGCGCTCCAGGGCCGTGCGGATCAGCGCCGGGCCGCAATAGCCGAGCCCCTCGACCAGATGGCGCTCGAAGCGGCCGGCATAGCCGTCGAACAGGGCGCGGATATAGGCCGGCGAGATCGCGTCCTCGGCCGTCTCGCCGAGTTCCGCCAGATGCAGGCGGGCGCCCAACGCATCCTCCGGATCGAGGGCGAGGGCGGCCCGGAACGCTTCCGCGGCCCCTGCCCGCAGAGCCGGATCGGCGGCGCGGGCGCGGCCGATGAGCAGCCAGGCCGGGCCGTAGCCGGGCACCCGTTCCAGCACCTGGCCCGCGAGGTCGGCGGCGGCCTGCGCATCGCCCTCGGCCAGGGCGGCTTCGGCCCAGGCATAGCGGCGGTCGGCGAGGAGGTCGCCGGAGGAGCGGGCGGGGGCGGGCATCGCTGAGGGGCCTTCGGGCGAAGCGGCGGGGGAGGGACGAACCGTCCGGGCCGCCTATATACCCGGCCCCGGTCCCGGGAAGAGGCCTCACCGCGCAACGAGGACGAATGGCGCCGCGCCCCACCGATCTCCTCACCCTGACCCGCGAGGGGCTGTATTGCCCGCCCGGCGACTTCCACGTCGATCCGGTCCGCCCGGTGCCGCGCGCGCTCATCACCCACGGCCATGCCGACCATGCGCGGGCCGGGCACGGTGCGGTGCTGGCGACCCCGGAGACCCTGCGCATCATGGCGGTGCGCTATGGCGAGGATTTTTGCACGACCCGCCAGGAAGCGCGGCCCGGCGAGGCGATCCGGATGGGCGGCGTCACGGTGCGCTTCCATCCCGCCGGCCACGTGCTGGGCTCGGCGCAGGTCGCCATCGAGCAGGGCGGCTGCCGGATCGTCGCTTCGGGCGACTACAAGCGGGCGCGCGACCCGACCTGCTCAGCGTTCGAGGTCGTGCCCTGCGACGTGTTCATCACCGAGGCGACCTTCGGCCTCCCGGTCTTCCGCCATCCGGTCGCCCGCGACGAGGTGCGCAAGCTGCTCGATTCGGTGCGGCTCTTCCCCGAGCGCACCCACATCGTCGGCGCCTACGCGCTCGGCAAGGCGCAAAGGGTGATGGCGCTGCTGCGGGAGGAAGGCTTCTCGGATCCGATCTATCTGCACGGTGCGATGGAGAAGCTGACGGATCTCTACCGGCGCGAGGGCATCCCGCTCGGTGAGACGGTCAAGGTCGTGGCGGCGGAGCGGCCGAAGCTCGGCGGCAGGATCGTGATCTGCCCGCCCTCCGCGATCCAGGACCTGTGGTCGCGCAAGTTCCCCGATCCGGTCACCGGCTTCGCCTCCGGCTGGATGCGGGTGCGGGCGCGCGCCCGCCAGAAGGGCGTCGAGCTGCCGCTCGTCATCTCCGACCATTCGGACTGGGACGACCTCTGCCGCACCATCAAGGAGACGGGGGCCGGCGAGGTCTGGGTCACCCACGGCCAGGAGGATGCCCTGGTGCACTGGTGCGGCACGCAAGGGATCCGGGCCAAGCCCCTGCACATGCTGGGCTACGGCGACGAGGGCGAGGCGGAGCCGGAACCCGACGCCAAGCCGCAAGCTGCGGAGACGGCCGCGTGAACGACTTCGCCCGTCTCCTCGACCGCCTGGCCTACGAGCCGCGCCGCAATGCCAAGCTGCGCCTGCTCCAGGAGTTCTTCCGCCATACCGCCGATCCGGATCGCGGCTACGCGCTCGCCGCCATGACCGGCTCCTTGAGTTTTCGCGAAGCCAAGCCCGGCTTGATCCGCGGCCTCGTCGAGGAACGGGTCGATCCGGTGCTGTTCCGGCTGTCGCACAATTATGTCGGCGACCTCGCGGAATCGACGGCGCTGATCTGGCCAGGGAGGGGCGATGCGCCGGGGCCAGGCCACAACAACCCGCCGGTGCCGACCCTGTCGGAGGTGGTGGAGGCGTTGGGCACCATCGGCAAGGGCGAACTGCCGGCGCGGCTCGCTTCCTGGCTCGACGCCCTCGACGAGACCGGGCGCTGGGCGCTCCTCAAGCTCATCACCGGCGAATTGCGGGTCGGCGTCTCGGCCCGGCTCGCCAAGACCGCGGTGGCGAGCCTCGGCGGGCACGAGGCCGATGCGGTCGAGGAGGTCTGGCACGGGCTGGAGGCGCCGTACCCCGAGCTGTTCGCCTGGGTCGAGGGCCGGGCCGGCCCGCCGGAATCGGTCAACCCGGCGCCGTTCCGCCCAGCCATGCTGTCGCATCCGATCGAGGAGGAAGCGGATCTCGAAAAGCTCGAGCCGGAGGCGTTCTCGGCCGAGTGGAAATGGGACGGCATCCGGGTCCAGCTCGCCGGCGGGCGCGACCGCGACGGCAGGCAAGTCCAGAAAATCTATTCACGCACCGGCGAGGACATTTCCGGCGCCTTCCCGGACCTCGCCGAGGCGATCACCTTCTCGGGCGCCGTCGACGGCGAATTGCTGATCCTGCGCGAGGAACGGGTGCAGAGCTTCAACGTGCTCCAGCAGCGCCTCAACCGGAAGGCGGTGACCGGCAAGCTCCTGCAGGACTTCCCGGCTCATGTCCGCGCCTACGACCTCCTGGCCGAGGACGGGGAGGACCTGCGGCCGCTGCCCTTCGCCGAGCGCCGGGCGCGGCTGGAGGCCTTCGTCGCCGGGCTGGATCACGCCCGCATCGATCTCTCGCCGCTCGTACCCTTCGCCGACTGGGAGGCGCTGGCCGCGGCCCGGGCCGATCCGGCCTCCGTCGGCGCCGGGCCGGATGCGGACGCGATCGAGGGCGTGATGCTGAAGCGCCTCACCAGCCCCTACCAGCCCGGCCGGCCCAAAGGGCCGTGGTGGAAGTGGAAGCGCGAGCCCTACCTCGTCGATGCGGTGATGATGTACGCCCAGCGCGGCCACGGGAAGCGCTCGTCGTTCTATTCCGACTACACGTTCGGGGTCTGGCGCGAGGCGCCGGACGGGGCCGAGGAGCTGGTGCCGGTGGGCAAGGCCTATCACGGCTTCACCGACGAGGAACTGGCCAAGCTCGACCGCTACGTCCGCAACCACACCACCAAGCGCTTCGGCCCGGTGCGGGAGGTGGAATACGGGGTGGGGAAGGGGCTGGTGCTGGAGATCGCCTTCGAAGGCGTGCAGCGCTCGACCCGGCACAAGTCGGGCGTGGCGATGCGGTTTCCCCGCGTCAGCCGGATCCGCTGGGACAAGCCGCCGGCCGAGGCCGACCGGATCGAGGCGCTGGAGCGCATCCTGGCCCGCGGCGAGAAAGAGGTTCACCCCGGACGGGAGATCGCCGGATGAGACGCGTCGAGATCATCGCCGAGGGTCCGGTGACCCGCCAGGCCACCGGCCGCCTCGTGATCGACACCAGGGGCCAGGGCTTCACCGAGATCACCGAGGCGGCGGCCGGCTTCGTGCGCGAGGCGGGCTTGCGCCACGGTCTGCTCACGGTGTTCTGCCGCCACACCTCGGCGTCGCTGACGATCCAGGAGAATGCCGACCCGGACGTGCGCACCGACCTGATGACCGCCCTCGACGGGCTGGCGCCGCGCCATGGGCTTTACGTCCACGGCATCGAGCGGCCTGACCGTTTGCAAAGACAAGACTGAATCGGTATAAACCACGGCAGTGATAGAGTTTTCTGCCCCATGACCCCGAACCTCGACGCCCTCGAACTACCCTACGATCCGAATCGGATCGTCTCCGATTACGCTCGAATGAGCACCCTGAAGCAGTTGAAGGGCGGCTCGCTGCGGCGGCAGTTAGCCGCAGCCACAGCCTGGGTAGAACGGTACGGGGGACGGCTCGAAGACCCCATCCGGGACATCGGCGTTTCGGCTTATCGCGGGGCCAACAGCAGACGGGGTGCGCTGGCCGGGTACATCGAACGGGTGCGATCGGGTCAGTTGCCACCCTGCTCGGTGCTGTTCGTCGAGAACGTAGACAGATTATCGCGCGAGCCGCCGTTCCTCGCCTACGATCTGATCCGCGAGTTGCTGCGGCTGCGCATCTTCGTGGTGCTCTTCGATCTCGGCTGGGTCCTGTCAGAGGACACCCTGATCCGGCATCCGGGGCGGATTTCGGATCTGATCAACTACATGCAACGGAGCCACAACGACTCGGCGACCAAGTCCGTTCGTTCGTTGGAGGCGAGCGAAGAGCGGCGACGGAGGGCGAAGGGCGGTGCACCGTACTCGCGGACCGGACCGGCGTGGCTCACGTGGACGGAAACCGGGTGGGAGAAGAACACGGAGCGGAGCCGGGTCATCGAGCGCATCTTCTCCCTCGCACTGGCCGGGATGGGCTCGTACCGGATCGCACTCAACCTCAATCAGGAGAGCGTTGCAACCTTCGGGGGATCGGCTGCGTGGCAGTCGAGCTACGTCAGCAAGATTCTGCGCAATGAGGCGGTAGTCGGCACGTGGCAGCCGATGCGGCTCGTGGATGGCAAAGAAGTACCGGCCGGAGATCCAATCGAGGGGCACTTCCCTAACGTGATCGACAAGGCCGATTTCTTGAAGGTGCAGCGGGAGATCCTGCCGAAGAATGCGCCCGGACCGAAAGGCAAGCATTTTACCAACTTGTTTACCGGGCGTTGTCGCTGCGATCTTTGTGGCTCGTCAATGACTCTAATCTCGTCGCAGAAGAAGGGGAAGCAGAAGTTCGGTTATCTTGTATGCTCGAAGAAGGCCCGCTTAAAAGCGTGCGATGCCCCACGAAATTTCCGCAGCGATCTCATTGAGGACGCCGTACTTCGCCACGTTGATGTAGATCTTGGGCGAATCGTCCACGATAAGGCAAACTCGATGCAGGTCATGCATCTGATAAAGGCAATCGGTGACGTGGAATACAAGATCGAGCAGGCCGAGAAAGCACACCAAAACTTTACGGCGGCCTTGGGTTTGGCGAATCCTGATTCTTTCAATAGTCTAATGGCCCTGATCAACGCGCGTTCATCTGAGATTGTAGCGCTCAGGGCGGAGGTGAGCACGCTCAAGGATGATCTCGACCGACTGAATGGCACTCCGCCGGATCTCGCCGCGGACCTTCAGCGGCTGCGCGATAAGCTCGATAAGGCGAGCGGGGAAGAGCGTTACCGGCTGCGCGCTCGCCTCTCGCAAGTGCTGGCGGACGCAATCACCGAGATGGTCTGTGACCCGGTCCGCCACGAGGTGCGGGTGAAAACCGGCAACACCCACTTCATCTTCTCCGGTGCTGGAGATGTGGCAGGTGTGATCATGCCACACTACGATACCGCCGAGACCGATCTGCGTGACTGGTCCGAACAAACGCAGGTGAAGGTTCAGCGCATGGGAGACTCAGTCCGCATCGACAGTATCCAGGGAGCGGTGATGTATAAACTTACGTGGGCTCCAACTTGGGCTACGTGAGTCATCGCAAAGGTGAACGTCACATGGGCCGAGGCCAGACGATTCAACCCATTCCAGCCGCGAGAGGATAAGGATCACCCGTGCCACCGTGGATGCTGGATTCGCCGAATTGGCCCCGGACACATCTATTCTCTTGCAGCGATCCTTCGGCTACCTATACCATATGATGTATCGCTCTGACCGGCCTTGGGCAGGCAGGAGAAAAAAGTTATGAACGCTGCTGATCTGGAATACAACAATCTTACAAAGATCATAGCGCCCTACGTTGCCAAAGGTCTGCCGGAGTCAGCCGCATTTTTGGACTGGTTTCTTGAGCACATCTTCCGACTTGATGATGTCGAAGCGCAAGACTCGATCTGCGATACTTCAAATGACAAGGGCATCGACGGGATTTACGTTGATGATTATTCAGAAGAAATTATATTCTTTCAGACAAAAATAAAACAAAATCCAATTGCTACGCTTGGAGACACTGCTCTGAAAGAGTTCAGCGGCTCTATAGCGCAGTTTGATACTGTTGAAAAAATCGACGCAATACTGGCGGGAAATGCAAATTCAGAACTGAAAAAATTGATTGCGTCCAAACAACTTAGTGATAAGCTTTCGAAGGGCTACACTCTACGTGGCGTTTTTGTCTGCAACCAAAACCCCGACGAGAATGCACTGCAATATCTTTCTGTTCATCCACATATAAGGCTTCATGATAAACAGAAGATTTCGTCTGAATTCATTGATCTTTCGCTAGCAAGTGGTGTAAAAAGCAAATTCTCATTTGATTGCGAGCAAGCCCCTCTTGAGTTGGCCGTAACAGACCTTGCAAAGCTCTATCTTTTTGCGGCTCAAGCAGTAGAACTTTCGAAGTTGCCCGGGATCTCTGACGGCCAGCTTTTCTCACAGAACGTTAGGCTCAGCCTTGGAAATACGGAAGTTAATAGGGCTATTTCGAAGACGATACGCTCGAAGGATGAACACAAGAAATTTCCGTTATTCCATAACGGAATTACACTCCTGTGTGATAGCGCGAATTATCGAGATGGCAAGATCGATGTAGAAAATTTTGTCGTTGTTAATGGTGCGCAAAGCTTGACTGCTTTATATCATAGTCGGAATGAAATCACCTCAGATCTTAGATTTCTACTGCGCGTGATTGAAGTTAGTGGGAACGAGGATCTCTCTAAGCAAATTACATTGATTAGCAACAATCAAAATGCGATCAAGCCAAGAGACCTAAGATCAAACCATCAAATACAAGTTCGTCTTAAACGTGAGTTCGAAAAGCTGAGTTTCGAAGACTATGTATTTGAGGTGAAAAGAGGAGAGGACAACGGAGGAAAAAATGTAATCAGTAATGAAGAGGCCGGCCGTTTATTACTGGCGTTTGATTTGGGCGAATCGTGGTACTGCCATCAAATTTACAAAGTATTTGATGAATATTATACAAGAATATTTGGTAGACCCGAAGTAAGCGCAAAGCGCATCATATTCATGCATATGATCATGCAGTCCATAAGGGGGCAGCTAGGACAAATTGATAATCAGCCGTTCGCGAATTATACACTTACGCGGTTCTTTTTGCTAGATGTGGTTGCACAGATACTTCGCAAAGATGCAATCGGAGCTAAATTCGCAAAAGACCCTGGCAAAATATTAAGCGATACTACCGAACGTTTCAGATTCCTTGAGATCATACGTGGGATATTGAACGGTGTGATCGTCGATCTGAACTACGAAGTGAAGAGACGCGGAGAGAATTTTGACTATAAACCGCTACTGAAAACCGCGGTCAGCAGCAGGGAATTAGCTCAAGAGTTGATTGAAACCTACGAGAGGGATGTCGCACGAGGAAAAGCCGAAACAGTCGAGCAGGCATGGAAGAAGGCGTCTGTGTCGGCAGAACACACCCGTAACCCCGGAAACTCATGATCTTGACGCGAAGAATCTGTTCATCAAGCTAGTCCGGACGCGCAGATGCTCAGGGATCGCACCGAAGATCGCGCTAGGAGGCCCGTATCTGGCCCTCATGGCCGCGCAGACCGCAGACGGCAGGGCAATGGACACCCGGTCGCCGATCTTACCTACGGTGTACTGAAGGGTGTCGAACATCCGCTCCTTGCTAGGGGCGATCTGAATCGGCAGCACCCGGCCGATGTCCCGCATCGGTTCGATCTAACGGGGCAAGGTGCCGGACTTCAGCGACTTGAGCACCGCGCGATCACTCATCAAGCGAGCGACGTCATCGAGTGCGCGACATTCAAGGCGTTCCACCGCCGGGTTGGCGACAGCGACGAGGAGAAAGAATCTCTCCCGATCGTGGGGACGTGGCAGCCCGGACCTCAGCCGCCTCGCCCGCCCGTCACGTCTAGCGTAGTCGCGCTTCGAACTGCTTCGCCTCGTCGGGGCAGTCGAGCACGTCGGTGAGGGCGTACCAGCCCCGCTGACCATTGCGACCCGCCGAGGACCAACGCTCTCGGCGGAGCGCGTAGCTCACCTCCCGGTGGACGATCACGCCACGCTCGTCCGCCCACTCCTGAAGCTCGAACTCGTCCAGCTTCTCGGAGTGGGTGAAGCAGACCGGGTGGTGCATGTCCTGCCAGCGTCGGCGTAGCTCGGGGTGCTTGAGCCCCATCTAGATCATGGTCGCTGAGGTGTGGACGTCGAGGTTCGCGGACCACCTCATGGCCCGCTTGATCAGGACGCTCCGGTTCAGGCCCGTCGTTCGCAGATGCACCTCGCGGAGAATCACCCTGAGCGCAGCCCGGCGAGTGAGGGCGAACTGCGGGGGAGGGGCCGCTTCGGCGTAGCGAGGCCAGTCTCGTACTCCCACATCCTGCCATGGGTGTGGTGATGCAGCAGGACGGCGAAGCGGCTCTTGTGGTCAGCCGCCCGCCAGACCGACCCCGGGAAGCCCCCGTAGCCGGTCAGGCGGTAGACGAGCCTCACGTTCAGGTTGGCAGCACCAAAAACCCCATGGTGGAATCTACGTACTGAGCCAGCGTCTCAGCTTAAGATCCGGTAGCTCCGGCCGAAACCGTCCGGCCCAACGCCAGAGCGAACTAATGAAGGGCAGAGCCAGACGCTTCCCGCTACCGGCGACTGCTAGAGCCACGAAGCTCGCGCTCGTGCCGCCGCCGCCGCCGCCGCCGCCGCCGCCGCCGCCGCCGCCGCCGATCAAGGTCGATCCGTTCGGCTCGTCAATACCCCCAGCCGTACACGCCATCACGACGCCGGACATTCGATGCGGGCGACACACGGAGTCGCTGGCGCAAGCCCTGGGTGATCGATCCGGGAGCCGAGACCAAAGGATCAGCGGTGACGGCAGCGTAGGGTTCGCCGCCGGTGAGCAGGTCGGGTCCGAGATGGGCCAGTAGGGCCGCGCAGAATTCTCGCGAGAGACATCCAAATTCGCGGGCCTGAACACAACTACGGGATCGAGCTTAGGATGGGAGAGAGGTGGATTCGTGCGATGCCCAAATCAGGATCTCTCGCAGGTGCGCTGAGCGTCGATCCCCGAATCACTAGATGGGGGCTCCCAGCACCTCACGCATCGTACAAGATCACGATCAGCGCAGACGACACATAACAGCAAATGATCTGAATCGACGCGCGTTTCGCGCGCTATGAACCCATCACCGTTTGCGTTCAGCGCCTGTAGGAACGAACCAAGATATTTGTTCGCAACCAGCTTTGTAACCCGGAACATAATCATCCGACTGCCCTCCGGCCGAGAAGATCGGCGACGTGGATGTCACGCACGATCGCTGCGTCGATCTCACGAAGCTGGGCAGCTAAATCTTCGGGAACGAGGATGGCGGCCTCTGCCAATCGTTGTCTGAGTCGGGCCACGACCCGAGGGCTTACCCGGGCAGTGGCTCCATCCCGACGACCGTAATCCCTCAGGAGATCGCGTGATTTTTCGCACCAGCAGACAGAGAACGAAGTTCTGGAGTTAGTCAGCCCCAGAGCGTGCAATCGTTCAAACGTTCGTATAATTTGATAACCGTACATGGTATTATTTATTAATGGAGCGGGATTTCTGGCGGGATAAATACCCTTGAACTTGGAGTGGCCAGTTCAATGTGGTCAACGCGAACGCAAGAGAGAAAAATGAAAGCCTCACAATTCATTTCTAGATACATCGATCCCGGGAAGATGACAGCGGCGTTTTTTGCGGAGCTTAAAGATGCTCTATCTCGACAGGGGGTGAACGATAGCGAGGATTTGCTCCAAGCAATGTACGGGAACGAGAGGGAGGATCTTGAGCTTGAGCAAATTCGGCTTGATCTAATAAAGACGCACGCTGAAGTTGATGAGCTTCTGGCATCAGCAGCCAAAGATCGCGCTGACGCTGACAGATCCTGAACAATACGCCTTAGCTGACATGGTTATACACCACGACAATAGTGCTCGTTCGTCCGCTGCGGCTTCTGTGAGCAAGCATCGAATCGCATTCTAAATGCGCCTTGAATGCACCCCTCGTTGAGCGCTCAGGCGGACTCCGCGAGTAGTGAATGACAGGTTGCCGGCACGCATTTCGAGATGCCCGATCAGACGGTTTGACACCGCCTCTCTGACGCTACGTTCCTGTCTCGTTCTTGTGCGGAGGCGAAGCATGGTGGCGGTCGGCAGTACGGACAATGCGGGTGCGCTGGCTAGCTTCGATGCCGATCTCGCAGCCTACCTAGATGCTGCCAGTAGGGACGCCGATCAGGCCCACGCATAGGCGCTGTTAGACCTGATTTGCACCCAGCATGCTCTTGAGGCCGCTCGGAAACTCATCTCGTACGATATCAAACATCGAACCGACAAGATTCTGCGGCTGGTCCGCTGGACGGTGATGCGCCGCTCGGTCTATGAATCCGTGTGGCTATCACGATTTTCGAGCATCTGTTTCATGAGCTTAATAAGCGATCTTGCGCGTGCGCGAACAGAAGAAGATGTGAAAGACGCCTACATCAAGGCGCTTGGCCTAAAGTCATACTTCAAAGGTCTGGTCGATATCCAGACCGAGGAGGTCTGGTTTGAGGCAAAAGACGCGCCAACACCTTCAATAGTGATGTTTGGACAGTTGCTTTTCTATATTCGAGCGGCAAGAAAGCGAGGCGAGGCGATTCCCGCATTCCTAGCTGTCATCGACCGCGATAAGGCGGCGATAATGCCGACCGAAAAGGCACTACCTCTACTCGACGATAAAGCAATCCTCTGGCCAAAATCAGGCTCGCAGGCGGGTAAGGAACTCGCAGCACAGATTGCGCCCTATGTTCAAGCGCATATCGTTGAATATACTATTGCGCACGATGAAGCCGCGTTCATAAGCGCCCTAAAGGAAGCAATTCGAGAACGCCGGATCATCCGTACGCCGATCACCCCCGACAACCTGCGTCAGGTGTTCGACCGCTGGAAGGTCTTGATCGGCGACGAGATGGGCGTCCAGAGGGAAGCTGACTATGCTGTTCTATTTTTCGCCGACATCATGCATGATGGCGAAAGAGAAATGATCAACACGTTAGAAGCTCGCTTATTCGTTACTGCTGACGGACCAAAATTTTTTCTGCGAGGTCAGACTTACGAATTGGCATCCCAGCGCGGCTATAAAAACTTTTGGGCGATTTACCACCGTCCGCCAGAAAGCAAACACCGCCATTATCTGCTGGAACGTCGGGACAGTCTCCTCCCGGTGGATGAACAGAAATTTAAGGGTGCGTTTTATACACCACTTCATATCGTTGATAAAGCATACGATCAGTTGCGTGCGACGCTAGGAGAAGACTGGCAAAATCGCTTTTTAGTCTGGGACATGTGTGCAGGAGTTGGCAATCTAGAGGCTAAGCACAGCAATCTGCGCAACGTTTTTATGTCCACGCTGGATCAAGCTGATGTGACGATCATGAGATCGAACCCAGCCTTTGCTGGAGCGGAAATATTTCAGTACGATTATTTGAACGATGACGTCACCGATTTCGGAGGAATCGACTATACCCTCTCAAATAAGCTTCCAATGGCGCTGCGAAAAGCGATCTCTGATGCCAAGGAAGGCAAGAAGGGTGCGAAGCCTGTTCTGGTGCTGATCAATCCACCTTATGCAGAGTCCGGTTCAGGGACAGCGAAGGGTGATGAAAATAAGATTGGCGTAGAAAAAACTAGAATCAATCTATGGATGCGCGAGTTAGATCTCGGCTATGCCAGCAAAGAGTTGTTTACGCAGTTCCTAGTCCGTATTCGCCACGAGCTTCCGAGTGCAAAGCTTGCGCTCTTTAGTACACTTAAGTACGTCAATGCGCCAAACTTCGAGCCATTTCGACGATTTTGGCTCGCAAAATACTTAGAAGGGTTCGTTGTACATAGTCGTGCGTTCGACGGTCTAAATGGTGACTTTCCGATTGGTTTCTTGATCTGGGACCAAAGCTGTAATGAACCTATATCTGATGTTATGACAGTTGCTTTGGATCATAATGGCTCGTTGGTCGGGGAAAAAGCTTATGCGGCTCGACCCAAAACGACTATGCTTAACGCATGGATTCCTGCACCAAAGGCCAGCGGAGATCTTGCTCTTCCACTTTCCAATGCGATTACTGTATCTAGAAATCCAAGAAAGAAAAATTCTTGTGAAGGAGCGATCGGGCATTTGTTCGCGGGCAACAATGATGTGCAGAATGCGGGTACAGGAACTTGTATAACTTCTTCCATTTACACCGGAAGGAATGGCGGAGGTGTTTTTATAACGCCGGAAAATTTGCCGAATGTAGGAGTCGTTTTTTCTGTCCGCCGGCTGACTAAACCGACATGGCTGAACGATAGAGATCAATTCTTGCAGCCCTCTCAACCGTTGACAGACGAGTTCAAGGCGGATTGTCTCATTTGGATGCTTTTCAGTGGCCATAATCTAACCGCCGGAGCCGATGGAATACATTGGATTGGTCGTGACTGGTCTCTCACAAATCATTTCGTTCCCTTCACCGAAGCGGAGGTCGGCGCGGTTGGCCGGTTTGAAAGTGACTTCATGAGCCAATACGTTGCTGGCATTACATTTTCCTCCGAAGCACAGGCGGTACTAAACGAAGGTCGCAGAATATGGTCGCGGTTCCATGCCACGAAATTTCCACGTAAGATCCAAGACGAGTACAAGCTCGGTCGCCCTGATGCCGGGTGGTATCAGATTCGGCGTGCACTCGATGCCTACAGCGATACCGAGTGGACTGACTTCGGGCCATACAAAGTCGCATATACCGAGCTATCTGCGAAGCTTCGGCCACTGGTCTTCTCGCTTGGCTTCTTACCGAACTAGCGTCTCTGATGTCGCCCTAGTGCATCGACGTCGAAGATTGCACCACGTGCTCGCTCGCTAACCGCCTAACATTACGAGCGAATTCGTATCACACGCTGTGCCTTTTGAATGCGTCAGTGCACTAGTATGTGGCGCGGCGGCCTACGCAGGTTCCGGCTTCCTGATCCAGGCGCTGCCGCTGCCGCTGCCGCACCTGGGGCTACTTCGCTCTGGAGTTGATCACGCTTACCGCGCGGGCCCATCCGTTCCCCATCGCGAGGCCGCGCGCAGCACCATCGCCACGCCGTGGTGGGATCTTCTCGCACGAATGACGGTCGCAACGACCCTGGTCCTGCCCCTCACCGCCGCCGCCGCAATCGTCGCGGCGAAGACGGCGGGCGTATCTGCCAGCCTCCCGGTGTTCGGCGCGATCTTGGCGATCTTCGCCCGCCGGATGCGTGGGTCCGTCATGGCGACGCAGGCGCTGCGCGGTATAGTATTTGCCCTCGACGGCTTCGCCACGTTCTTCTTCGTCCTTGGCCTGCTGCTGGTGCCCCTCGGTCTCCTGCCCGCCTTCATCGCCGCACTCGCCAGCATATTGCTTGTGCGGACCGAGGCGCTCAAGCTTATCCGCCGGACCGCGGAAGCGGGGATCGCATGACATACGATGCGCTTTCGATCGAGCGGCCCCGTGTTGCCCTCTTCGTGTCGCGCGGGGAGTCCGTGCGCAGCCTCATGGCGATGCTGGTGCCCGCCCTGACGTGGGGCTTGTCGATCCCGGTGACGAAGCTCAGCTTCGTGACCGTTCCCCCGTTGACGCTGACCGCGACGCGGTTCGCCGTTGCCGTGGTGCTGTTGTTCCTCTTCACTCTGGGTCAACACCAGCCTCGGCTTCGGGCCTTGCCTCCTGCGGCAGGGCTGGGGGTGCTAGGCATCGGCGTGGGTCATATCGCCCAGGCGTTCGGCTTCGCGGACACGGCGACGTCGGTCGGCACCTTCATATCTGCGACGATCCCGGTCTTCATCGTGGATTCGCCGCGCACCGTCTCAAGCAGCGGCCGGAAAATACCATGACCTCAGAACCAATGGTCTTCATCAATATCGGATGGATGAAGGACTATGCTGGCCCATCGGTCAGTGATACGCCAGTAGGTGGCCATGGTTATCTCAAGGACGGCAACATAGGGCACGAGGTGTTTAACTTCGCCTTTCTAGATGGTAAAGTCTATGGCTACGTCCCTCGTTCCGCTCGAATCAATCTTAAGAACCTGGGCGGTTCATCGTCCGACGAGTTCGTAACCCCGGTCACCGTCGTCTGGATTGCCCGGAATCCCAGCGACAAGAAGACGTATGTAGTCGGCTGGTACAGGAGCGCTTCTGTATTCAGAGATAACAACCATATCAAATTGAAGCGTGGTAAGAATTTTCACGTTAACTATCAGATCGAGGCCCCGGCGGACAAAGCTACTCTACTGCCCATCGACCAACGCTTATTCAGAATTCCTACTACGAAGGAAGAAGGTAATTTGGGACAGAGCCCGGTGTGGTACGGTGGAAAAGAAGAATTCCGCTCATCAGTAGCTGCCTATGTCGCCGCGGATGGTGGGTTCGCCGAGAAGCCGAAGGCCGGATCGAAGGAAGCCAATCACCAAACTGATCCGGAGTTGCGCAAGCGGATCGAGCTTGCTGCGGTTCGGCATGCCACCGCCTACTATCGGTCAAGAGCAGGCGGCTCCCAGGTCGTCGAGTCCGTCGAGAAGGATGGCGTCGGATGGGATTTGAACGTTACGGCTCCGACCGGTGCTGTGCTAAAGGTCGAGGTGAAGGGGCTGAGCGGACGGAACCTTGTGGTCGAACTAACGCCCAACGAATTTGCGAAAATGAGGAGCACGGAACACCGAACGCAGTATATCATCTACGTGGTCACAGAGGCTCTGACGTCTGAAGCTCGGAGCCACGTCTTCAGGCACAATGCGGAGGCTAGCAAGGGCGGCGACCTCGTGTGGGCAACAGCCGATGGTCGGCAGCTTAAGATTGAGCGGATCGTAGCGGCAAGGCTCTCGGCTCGCTACGAAACAATAACTTGAAATCTACGGCAGAAGCAGGATGGTCCGCAAAGGGTGAAGGGGCACGGCTGCTCTCCATCCCGCGCTGTCACGGCGGAGCAATCCCCGGGACCCAACACTTACACCGGAGCGTCGCCCCGGGTCCTGGCAGCGATCTTCGCCACCGTCGCTCGGCTGCACCCGATTCCAGTCTGAATCCGCGTCCATGACATTCCACGATCGAGCATGTCGGCGATGACGGCGTTCCGCTTGATGTCCTCCGGGCGACCCTTGTAGCGGCCCTCAGCCTTCGCCTTGGCCTGTCCTTGCTCCTGCCTACGGCGGCGGTCCTCGTAGTCCTTGTGCGCCACGGCGGCGAGCACATCCAGCATCATTCCATTGACCGCCTCGAACATGCGTAGCGTGAAGGGGTCCGTGTTGGTGGTCGCCATCATCCACGAGGTAGGCAGATCCAGGGCGACCACGCGGATTCGGCGAGTCCCGATCTCGCCCTTCAGCCTGTCCCAATCTCCCGCAGTGAGACGGGAGAGCCGGTCCACTTGCTCGACCAACAACACGTCGCCCGGGTGCGCGTCCCCAAGGAGCCGGAACAGTTCGGGCCGGGCCAGCGACGATCCGCTCGCCACCTCCGTGTACCAACACGCCACCGCGAGCCCACGTTCGCCCGCGAACGCCTCAAGCGAAGTCCTGGCACGCAGCGCGTTCTGTTGGGACGTGGAGGCCCGCAGGTAAGCACGGACGAACATCAAAGAGCCCATCGGTTCATTTTGAATGGTTCATATGATACCAGTCTGTTTTAGATGGTCAATACGATTTTCTAGACCAACCAAGCATGTGGTTTACAAAAGGCATACTCAAACCAGACACGGTACCGAGCACTTGTCACTGTAGTGCAAGTTTTCTACGATGAAATCATATATAAAAGTTTTTGGTAATTAAATCGCGCTTGGCGTGCGATTATTGTTCGCGCATAGATGTGATATACATTTCCCTAATTCAAAGTCCCATTGAAGACTCAATAGCTTTAGCTGCGATGTTTACGCCTATTTTTTGCGCAATATCCAAGGACCAACGGCCGGCTTTTCCCAATGCTTCCGACATTCCAATCGCATCTTTTTTGGAAGCCGCAGTCTCTGCTATGGCAACGAAGCCAATCGCTGCATCATGCTCCGCGTCGTCAGACGCTTCCTTCATCGCTTTTCGCAGCTTTGCAAGTTCCGATTTTAAAGCGGAAAAATCGTCAATCGAATATGATATATTTTGGGCCGCGTTTACATCTCGCGCTTTCGCATTATCAGCTAGAATTACACCCTGTCCGACATTGTAATTTTTCGACATGTCTCTGCTCCAACTTTTGAATGTGACAGACCTATCATCATTATATATGGTAGGGCGAACTACGCCGTCGCTCATCAACTCCAAGAGTCCCGGCAGTCCACTCAATCCAAGAACCTGATTAGTGAAATCACTTAAAATTCGCAATTCTTTTTTCAGAGAAGTGACGTGATCAGAAGCCTCACGAGTCAGCCTTTGGAGCAAATACGGATCACTTCCATTTATATTATCAAGATTGTATTCTATTTGTCTCACCGCCGATTCGATTAGATAGATGATGCGCGACTCTCGCTCGTTAAGAAGCCCTAACAAACCGTATGATCTGCTATCTAACTGCAAATACCGATGAAAATGTGTATCATAATATTCGCGTAAGTGGGCCAATCGGCTACAAATTTCCTCGGCATCTCGATAATGACTTCTGTTTAATATATTCTTTACATCTCTCCGCAGGCTATCCAGCCGATCATGGCGAACTGTTTCTGGTGTGAGCATTTTCACCTCGATGAAAATAATCAGTATCTCTCGAAACGCCTGTTCTACTACATGGGATACTTTGGTCAGAAATGATAAAAAGGCCGTTCTGCTAATATCTCTATGACGATACTCATCATGGTCAGAGTTTGCAAGATCGCTCGCTAAGGAGGTAATATCATTGACAATACCTTGAAGTCCCAGGTCGGATTTCATCGCAACAACCCTAAGCTTGAGCTAGAATGTCAACATTCCCATGTTGGCGGAAATTTTCCGAATGGTAAACGGCTAATAAGGCACGAAACGGCATGCCTGATTCATGGCTTTGACGCAGGCCGACGAGTTCAAGGCCGCGGGCTTCAATGTCTACCTGATCGACATGGGTACCGAGCCGGTGACGACCAACGGCATGTCGCGCGTGTTTTCGGCCTCCATCAGCCCCAACGTCAGAACCGCCGGTGCTTGGGCACTTCAGGTGGTGTTTCGTGGCACTGATTCGCCGGTCGCTCCCTGCCCCCGCCGCCGCCACTCTCTATCCTCGCCGCCCGAATCGCTCTCTACCTTGAGTCCTGAGCATCGGCCTCGGATTTCGAATTGAGCGAGGGGGAGGCGAGCGAGCAGCGAAGCTGTAAGATCGTCGAGTCCTGAGCACATCTCGCTTACCTGGAAATGCGAGGCCATTGACGCGAAGACTCCGTTAGTCTCGAACTGAGCGGACGCGAAGTTCGTTGTCTCCCATTGAGCGCCAGCGAAAATGGGTCTATTCTCATTGTATATACAACATTGTTTTCTTTTTCTTAGAAGAAGAGACTTAAACAATCAGAATGAATTTGCTTCCGTAAGTTCGCGCATGTATTCTATGAATATCAATTGTACTAAGTGAGGTTTTCGTGTCAATCAAGAAGGCGAAGAAGTTGGGAGAGGCGGGAAGGGGGCCTTTGCCTCCGTGTCCGAGCAAGGACGTGATTCAGGCCATGCAGTTTCAGTTTTTTGATAACGGGGAGAATCCGGGTCGGGGGAAATCTCAGCACACGATGATGTTGGAGGTGTATTGTGAGGGTCGGCTGAATCTGTATCGGCCGTACTGGAAGCGGGTGGTGCAGTTGATCTCGCCGAAGCAGGTGCTGACGTGGGCGCATGAGAAACTGGCCGATGGTTATCTGACGGCTGGTCAACACACGTTCTACGTTCAGATGCACATGGTGGCTGAGAGGCTGACCGCTGATCCGGACATGGCGTGGGTCAAGATGGGCCATATCGAGGATCGGCGGTCGCATGTGCGGTACCCGGCGCAGTTTACCTTGGTCTCTCGTGAGTTGTCGGGGCCAATGCAGTGCCACGTGGTGCTGAACGGTAGTGTGATCTCGGCCGAACGGTTCCTGCACGATCAGCGGTCGGAAAAGGGCACCGGCCGGCGCAAGGCGTTCGGTTGGTACGACCCGTCGAATCTGTACGACCTCGCCAAGAAGGAAGCCGCTATGAAGGCTGAAGCGGATGCTCGTGCGTGCGCGGGGGGATAGAGTGATCAGCGAGATCGAACTGGAGGCGCTGACCGACTACATCACCGAGCTTGAGGCCAGGGTCGATTTCCTGACTCGTGAGCGGATTCTCTTCAAGGAGGGGCGTGAGGCCCTTGAGCGGTCCACACAAGCCGAAGATCCCCTCAGGGCGGTTCCTGAGGGGATGGGAATCGGGGCATCTAGTCAGATGGTCTGCCTGACCCATGCGGCGGCTCTGGCTCACAGCGTCCGGTCGGACTGGTTCAGGCCGACGCTGCGCAAGGGTTCGAAGAAGCCGGGTGGCGAAGGACTGTGAGCCCAACGTCCCGCCCCATTCCATGCGGAGCATGAGTCTATCCTGCGGGACCACGTCGCCGACGACGAACCGGCGCTGGCTCAGCCGGTCGGGCTGCCACGTCGCCACCTCGTCTTGCCCTTGCCGAAGATGGACGTCAGCCATTGGCTGAAGGCATCCGAGAGCCACAGGCTGACGCCGGGCCGGGGTTGTGGGCCGGAGCATTTTGGGTAGTGCGCGGGCTGATCTCCAGCCCTAAGGGAGGGCGTGGTCCTAGGTCTGGGTCTCGGCGTGTTCCGGATCTGTGATCGGCGTGGGGGGATCGACCCGCCGTGTGGTGGATCTGGAGGCGAGGGTGAAAAAATGGGTTTAGTGGGTGGGAACTCACACTCCTATAGCTCTCCCTCTCTCCTTCTTTTCCAGAAGTTTGTGTAGAAACCCACTAAACCCATTAAAATAGAGAAAGATGCTGAGTTACGAAGGGGTTAGCGAAAGTGGGTGACCCACTGTGCACCCACCGGACCCACCCGCCAAACCGATTCTTGGCCCACGATTGGTGTGTGGCGTAAGGCGCACTGATGCAAAAAAGCCACTCCACGGCGGGTGGAGTGGCTTTCGGGAGTGGGTTTTCGGCGGGTGGCCCACTACTCGGTGGCGTTCTCCACCGTCCGGCGGGTGACGATGTCCACCACCTTCGAACGGCTCGGGTAGTCGTCCTGCGGGCGCTTGAGGCGGAACCGCCACCCCTTGTGGCTGCCGTCCGCCCCGCGCACGACCTCGGCGTCCACGCCAAGCTCGGGGCGCTCCTTGGCGATCCGGCGCAGTTCCTCGGCGAGGCGCTTAGCGGACCAGTGTTTGGCTTGGCCGGGTGCGGTCTCGTTCATGTAATGGCTGAAGCTCTCCTTGTACCAGTCCGCCGCCTGCTTCTTACGCCCGTAGGTGATGGTGGTGCTCTCGGAAGCGAGCCAGTCCTCGACCGGCGAGGTGAAGCGCTGCTCCTCCTGAGCGAGGGCCATCAGTTCCTTGGCCTCGGTGCTCTCGTGCTGGGGCGAGACGGCTTTCTCATCCACGGCCCGCCACATCGCCAGGAAATCGAAGTTGACGATCTCGTGCTGGGGCACGGGCCGCACTTCGATCTGGTAAAAGCGCCGGCTACCCGTCGAATCCTGAATGTTGTGCTCGATCGACCGGTTGGACGCCCCGATGAAGGTGGTGACCAGGGTGCGCGACCCGCCGATCCCGTACGCCTGCCTCATCATTTGGGTCGATTCCATCATGGTGCGCTTCAGGTCCGCGACCTCGGCCTTCTGGATGCCGGCCATTTCATCGAAAACCATGACGGGCATGACGGAGAGTTGGTAGTTGAGGCTGCGGTCCGAGTTCTGCGACACGATCGAGAAGGAGGCCCCGGCCTTCATGCAGCGCTCGTCGAGCCATGCGCACAGGGCATCGATGGCGGTGGACTTCCCCGCCCCCTGAGGGCCGTAGAAGATCGGCATGAGGTGGCTCTTGTGCTGCCACCACAACTGGCCCTTGGGGTGCGAGATTCCGGCGGCAGCCGCGAGGTGGCACTTCACCCGATGCATGAAAGCGCGCAGCGCGATCATCGCGGCCTTGATGTTGCGCTCGTGCCGCACCGGGTCCTCGTCGGGCGCGATGATGGTCTCGACGAAGTGGCGCAGTTTCGCGTGGTCGGCGTCCTCGCCGTCGTACTTCACGAACTCGTGGGCATCCGCGAGGAGGCGGATGCGTTCTTCGTCCATCCAGTTCAGGAGTGCGCCCTTGAGCGATTCGCTGTCGAAGAGCTTGATCGTTGGGTGCGCGTTCCACGAGCGCAGCTTGCGCCAGACGTAATCGGTATCGACCGTCTGCGGACCGCGCACGAACTTCCCGTCGAAGGTCATGCTGTAGCCGTGCTTCGTCAGCCACAGCGGGATCAGTTCGTGGTCGTAATAGGGGTAACCGCCGAGTTCGGCAGTGACGCGGCTTTTGCGCACTTGCCGCGCGGCCTCAAAGTCCCTGGCCTCGGTGTGCTCGCACAGGGCCGTCCACAGGTCGGCCCAATCCGCCCCGGACGCCATGCGAGCCCCGTCCGCGAGCACGAGGAGGTCGGCCACTTCGAGTTTGTCGATCATGACACCCTTCTGAAGTGCATTGATGCGAGCGAGTGCCTTTCGGAACTCGAATGTAGAATCAGTCACGACAATAATTCCTTCTTGATACAAATCAAGCCACCCTCCCGTCAAAACTTGTTGGAGAGGGATCGAAGTTTATTCTGAACAAGCCTGTCTCGATCCGAAGTGTTCGGGTGAGTATTACTAAACGATTGCGAGCCACGGAAGCGCAAGACACTCTTCACGTCGCGTTCCATTTTAGCTTTCCCGTACTTGCTATCACAATAAAAGCCCCACTCAGCGTCCAACTCCCGCTGGATAGAGCGCAACTCTCCGAACGAGAGCGAGTAATTGGTCTTCACGTAAACTTTCGTGAGGACGGAGAGGAGGGTCTGGCTGTGCGATCCTCCTTTGGAAAGCCCGTAGAGGTCCGAGAACCAGCGCGGGTTGAACACCGCCGGATTACGAATCGAGATGTCCTGGCGGATTGAGGCGTCGCGCGATGCTTCGAGAGCGGCCTTCGCCTCCTCCGGGGTGAGGGGGCGGGCCGGCGCGGCGCTCGTGGGGTGGATGAGCGCCTTGGTGTCGCCGTCGAGAGATTCGTAGAGGCCCAGCGCCCCATCAACGTCGAGGCTCAGACCCTCCGTCCACGCCGTGATCACCCCGCCGTGAGGAGGCCCGTACAGGAAGTCGCCGGGATCGTAGATTGAGAGGTCCGCCTGCCGCCGGAACACCTCATGGAACACGAGCGCGATCTGGCGGGCTTCGTCGTAGCTCATCGGCCGCGAGATCGGGGTGATGAAGCGGATCTTGTGCTTGCCCGCCTCCTTCCGGAGGTGGGAGTACGAGGTGTAGACGAGGTGCGAGAGGCCGAGCGCCGTCAGGGCCTCGACCACGTCCTCGACCGTCACCCACTCACCCTCGCCATCGTTGTCGATGTCGCCGTAGAGGAGCGTAATCCGGCCGGTCGAGGCTGATCCGACCCGCCACGTCCCCCATTTCGGCGTGGCATCCGGTCGCGACTTCGACGTCCAGTAGCCGGCCTCGAACGCCACCGGCGTCCAGCCGTAGGATTCGACCTTCGACGCCTGAGGGGAGGGGTAGACCATCTCGGCCTGGAATCCGCGCACGAAGCCCTGGAAGTCCTCGTACGAGCGCGTCGCGTCGATCTTCGCCTGATGCAGAGTCGGACCCTGCTTGCTGGCGAAGATAGTCTTGAGAACAGAGACGACGGGCAGGCAGAAGGAGTGAGAGGTGAGCGGGTCAATCTTCAAGACATCCGCCAGAAGCGTCGTATTAACGCGCGCGTCGGGTCGCGATGTCGATATTATTCTCGGCACTAGTCCTCGACCTTTACCCTGTGGCGAGGCCAAGCACCATCGTCCGCCGGTCTATTGACCTTCGGGGGCGGCTGAGGCATGTAGGGGGAGCAACAGACCCCTATTATGCCTCAACAACGAGAGCCCCAGCCGGCAAGCTGGGGCTTTTCGTTATGGTCGCGTGTCTTCGCGTTCCACGATTTCTCAGCCGGGCGCGGGGCCCGACGCGAGCGCGAACGCTGACGCGAACGACGGCATCCCGTCAACGCCCCTTTTCGGAAAGCGCAGATAGGTCAGGGACTTGCGGGATTCATTTTCCGTTTATGGTCGGTCGTGGTCTGGTCTTTGCAATCGGTACGATAGCGAGGGGCCGGACGACATGCCGGCCCATATCCGCACCATGCTCACCGATGCGGCGCTGACGATTCCGCTGGTCGAGGGCGGGCTGGCGCTCGGCACCTGGCAGGGGATCTACCTGATCGAGCATCGCGACCGGCCGCATCGGCGCGAGATCGTGCTGCACCTCGTCGGCACCTGACCGGCGGAAGACGGTCGAGGGTTGGGTCACGGGCCGGATGATACGAAATCCGGAAGATCACTTCCGGATTTCGTATCATCAGCCCGCGCGGCGCCTGAGCGAAGTCGCTTTCCGCATCGCGAAGCGATCAATCGGAAAGCGTATGACGCATCCGGTTCGCGGATGCGCCGCTGCGCCGCGTCGGGGCCCGGCACCGACCGGGAAATATCGCATCCTCGCCGACCGCTCCCGTGCGGTCGGCGCGAGCGGTGCGGGGACCGCCCGGATCGTGTCCCGCGCCGGTGTCAGCCCGCTCGGTCGAATCCGCCGCCGCCACGTCTTTCCCCTGTGCATGTCCCGCGACGGCGGGTCGACCGCACGTGGTCGGCCTCTTCCTGTCCCGCACAATCCTGTGTGCGATGCACACGATCCGCGCGACGATACTCGCAAGAGTGCCCACTGATCGATCGATGATCTGAAGTTCGTGGTGCGTCTTCTATGCCGTATCGACGCCAGAAACCGCTAAAATCATCGACCGCCCGCCGTTATCGACAATCGAAATCGGCCGATCCCCATGTCTTATATTTCATGTTGCGGTGCAAAAGATTTTATGATTATTTAATAGAAAGCATCGATTTGACCTGCATCGCAGTGAGATCAGCCATGAAGTATTTTGCAATTTCTCTCCTCGCCCTCAGCGCTTGGCCGGCGAATGCGCAGGATCGTTCCGCTGCCGTCACCGTCTTCCCGCCCATCATGCGCGAGATGGCCCGCGACACCGCGGCCGTGCGGCCCCAGGCGGAGCTGACCACGACGCCGCAGCCGGTCCCGGCCGCTCGTCGGCGGACCGCGCCCCAGCCCGAACTCATCGCGCGGGGCTATGTCGAGCCGGCCGCGGCCGCCCTCACCGGCGCGCTCGACTGATCCCGGTACGCGGCATTCGGCGGGGCCCGCCCCGCCGCCGTCCCGTCCTAAGCACTCCGCCGGCCGCGTTGCCGGCGTGGAGAACGCACAGCCTCCGGTTTCAAGCCCGCCAAAAAAAGCTATAGAGACAAAAGAAGTAGGCCGAGAGGCGCCAAGGAGCGCGCGTGCCGTGGCGGGGAGTGCGTTGGGTTCCGAGACCACCATCGTCGTCGCGGACGACCACCCGCTCTTTCGCGGTGCCCTGCGCGGCGCCGTGACGGCGATCCTGCCCGGCGCCCGGATCCTCGAGGCGAGCGGGCTCGAACCGCTGACCAGGATCCTCGATGACGAGCCCGAGATCGACCTCGTGCTCCTCGATCTGACGATGCCGGGGGTGCAGGGCTTCTCCGGCCTGATCTATCTGCGGGCGCAGCACCCGGCGATCCCCGTGGTGATCGTCTCGGCCAACGAGGACCCGGTGGTGATCCGCCGCGCCCTCGATTTCGGCGCCGCCGGCTTCATCCCGAAATCCCTCGAGGTCGACCGCATCGGCGAAGCGATCGGCCAGGTGCTCGCCGGCGGCCACTGGTCGCCGCCCGACATCGAATTGTCGGCCTCCGAGGACAAGGAGACGGCCGACCTGATGCGCCGCCTCGGCACCCTGACGCCGCAGCAGGTGCGGGTGCTGATGATGCTCTCGGAAGGCCTGCTCAACAAGCAGATCGCCTACGAGCTCGGCGTCTCGGAGGCGACCGTCAAAGCCCACGTCTCGGCGATCCTGCAGAAGCTCGGTGTCGAGAGCCGCACTCAGGCGGTGATCGTCTCCTCGCGCATCGGCGCGACGCTGAAGCCCCCGGCCGGGGTGGAGTAGGCGCCCCACGAGGCCCGCAGGATCGGCTCCTCGTTCTCCCGCCGTTCCTGCCCGGGGGGCGCGCGGCACGGCGTAGGGCGTGCCCGCCAACCCGAACACCGCCCTGGTGTCGGCGGTGGCGCGCGTCCGGCGGACCGGGAACGGCACCCGGGGGGCGGCTGTCGTCGATCCCTGTACGGCGACGATCCGAGACGAAGCCGGCTTCACGAAACGGTCGCCGCCCCGGCGCTCCGCCGTCTCCCGGTGCGCCGGGCCGAACCCGGCCCGGCTCACGGCGCCGTGGGGGGCGAAGGTGCAACGCCCGGTGAAGATTTCATTCCTACCGATACCCGAAGTCGTCCGCGCCCGCACCTCCTTTCATTGCACAAATATGAAAATAGCAAAATTTTGTTGGTCTTCCGTTCGTAATTATTTCGAAATCTCTCGATCTTAGAAACGGGTCGGCGCAGGTGATGGCGTCGCATGGTTGAATAGTTTGTAATTTATACGATGAGGTCGATCGATGTTGTTCGCAACGCCCCTGGTTCGAGAACAGGTCAAGCTCGATCCGCGATATGCCGACGCCGAGACGATCACGAACGACGACCTGGCGAAGATCGCTCTCGAACGGCGCGGCCTGCGCGACCTCGAATTGATGCGCCACGTCAATGCCATGCTCGGCGAGCTGGGCGACGGTGCGATCGCGTTCCGCCTCTATAATGCCAGCGACGAGCGGCTCTGGCTTCACCGCGACAGCTATACGGGGGAGGCGTCGATCGCGAAGTATCCACCCGACTACATCATCGATCCCGGCCAGTGGAGCGTCGTCATCGCCAAGGGTATTCATTCCCCCAGCGGTGTCGTTTTCGGCAAGTTGGTGATCGCATACCGCGGCGGAGATTCGGGTCTGATCACGCATTGGCTGTGCCCCGCCGGCGAATGCGCGGTCGCGATGGCGAGACAGGGCGAGGTCCCGGCCAAACCGCAGCCGAGGGCGATCTCTCAGGACGGCCGGGTGGCGGCGATCACGCGTGGATACCTCGGTGATACCATCGTGGTCGATGGGCTGTACACGACAAAGACGCAATATCCTTTTGTCTGATCCATAATCGATCAATTGGGAGACGACACATGATCCTCGGCCCGGCCGTAACCTCCGCCACGTTGAAGACCGATGCGCGCACTCGCGATGCGGCAGCGACCGCGACGCTCCTGTCCTCCTACGCCCTGGAGCAGCGGGCCTCGACCGACTTCGAGGTCATGAAGGTCGTCAACGGGATGAAGGACGAATACAAGTCCGGCGCATCCACCCTGCTGCGCGTGTTCAATGCCTCGGGCGGACGGCTGTTCCTGCGCTCCGACGTGCATTGGTACGGCAAGGTCTGGAAGTATCCGCTCGATCTGGTGATCGAGAACGGGCAATGGTCCGTCGCCCTCGTCGTCCACGCGAAGTCGCTCCAAGGCGTCGCCGGCGGCCTCGTGTACCGGACCGAACAGGTCCCGACCGACATCTTCTGCGGCTGGGACGTCCCGTTCTGGGATGGGCCGTTCTCGTCGAGTCACAAGAACACGGTCTTCACCGAGATCCGCAAGCCCGGGCATTACGACGGCGAGACCAATCTCGGCATCATGCGCGACCTGACCAATGGCGGCAAGGCGACCGCGCGGGCCGAACGCACCGGCAAGGCCGGCGAACGGCAATACGAGGTCGAGCACGATTACGCGGCGGTGGTGCTGACGGCGGCCGGGACGAGTCCCGTGACCGACATCATCATCGGCCGCTCCGATACCCTGCAATAGGCGCCCCCATGATAGGCGCCCCCATGAGCGTGACGGCCTCGCCCGAGCCCGACCTCCGCCTGCTGGTCGGCATCACCCGGGATCGCGAGCGGGTTCTGCTGCTGAGCGGCCATCTCGCGCCCGGCGATTGCCTGCGCGTGGGGCGACAGATCGACGAGGGGGCGAGCGAGGCGTTCGGCCTCCTGAGAGACCTCGACGGCCGGCGCGACACGGGGTCGTCCGCCCCGTCGCGGGCCATCGCGGACGACGTCCTGCGCTACGCCAAGGGGAGCCTCCGCTCCGCGGTCGGGGGCATCTCGAACTTCCAGGCGAGGCGGGAATACATCCAGGCGATCCGCGAGAACGCGACGTTCTTCCTCGATCGGGTCCAGCATCAGGGCAAGGATGTCGAGGCGATCACGAGCCTCGCGGTCGAGGCGATCGCGATGCGCGAGATCACCCGCGAGATGGCCTTCTGGCACAATGCCGGCAGGACGGCCGAGATCAACCGGCAGGTCGGCAAGATCGGCAAGTCCTTCCTGTCGCCGGTGGTCAAGCGCAAGGATCTCGCGCGCTTCGTGGCCGAGGTGAGCAACGGTCGCCCGTACGAGGCGATGACCGACGGCGAGAAGATCGACGTCCTCAAGCAGGTGATCGACCGGTCGGGGAAGGCCGGCACGTTCGGCACGGCCGTGAAGACGCTGCAGGGCGTCGTCCGCCCGGCCCAGCTGGCCTTGACGGTGGTGCTGATCGCGCAGGATGCGAGCGAGGCCTGGGATCCGACGCGGACCGTCGCGGTCGGGGCCGCCCGGCTCGGTCTCGGCGTCGCGGCGGCCTGGGCCGGCGAGACCGTGGGTCTCGCGCTGGTCGGCGCGCTCGCCCTCGGCCCGGTCGGGGGCGCCCTCGTCCTCCTGGGCACGGGCTACCTGGCCGGGAAGGTCCTCAACGATTTCGTCGCCGACGCCCTCGACGGCGTCCTCGAGGAGCTGAATCCCCGCATCCCGGCCGAGCTGCGGCTTCCGGACTGGACGCCGGAGAGCTTCAGCGTGAGCCTCTGCGCCGAGATGCCGTCGGTCTCGATGAGCGCGCCCGTGGTGACGCGGCTGACGGTCGGGGAAACGGCGTGAGGCCGCGCCGCGGCCTCGTTCGATCACCCCCGCCCGCATCGTCGCCGCTACGAGACGACCGTCCAGGGCCGTCCCTCTCCTCGTGACGACGAGCTGAGCGGCCGTGGAGGGAGACGGCCGTTCAGGCCGTCCGCTTCTTCGACACGCCGACCAGCACGGCGGTGATCGCCGTGCCGGCGGCCAGCGCCGCCACGGCGCCCAGCACCGGGGTGATGGCGTTCGGGATCGGCAGCACGAACAGGCCGCCATGGGGGACGCGGAGTTCCACCCCGAGAGTCATCGAGATCGCGCCCGCCACCGCCGAGCCCGCCACCAGGGCCGGGATCACCCGCAGGGGATCGGCGGCCGCGAAGGGAATGGCGCCCTCGGTGATGAAGGCGGCGCCCAGAACCGCCGCGGCGGTGCCGGCCTCGCGCTCCTGCGCGCTGAACCGGCCCGGGAAGAGCCGGGTGGCCAGCGCGATGCCGAGCGGCGGGGTCATGCCGGCGAGCATCACCGCGGCCATCGGGGTGTAGATGCCCGAGGAGATGAGCGCCGCGGAGGAGGCATAGGCCGCCTTGTTGATCGGTCCGCCCATGTCGACCGCCATCATGCCGCCGAGGATGAGACCGAGCAGCAGCGCGCTCGCGCCCTGCATGCCCTTGAGCCAGCCGGTGAGCGCCGCGAGGAGTGCCGCCACCGGCAAGCCGACGACGTAGACCATCAGGAGGCCGGTCACGAGCGTGCCGATCAGCGGCAGGATCAGGACGGGCTTCAAGCCCTCGAGGTTCTTCGGCAGGCGGATGGAGCGGCTGAGGAACGAGACGGTGTAGCCGGCGATGAAGCCCGCCACGATGCCGCCGAGGAAGCCCGCATTGAGGTTGGCCGCCAGCATGCCGCCGATCATGCCCGGCGCGATGCCGGGCCGGTCGGCGATCGAGAAGGCGATATATCCGGCGAGCGCGGGCACGATCAGCGCGAAGGCCGCCTTGGCGCCGATCTCGCCGAGCGCGTAGCCCAAGCTGCCCTTGTTGGCCGCCGACATCGCGTCGATGCCCCCGAACGCGAAGGCGAGCGCGATCAGGAGGCCGCCCGCCACCACGAAGGGCAGCATGAACGACACGCCGGTCATCAGGTGCTTGTAGGCGCCGGCCTTCGTCTCGGCGGCGGCCGGGCGTGCGGCATCGGATTCGGCGGCCGCGGCGCCCTGCAATTCGGCGTCCTTGAGGGCGGTGGCGATCAGGCCCTTGCCGTCGCGGATCGCCGCCTTGGTGGTGGTGGCGTAGACCCGCTTGCCGAAAAAGCGCGAGCGGTCGACCCCGGTATCGGCGGCGATGAGCACGATGTCGGCCGCCGCGATCTCTTCCGGAGTCAGCGCGTCACGAGCGCCGACCGAGCCCTGCGTCTCGACCCGCACGGCGTGGCCGAGCGCCTGGGCGGCGGCCTGGATGCCTTCGGCCGCCATGAAGGTGTGGGCGATGCCCGTCGGGCAGGAGGTGATGGCGACGATGCGCTTGCGCCCCCCCGTCTCGGGGGCGGTCCCGGAAACCTTCTGCCCGAGCCCCTTGCCGGGGAGCGCCCGGTCGATCACCCCGTCGACGTCGGCGAGCACGTCCTCGATCGCGACCTTGGCACGGTGCAAGGCCCCGAAGCGGCCCTCGCCGAGATCGCCGGTGCCGACGAGGAGCACCGCGTCGGCGTCCCGGATCGCGCCCTCGCTCAAGGGCGCGCCGGTCGCGCCGCGGCCGCGCAGTTCGAGGTCCAGCCGCTGGTTGCGCCGCCCCGCCGCCCGGCGCAGGGCCTCGGCCGCCAGCACCGCATGGGTGCTGAGATCGCCGCCTCCGACGACGGCCACCAAGTGGGTCATGGGGTGTTCCTCCTGGGGTATTGTGGGTGCCGGCTGAATTCGGGCTTCGCGGGATTGGATCGCTGTTCAGATCGTCCCACACACGACCTCATCCTGAGGTGCGAGTGAAACGAGCCTCGAAGGAGGGTTCCAGTCATCTCCGAGCGAACTGGAGCCCTCCTTCGAGGCTCACTCCGTTCGCACCTCAGGATGAGGTCGTGTGTGGGATGGTCCTTGTTTGTTTTACGCTGTCAGGACGCGTACCTCGATCGCCCTGGCGATCGCCTCGACTGCCTCGCGCCCCGGCAGGTGGGCCCCGGCCCGGGTCAGCTTGCCGGCCGCGAAGGCCAGCGCCAGGCGGGCGGTATCGGCAAGGCTCAGATCGGCCACGAGCCCGGCCACGAGCCCCGCCACCAGGGCGTCGCCGGCCCCGACGGTGCTCGCGACCTCGATCGCCGGAGCGAGCGCGTGCAGGGCCTCCCGCTCACGCACGAACACCGCGCCCTCGGCCCCGAGCGAGACCGCCACCAGGGGAATGCCGCGCCGCACGAGGCCGCGCGCCGCCTCGACCACGTCGGCGAGGGTGGGCAGCGGCCGGCCGGCCCATTCCTCCAGCTCGTGCCGGTTCGGCTTGACCCCATCGGGCAGGGTCCCGGCCGCCAGCGCCGCGGCGAGCGGCGGCCCGGAGGCGTCGAGCAGCACCCGGGCGCCTCGCGCCTTCAGCTCTGCGGTCAGCTCGGCGTAGAGGCCGGTCTCGGCCCCCGCCGGCAGGCTGCCGGCGAGCACCGCCAGGGTGTCAGGGCCGGCAGCCTCGGCCAGCACGGCGCGGACCGCCCGCAGGGTCGCGGGGTCCAGGGTCAGGCCCGGCAGGTTCACGTCGGTGGTGCCGGCGGGATCGACGAGCTTCAGATTGATGCGGGTCTCGCCCGCCACGCCGACGCAGCGATCTTCGATGCCCTTGGCGGCAAACAGCGCCTCGAAGGCGGCGGCGTTGCCGGCGCCGAGCACGCCGGCCGCCGTGACGGGCACGCCCCAATCGGCGAGGCAGCTCGCCACGTTGATGCCCTTGCCGCCGGCATCGTCCCGCACCGCGCGGGCGCGGTGGACCTCGCCCGGCGTGAGCCGGTCGAGGGTGACGGTCCGGTCGATCGCCGGGTTGAGGGTGAGGGTGAGGACGCGGGTCACGACCGCGCCTCCCGGTCGAGGGCCCGCACCGACGCCGCGTCGGGCTGGGCGCAGGCCTCGTCGGCGAGCGCCTTCAGCTCGGCGAGCGAGGCGGCGCGCAGGCGCGCCTTCACGGCCGGCAGGTCGCGCGGCGTCATCGAGAGTTCGTGGACGCCGAGGCCCGCGAGCAGCCCCGCCCCGAACGGATCGCCGGCGATGCCGCCGCAGACCCCGACGAAGCGGCCGTGCTTGCCTGCCCCCTCGCAGGTCATCCGTACCAGGCGCAGGACCGCCGGGTGGAGCGAATCGGCTTGCCGAGCCAGCTCGGTGTTCTGGCGATCGATGGCGAGCGCGTATTGCGTCAGGTCGTTGGTGCCGATCGAGAAGAAGTCGCAATGGGCCGCCAGCGCGTCGGCCTGGATCGCCGCGGCCGGCACCTCGATCATGATGCCGAGCGGCACGCTCGGTGCGCCGATCTCGGTCCGGATCCGCTCGCAGGCCTCGCGCAGGGCCAGCACCTCGGGCACCGAGGTGATCATCGGGAACATGATCGAGAGCGGCGCGTCCTTGCCCCTCGGCGCGTCGGCCGGCACGCAATCCTTCGCGGCGCGGTAGAGGGCGCGCAGCTGCGGCTCCATCAGGTCGGGCCGGCGCAGCAGCAGGCGGGCGCCGCGCACGCCGAGGAACGGGTTCTCCTCCTTCGGCAGGGCGAGGTGGGGCACCTGCTTGTCGCCGCCGATATCGAGGGCGCGCACGATCAGCGGGCGGCCCTGGAGCGCCTCCAGCATCGCTCGGTAGGTGGCGTACTGGTCGTCCTCGTCCGGGGTGTCGCCGCGCTCCAGGAACAGGAACTCGGTGCGCATCAGTCCGACGCCCTCGGCGCCCTGCGACAGGGCGAAGGGCACCTGGTCGGGCGTGTTGACGTTGGCGCCGACGGCGAGGTCGTGCCCGTCGCGGGTGCGGGCCGGCAGGCCGCGCTCGCGCGCCTCCGCCTCCTGCGTCGCCCGTAAGGCGTCGCGCCACGCTTGCGCCGAGGCGAGATCACGCTCGCTCGGATCGACGTAGAGCCGCCCGGTCGTGCCGTCGAGGATCGCCGTCCTGCCGGCGGGGAGGGCGAGCAGGCCGGGGCCACCCGCCACCACCGAGGGGATGCCCAGCGTCCGCGCGAGGATCGCCGTGTGGGAGGTCGGCCCGCCTTGCGCGGTGGCGAGCCCGAGCACCCGGGCGGGGTCGAGCCCGGCGGTGTCGGAGGGCGCGAGATCGGGGCTGAGCAGGATGCAGGGCCGGTCCGGCAGGGCGTGGCCGGCCTGGAGCGCGGGATCGATCTGCGCCAGCACCCGGCGGCCGACATCGCGCAGATCCGCCGCCCGGGCGGCGAGAACCGGGTTGCCGAGAGCCGAGAGCTGGCCGGCCATCCGCTCCACCGCCCGGTGCCAGGCGAAGGCGACGCCGTGGCCCTCGACCATCAGCTGGCAGGCGAGGGTGATCAGGTCGGTGTCGGCGATGAGGTCGGCTTGCGCCTTGAAGATCCCGGCATCGGTTTGGCCGAGGCGCCGGCCGGTATCGTCGGCGAGCGCCTTGAGCTGCGCCGCCGTGCTCTCCAGCGCGGCGTGCAGCCGGTCGCCGCCGCTCGTCAGCGGCTCGGGCTCGTCCGGCACCGCGACCTCGGTGGGGCCGAGGACGTGGATCGGCCCGATCGCGAGGCCGGGGCTCGCGCCGATACCGGGGATCACCTGGCACGGATCGGCCGGGTTCCAGCCCGCCACCGGGGCGGCGTCCTTCGCGGCGGCTTCCGCGGCGCGAGCCGCCGCCGCCTTCTCGCCGGCCGAGAGGCCGGTGACCACGGCCTTGAGCCGGGCCAAAGCCGCCGGGGCGTCGTCGCCATCGGCCGAGATCACCGCCTCGTCGCCGGCCCGCAGGCCGAGCTGGAGCAGCGCGATCAGGTTCTTGGCATCCGCCACCTCGGCGCCGTGGCGGACCTGGATCCGGGCGGGGCTGGCCCGGGCCGCCTCGACCCAGGCCGAGGCCGGACGGGCATGCAGGCCGGTCGGGTAGTCGACGGTCCAGGCGAAGCTCTGGCCCAGGTCGGCGGCGGGGCCGGCGCTGCCCGAGACCGCGGTATCCTCGGAGAGCGCCGCGGCGATCTCGGCCGGATCGCCCGTGATGCGCAGGCGCTCGAGCCGGGCCTCGTCCTGGATCAGGCGGGTCAGGCGGCGCAGGATCGTGATGTGGGTGTCGGATTGCGCGGCGATCGCCACCACCAGATGGGCGTCCTGGCCGTCGTGCCAGGCGACGCCGTCCGGCACCTGGAGCACGGCGAGCCCGCTCTCGCGCACTAGCGCCCGGTCGTCGACCATGCCGTGCGGGATCACCACGCCGTGGCCGAGATAGGTGTTCGCGACGCCCTCGCGGCGCAGCATGCTGGCCTCGTAGGCCGGGTCGATGCAGCCGGCGGCGACGAGGAGCTGGGCCGCCTCGCGGATCGCCGCCTCCTTGGTCGACGGCGCGGCGGCGGTGCGGATCAGGACGCGCGGCGTCAGCGGCGGTGTCGGCGCGAGCATGGCGGGCTTCCTCCCAGGAGGCGATCGAGTTTTCCTTGTCGCTTATGAAAACGTTTTCACGAGCCATGTCAATCGGCTCAGGGGAGGGCATGGCACCCGGCGGTGGTGTCAGGACTTGCACGCAGCGGCCATGCCTGCCACAACAGGAGGCAGCGATCCTGAAAACGTTTACGAGGCGATGACCGTCGGTATCCGTGACGTCGCCCGCGCGGCGGGCGTTTCCACCGCGACCGTGTCGCGGGCCCTGGGCAAGGGCCCGGTCAGCGACGCCCTGCGCGAGCAAGTCGAGGCGGCGGTGCGGGCGACCGGCTACCGGCCGAACCTGTCCGCCCGCCGCCTGCGCTCGCAATCCGCCCAGACGATCGGGCTCATCGTCGCCGATATCCGCAATCCGTTCTTCACCGCGGTGAGCCGGGCGGTGGAGGATGCGGCCTACCAGGCCGGGATGCGGCTGATCCTGTGCAACACCGGCGAGGATGCCGAGCGCGAGGCCCTGTACCTGCGGCTGATGCAGGAGGAGCGGGTCACCGGCGTCGTCTTCGCGCCGACCCGCCGCACCGCCGAGCGGCTACGGCCGGAAGACTTCCCGTTCCCCCTGGTGCTGATCGACCGCACCGGTCCGCCCGGCGGCCATGACGGGGTGGTGCTCGACAACGTGGCGGCCGGCGCCGCCTTGGTCGACCACCTGGTGGAGCAGGGCTATTCCCGCATCGCCGGCCTGTTCGGTTCCACCAGCTCGACCGCCGAGGAGCGCCGCGACGGCTACCTCGCGGCGATGCGCCGGCACGGGCTGGAGCCGCAGATGCGCAACGTGCCGCCCGATGCCGAGCCGGCGCAAGGAGAGGTGACGCGCTGGCTCGCCGAGCCGTCGCGGCCCGAGGCGCTGGTCGTCTCGAACGGGCTGATCCTGATGGGCGCGGTGCGGGCGGCCCGCGCGGCCGGCATCGCCTGGCCCGGCGGGATCGCGCTCGCGGGCTTCGACAACGAGCCCTGGACCGAGCTGGTCGAGCCCGGCCTGACGGTGATCGAGCAGCCGGTCGCCGAGATCGGCGCCCAGGCGATGGGGCTCTTGTTCGACCGGCTGAAGAATCCGGGCCAACCGGTGCGCAAGGTGGTGCTGAGCGGGCGGCTGATCGCCCGGGGGTCGACGGGGCGGCGAGCCTGAGCAGATGCGACGGCCCTGCGCATGAACCTCCCCCGCGGAGCCGTCGCTTCCGCACCGCCAAACCTTCTGCGTCGTGGACCGTGTGGCCTGCCAATGGGAGCCTGCTCAGGCTCTCCCGCGGATGAGCCCGGCCCACTTTCCGCCGACTAAATAGAAACTGGCTCTACGGGTTTGATTTCGCACGCAAATCCAAGGCGCTCGATCTGCCGCACGAGCGCCTTGGCGCGGATGGTCGGGGCCGCCTTGCGGCCGTGATCAGGCCCGGGATCGACGTAAGCCGTGCCGGCCTTGAGCATGTGATAGATCGCGGTCAACATCGAAGCGGCGACCGCGCAGATCGCCTTCTTGGGGCCGCGCCGGCCGCGCAAGCGCTGGAACTGCGCCCTGATGTAGCTCGCCTTCTTGCGCACTCCGGCCCAGGCGGCCTGCACCAAGGCCGTCTTGAGCCAGGGCGCGCCCTTGCGCAGTCGCGTCGAGCGCCGCTTGCCCGCGCTCTCGTCGTTTCTCGGGCACAGCCCGGCCCAGGAGATCAGATGGCCGGCGGTCGGGAAGCGGCTCATGTCGGGGCCGATCTCGGAGAGGATCACCTGCGCGGTGAGGTCACTGATGCCCGGGATCGTCACCAGCAGCTTCACCGCTTCCCGGAAAGGGCCGAGGTCGCGCTCCACCTGCGCGTCGATCTCCGCGATCGCTCGCCCCAACCCGTCGTACTGGCGTAGATGCACACCGAGCAGGAAACGGTGGTGATCCCCGATCCGGCCCGTGAGCGCGGCCCGGATCGCCTCGGGCGCCGCCTTCACCCGCGGGCTGACCAGCGCCTGCAGCCCAGCCGGATCGCGCTCGCCCTTGACCAGCGCGTCGAGCACGGCGCGACCGGACTGGCCCATGATGTCGGTGAGCACCGAGGCGAGCTTGAGGTTGGCCTCCTCGAGGGTCTTCTGGATGCGCTGGACGTGGCTGGCCTGCTCGCGGACCAGTTGCTTGCGGGTGCGCAGCAGGTCGCGCATCGCCTGGGTCTGGGCCTCGGGCACGAAGCTGGCGCGGATCAGGCCGTGGGCGAGCAGGTCGGAGAGCCAGACCGCGTCGGCGACGTCGGTCTTGCGGCCGGGCACGTTCTTGACATGGGCGGCATTGGCCAGGATCAGGGTGCGGCTGTCGGCGTCGAGGACCTGCCAGACCGGGCGCCAGTAGATGCCGGTCGCCTCCATGGCGACATGGGTGCAGGCGTGCTCGTCGAGCCAGGCGGAGAGGTCGAGCAGGGCGGGCGTGGTGGTGGCAAACGTCCGCACCTCACGCTGAACCTCGCTGCTCTCGGCCCGGCGGATGGCTGCGACGACGGTGTCCTTGTGAACATCGAGGGCGGCGCAGCGGGGGTAGAGGACCTTCATCACGATCTCCTTGCCGTCAGGCCGCCGGCGCAGGCTCCCGTGAGATCAAATCTAAATGACGCGCTCCGGGGCTGGCCCGAGGACCGGCCCGTGACGCAAGCGAGGGGACTGAAGAGGAGCCCGGATCCAACTGATACGCGGGGTCTGGCACACCAAAGACGAACCGATCTCTCCGCCGACGGCAAGTCCACTCTGCCATATGTTTCATCCGCAAGGGACCGCGAAGCCGGTGACGAACTGATACGAAATCCGGAAGATCACTTCCGGATTTCGTATCATCAGCCCGCGCGGTGAAGCCGTAGGCTTCACACGCCTGAGCGAAGCCGCTTTCCGCATCGCGAAGCGATCAATCGGAAAGCGTATGACCCCGTTCCTCACCAGGCCGGTGCGGCGGCACCGAGGGGGCCGGCGGGCCGGTCCCACCGCATCGCCACGCCGGTCAGGGCAAGCGGCGGGTGCAGGCGCAGGGCGGGACCCCAGCCGGTCGGTTCCGGCGCCGCGGCGAAATCCGCCTGGTTCGGGGCGGCGGGCGCGTCCTCGGGCAGGGGCGAGGGCGCTGCGGCGAGGAGGGCGGCGGTGCGGGCGAGCGAGAGGCGCGCCGTCGCGCCGCGCCCGGTCGTCAGGCGCCGGGTCAGGCCATGCAGCACGGCGGCGGCCATCAGCATGCCGGTGGCGTGGTCGAGGGCCTGGACCGGCAGCGGCACCGGCCTGTCGGCGCCGGCGCGGACCATCCCGGCCTCGGCGAGGCCGCAGCTCATCTGGACCAGGCTGTCGAAGCCGCGGCGCCCCCGCCATGGGCCGGTCCAGCCATAGGCGTCGAGGCCGACATCGACGAGGCCAGGGCGCAGGCGGGCCCGGGTGGCCGCGTCGAGCCCGAGGCGAACCAGCGCGTCCGGCCGGTAGCCGTGGACCAGGACGTCAGCCGCGGCGAGCAAGTCCTCGAATCGCGCCCGCCCGGCCGGCTCCTTCAGGTCGAGCCGGGCGCAGGCCTTGCCGAGGGTCGTCTCCGGCACCAGGCTGGGCTCCTCCCAGCCCGGCGGGTCGAGGCGCAGGACCGTCGCGCCGAATCCGGCGAGGACGCGGGTGGCGACGGGGCCGGCCAGGATCCGCGTCAGGTCGAGGACCCGCAAGCCCGCCAGCGGCCTGTCCGCCCGCGCCGCCGCAAGGCCGTCCGGCCCGGTCTCGCCGATCTCCCACGCGACCAGCGGCTCCAGCGCCACCGCCGCCCCCTGCGGGTGGAGGCCCCAGGCCTCGGGCGAGCGCATCGCGGCGGCGCAGCCGCCGGCCGCCACCACGGCACCTTCGAGGTCGTCCGCCCGCCAGCGCGCGACCGCCGCCGCCACGGCCTCCCGCTCGATCGGGGCGTCGAGCACCGAGAGGGCCGCGTCGCGGTGGTGCGGCGCGTTGGTGTGGAGCCGGATCCAGCCGTCGACCGTGCGGTAATCGCCGGCCACCGGATCCCAGGGCGGCGGCAGATCCCATCCTCGGGGGTGGAGGGAGCGGGCGAACCAGAACGCCGCGAGGCGTCGGTCGACCGTCACGTCCGGTCGCCGGCCGAAGCGGGCCTCCACGAGGTCGGCCAGCGCCAGCCCCGCCGCCGCGACCGAGGCCGCCGCGAGGTCGCTGACCGGGTAGATCGACGGGAGGGCACCCGCTCCGGTCACCCTCACCGGCGGCGTGGTCGCGGCACTTATGGCGTACCGGATCGTGTCCAGGATCGCCGCGAAGGCCGGGGTGCCCATCTCGTTCGCCATCGTCTGCTTCCTCGGCCTGCTTCCTCGGCCTGCTTCCCGTGTTCACGAAGGCCGTCGGTGACAGGAGCGCGCCGAGCGGGTCAGATCTTCAATCTTGATTACCCGAATCAACCTCGGATCGACGCCGTCGTGACCGCCTACCTCACCGCCGCCGAGGCTGCCGCCCGTCTCGGCGTGAGCCGCCAGACCCTCTACGCCTATGTCAGCCGCGGGCTGATCGAGGCGCATCCGACCGCCGATCCGCGGGTGCGGGCCTACGCGGCGGAGGCGGTCGCCCGGCTCGCCGCGGCACGCCATCGCGGCCGGCGCCCGCGGGAGGTCGCCCGGGCCGCCCTCGACTGGGGCCTGCCGGTCCTGGAGACCGCCGTCACCCTGATCCGCGACGGGCGCCTTTACTACCGCGGCGGCGATGCCGTCGCCCTCGCCGAGACCGCGACCCTGGAGGAGGTGGCGGCGCGGCTCTGGGCCCTGCCGCTCGCCGCCGCCTTCGGGCCGGAGGCACCGGCAGCGGAGCCCCGCGGCGGCGACCTCATCGGGGCCTTCGCGGCGGCGACGGAGGACGAGCCGACGGCGCCCTGGCAGCCGGATCCGGCCCGGACCGCCGCCGGGAGCGGCGCCCTGGTCCGCCTGCTCGGCGCCTGCATCACCGGCCGCGCGGCGAGCGCCGCGCCGCTCCACCGGCACTGCGCCGAGGCCTGGGGGCTCGACCCTGCCGGCGCGGGGGCGATCCGCCGGGCCCTGGTCCTCTGCGCCGATCACGAGCTGAACGCCTCGGCCTTCACCGCCCGCTGCATCGCCTCGGCGGGGGCGAGCCTGCGGGCGGTGGTGGTCGGCGGCCTCGCGGCGCTCAGCGGCAGCCGCCACGGAGGCATGACCGCCCGGGTCGAGGCGGTATGGGACGGCCTCGACGGGGCCGATCCGGCCTCGTCCCTGCGCCGCCAGCTCGCTGGCCGCGAGCGCCTGCCGGGCTTCGGCCACCCGCTCTACCCGGCCGGGGACCCACGGGCCGCCGCCCTGCTGGCGCCGCTGCTCGCGGAGGATCCGCGCCTCCGGGCCATCGTGGCGGCGGCCGAGGAACTGACGGGGGCGAGGCCCGCCCTCGACCTTGCCCTGGTGGCCCTGCGCCGGCACCACGGCCTGCCGCGGGGCGGTGCCTTCGGGTTGTTCGCCCTCGGCCGCTCGGTCGGCTGGATCGCGCAAGGGCTGGAGCAGCGCCAGGCCGGGGGTCTGATCCGGCCGCGGGCGGTCTATGTCGGGTCCGAGCCATGAGGGGGTCAGGTCAAGCTCCACCATCGGCCGATCCGTCGGCCAAGCCCGTCGGCTAAGCCCATCGACCATCGCGCCTGTGCTCGGAATCGGGCCGTGCTTGACTTTCCGCCCCTCGAAAAAACACTTGTGCGAGGGGATCCTGGTGCGGTGGGGGCGGGCGATGGGACGCGGGGTAACCGGACGCTCCGTCTGGCGATCGGGCACGGCCTTCGGGGGCTCTCTGGCGGCATGCCTGGTGGCGGTGCCGGCCCGGGCCGAAATCCAGGTCCTGGCGGCGCGGATCACCGCCGGCGAACTCTGGGTGCTCGGCACCGTCGACGCGCCGGAGGCCGAGGTCAGTCTCGACGGCCGCTTCACCGCCCGGGCCGATTCGCGCGGCAAGTTCGAGTTCCGCCTCGTCTACCACCCGACGACCTGCATCGTGACCTTGCGCGCCGGCCGCCAGGAGCGCGGCGCGGTGGTGGGGGAATGCGGCCAGCAGGGCCCCGCCGGCCCGGAGGGCCCGGAGGGCCGGGCGGAGATCAGGACCGTGGCGGGTCCACCCGGTCCCCCGGGGCCCCGCGGCGAGGCCGGCGCGCCGGGCGAGACCGGACCTGTCGGGCCTCGCGGCGACGCAGGGCCTCGCGGCGAGGCGGGACCGCGCGGCGAGGCGGGTCTCGCGGGGGCTCCCGGGCCGCGCGGCGAGCCCGGAGCGAGAGGGGAGGCGGGTCCTCCGGGCGAACGCGGGCAGCACGGCGAGACCGGTGCCATGGGCGAGGCGGGACCTCGCGGCGAGGCCGGCTTGCCCGGACCACCCGGCATGCGGGGCGAGACCGGCCCCTCGGGCCCGGCCGGCGCCGCGGGCAAGCCCGGTCCGCGCGGACCCGCGGGTCCGGCGGGGCCCCCCGGTCCACGGGGCCCTGCCGGTCCGGTCACCCGTGTGCCGGCCGCGATGCCAAGGCCCCCGGCGCCCGCGGCCGGTCGGCCGGCGCCCGCCGCTCCCGCGGAGGGGGATGTCTACTGACGCCGACGGGCCCGAGCGAGCGCTTCCCCACGGCCCATCGATGCCGGTCCCGGGAGGCGCCGGCGACGATCCGGCCATCCTGGCGGCCCGACAACACTGCCGCTCGGCATCGTCCGTTCCCTCTCGCCAAACGGGCAGCCCGCTTCGAGACCCGATCGGTCGATGTCAAGACAATCTTCGCCGCGGCTTCACCTTACGGCTAAGCCCGGTGCGACGTGAGATTCTTAATCAAGTCTCGGTAAGACGATCGGCCTGGAGTTTCCGATCCGGCATGTCCAGGGTGAGTCGGTGCAATGTCGATAAAAACGCGTCTGATCATCATATTGTCGATGATCACCTTGACGTTCGCGCTGACGACGGGTCGCGATCTGCGTGATGCGTACCAGCAATGGACGCGATCGACCCAGGCCTTCCATCTTGCGCAGGCGGATCGTCTTCTGACCCATGCCCTGTCGCAGCTGCGCTTCGAGCGCGGCAGTGCGGTCTCGGGGCTGGCGCTCGAACCGGCCAAGCTCGGCGCCAACCTGGCGGATCTGGCCCAGCGGCGCAAATCGGCGGACGAGACGCTGTCCGGCGCCCTCGGGATCCTGGCCTCCGCCGCGAGCCTGGAGGGGCTCGATTCCCGTTCGGTCGCGGAGAGCTACGCCGCCTGGAAGCAGGTCCGGTCCGAGCTCGATGCCGGGCTGGGCAAGCCGGTGGCGGCGCGCGATCCGGGCATCACGAAGCGGATCAACGAGACCTACGCGACGCTCAACACAACCGCCGAGGATCTGATCCGCGCGATGGAAACCCGGCTGCGGCTGAAGGATTCCCGCCTCTCCGACCTGCTGCGGATGCGGGAGATGAGCTGGTCCGCCCGCTCGTTGGCGGGCAACGCCCATCTGATGGTCAACGACGTCCTGGCGAAGAACCGGGCGATGACGCCCCGGGAGCAGTTCGACTTCGCGGTCTCCAGCCGCGAGTCCCTGTTCGCCTTCGCCATCGTCCGCAGCATCGCCGCCACCCTGACCGATGCCGCCGAGCTGCGGACCGCCGTGGACCGGTCCTGGACCGGGTTCTTCGACGGACCCTTCGAGGCGCGAACCCGCGCCTTGCTGCCCGCCCTGGCCGATCCCGCGCTGCCGCGCCCGACCCTGGCCGAATCGCGCGCCGTGTCGACGCCCGCCCTCGACACGATCGCCGCCGTCGCCCTCGCGTCGGTCGCCCGGCTCGAGGTCGTCGCCGCCGCAAATGCCGACGAGGCCCGGACCGCGCTTCTCGTCCGGTCGGGCCTCCTCCTGCTCGTCCTTTGCCTCGGCCTCGGCGGGATGGTGTGGGTGGCCTCCGGGGTGACCGGCCCGCTCACGGCCATGACCGCCGCCATGCGCCGGCTGGCGGGCGGCGACACGGTCGCGCCGATCCCCTACGGCACGCGGCGCGACGAGATCGGCGCCATGGCGGGCGCCCTGGAGGTTTTTCGCGATACGATGATCCGCACCCGCCGGCTGGAGGAGGAGACGGCGCTCGCGCGCGCCTCCGCCGAGGAGCAGCGCCGGGTCGGCATGCGCCAGATGGCGGACGGCTTCGAGCAGGCGGTCGGCGGCGTCATCGGCATGGTCTCCGCCGCGGCGAGCGAGCTGCAGGCCACCGCCGAGAGCATGAGCGCGACCGCCGGGGAGACCGCGTCGCGATCGACGGGTGCCGCGGCGGCCGCCTCCCAGGCCGCCGCCAATGTCGGCGCGGTCGCCGCCGCCGCCGAGGAGCTCGGCGCCTCGGTCTCCGAGATCGCCCGCCAGGTCACCGATTCGTCGAGCCTCGCGCAAGCCGCGGTGAGCGAGGCGAGTGCCACCGCGGGGCTGGTGCAGGACCTGGCCCAGGCCGCGAGCCGCATCGGCGACGTGGTGGCGCTGATCTCCCAGATCGCCAGTCAGACCAACCTGCTGGCGCTGAACGCCACGATCGAGGCGGCCCGCGCCGGGGCGGCGGGGCGAGGCTTCGCGGTGGTCGCCGCCGAGGTCAAGGAACTGGCCGGCCAGACGGCACGGGCCACCGAGGAGATCGGCCGGCAGATCGGCCAGATCCAGGGCTCGACCGATCAGGCGGTCCAGGCGATCGGGGGGATCGGCAGCCGCATCCGCGAGATCGCCGGCGTGGCGGCCACGGTCGCCGCGACGGTGGCGCAGCAAGGCGCGGCGACGCAGGAGATCGTCCGCAACGTCTCCCATGCCGCCTCCGGCACGGGCGAGGTGACGACGAGCATCGCCGGCGTCGCCGGCGCGGCCGAGGAGACGGGGACCGCCGCGAGCCAGGTGCTCACCTCGGCCTCCGAATTGTCGCGCCAGTCCGAGCACCTCAATGCCGAGGTGACGCGGTTCCTCGCCGGAATCCGCGCCGCCTGATCGGCGATCCGCACCGAGGGCGGTCGGGGGCCGGTCGAAGGTTCTCCCACCGTCCGGCGTCCGACCCTATCCTTGCCTCAGCCCTTGTCGAGCCCGGCGATCGCCCGGGCGAAGTCGCGGGCGGCGAAGGGTTCGAGGTCGTCCACGCCCTCGCCGACGCCGATGAAGTGGACCGGCAGGCCGAACTTGGCGGCGAGCGCCACCAGGATGCCGCCCCGCGCCGTGCCGTCGAGCTTGGTCATCACCAGGCCGGTGACCCCGGCCGCCTTCTGGAAGATCTCGACCTGGCTCAACGCATTCTGGCCAACCGTCGCGTCGAGGACGAGGAGCGTGGCGTGGGGCGCCTCCGCGTCGAGCTTGCGGATCACCCGGATCACCTTCTCCAGCTCGGCCATCAGCCCGGCCTTGTTCTGCAGCCGGCCGGCGGTGTCGATCATCAGGATGTCGGTGCCGGCGTCGCGGGCGGCCTGGAGCGCGTCGAAGGCGAGGCCGGCGGCGTCCGACCCTTGCGGGCGGGCGACCACCGGCGCGCCGGTGCGCTCGCCCCAGACCCGCAGCTGCTCGATCGCCGCGGCCCGGAAGGTGTCGCCGGCGGCCAGCATCACGCTGTGGCCCTGCGCCCGGAACTTTTGCGTCAGCTTGCCGATCGTCGTGGTCTTGCCGGCGCCGTTGACGCCGATCATCAGGATCACGAACGGCTTCCTGGTCGTGTCGACGACCAGCGGCTGGGCCACCGGATCGAGGGCGTGCTCGACCTCCGCGGCCAGGATCGCCCGGACCTCGTCGGGGGCGATGCCCTTCTCGTAGCGGCCCTTGCCGACGGCCTCGGCGATCCGGGCCGCGGTGTCGAGGCCGAAATCGGCCTGGATCAGCGCGTCCTCGAGCTCCTCCAGGGTGTCGGCGTCGAGCTTGCGCTTGGTGAACAGACCGGTCACCCGGTCGGACAGGGCCGAGGAGGTGCGCTTGAGGCCGCCGGTCAGCCGGCTCCACCAGCCGCGCTTCTCCTCGCCCGCCGGGGCCTGGGCCGGGGGCTGGTAGATGACGAGCGGGGCTGCTTCCTCCGCCGGGGCCTCCGCGACGGGCTCCTCCGGTTCCGAGGCTGCGGCGGCCGGCTCGGAGGCGACAGGCTCCGGTTCGGGCGCCGCCGGCACCTCGCCCTCGGGATCGACGCCCTCCACCGGCTCCAGGTCGGCGCCGGCGAGTTCCTCGGGCAGGTCGCGCTCCGGCTCGGTCTCGGGCGAGGCCTCCGTCACCGTGGGCGGGGCCGGCAGGACGTCGTCGGCGGCGGTGGCGAAGTCGGGTACGCCCTCCGACAGGGTGCCGGTCGGCTCCGTCGGCATCGCCCCGGCGGGATCGGGCTCGACGGCGGCGGCAGCCGCCTCGGCGGGGGCCTCGCTCGGCGTCTCCGTCGGCGTCTCGGCTTTCCGGCCGAACAGTCGGCCGAGCCAGCCCGGCTGTTTCGTCTCACTCATCCGCACTTGCTCCAGACCCTGCGGACGATCTAGGGCGGCCTGCCCCGGACTTCGCCCGCATCCGCCGCCACCGCGACAGGCTCATGATCGTTGACGACATACTCTCGCGGCTCCTCTACCGCGATGCCCTCGTGCTCGTCATCGACAAGCCGGCGGGATTGCCGGTGCATCCGGGGCCGAAGGGCGGCGAGACGCTGACCCAGCACCTCGACGCCCTGCGCTTCGGCCTGCCGCGCCGGCCGGAGGCCGCCCACCGCCTCGACCGCGACACCTCCGGCTGCCTGGCGCTCGGCCGCCACGCCAAGGCGCTCGCCCGATTGAACGCCCTGTTCGCGCAAGGACGCGCCGAGAAGACCTACTGGGCGCTCGTCGAGGGCGGGCCCGCGGAGGAGACCGGCGAGATCGACTTGGCCCTGGCGCGCCGCTCCGACGATCCCCGCAGCTGGTGGATGAAGGCCGATCCTTCGGGCGATCCCTCGCTCACCCGCTGGCGGGTGATGGGGCGCGACCCCGTCTCCGGGCGGACCTGGCTGGCGCTGAACCCGGTCACCGGGCGTACCCACCAGCTCCGGGTGCATTGCGCCGCCATGGGCTGGCCGATCCTGGGCGATCCCATCTACGGTAGCGCCCCGCGCCAGGGCGGGCCGGGCCTGCATCTCCACGCCCGGACGCTCGGCCTGCCGCTCTACCCGAAGAAGCCGGCGATCACCGTCGAGGCGCCGGCGCCGGGGCACATGCAGGCGGGGCTCGCGGCCTGCGGCCTCTGATCCTCGTCAGCGGCCGGCCCCGACGACGCGGTCGCGCCCCTCGCGCTTCGCCCGGTAGAGGAAGCGATCCACCGCCCGGATCAACTCCAGAGGGGTGGCGTTCGCCGTGCTGGCGGTGGTGAGGACGCCGAAACTTGCCGTCACCGTCCCGGCGATCGGCGAGGCGGCATGGGGGATCGCCAGGGCCGCGATGGCGGCGTGGAGCCTGTCGGCCAGCGCCAGGGCGTCCGCTTCCGTCGTGTTCGGGAGCACGCAGGCGAATTCCTCGCCGCCATAGCGCGCCACGAGGTCGCCGCTCCGGCGCAAAGCCCCGCTCAGCGCGCCTGCGACCCGGGCCAGGCAGGCATCGCCCTCGATATGGCCGTAGCGGTCGTTGAAGGCCTTGAAGGCGTCGATGTCGAGCAGGATCAGCGAGAGCGGCTCCCCCGTGCCGGCATGATGCCGGATCGCCTCCGCCAGGGCGGCATCGAGGTGACGCCGGTTGGCCAGCCCGGTCAGCGCATCGGTGATGCTGAGCGCGTAGACCCGCTCGTTCAGGGCCCGGAGATCGGCCTCCGCCCGCTTCTGCGCGGAGATGTCGCGCACGATCGAGCAGTTGAAGGTCTTTCCCTTGAAGCTGACCAGGTTCGCCGTCACCTCGATCGAAATCGGCTCCCCCGATCGCGACGTGTTCACGGTCTCCAGCTTGACCGACCCCGCATTCTCCAGGTCGCGCCAATGCGCGCGCCAGCGCGCCTCGTCGAAATGCGGATCGACGTCCCAGACCCGCTTGCGCCGGAACTCCTGCGCCGAATAGCCGAGCAGGTCGGTCGCGGCCCGGTTGACGTAGACGTACCGGGCGTCGCGATCGAGCCAGATGATCATGTCGGCGACGGTGTCCAGGGAATACCGCATCAGCATCGACCAATCCTCGTCGTCGAGATCGAGGATGCGGTCGTCGTGCGTGGTCCGGAGCGGAGTCATGCCAGGCGGATCGTCGATGGGCCGGTGTCGCGGGGCTGGAATTCCGTCGAAGCCCTTTCGTAAGACCACGGTGTGCGGGCGCCAAGGGACGCGCGGGCTGCGGCCGAGGGCGTCGCCGATTTTCCTCGGGACAATCCGGCAGGGAAGGGGGCGGCATGACCGCGCCCGCGGCAGCGTCCAAAGAAAGGAAAAGTACGGGTTTCCCCTCTCCCCGCGGGTGGGGAGAGGCCTGAGATCCGAAGGGGCTCAGGGCGCCCGCAGGCTTCTGTTTTCCGGAGAGGCGACCCTCACCCCGCCTTCAGGAACTTCTCCACGCTCCCGGTCAGCCCGCTCGAATGTCCGGCGAGGCTCTCCGACACCGCCCGGACGCTCTCGGCGATCCGGCCGGTGGCGCTCGCGGCGTCCGACACCGCCAGGATGTTCGACGACACTTCCTGGGTCGAGGCGGCCTGCTGCTCGACCGCGCTGGCGATGGCCAGCGTCAGCCGCGACAATTCAGCCACCGCGTTGCTGATCGTGGCGATCGCCGCCACCGCCTCGCCGGTCGCGCCCTGGATGTCGCCGATGCGCTGGGTGATCTCGCCCGTGGCCTTGGCGGTCTGGCCGGCCAGTTCCTTGACCTCGGCGGCGACGACCGCGAAGCCGCGCCCCGCCGCCCCGGCCCGGGCCGCCTCGATCGTGGCGTTGAGCGCCAGGAGGTTGGTCTGGTCGGCGATGGTCGAGATCATGCCGACGACCGAATCCACCTCGCGGGCCTTGGCCGAGAGGCTGCGCACGGTGGCATCGGTCGCCTCGGCCTGCGCGGCGATCTGCTGGGCGCGCTCCGAGACCCGCCCGACCTGGCCCGAGATCTCCTGGATCGACGCCGTCATCTCCTCCGAGCCGGCCGCCACCGTCGCGGCGCGGTCGCGGGCCTCGTCGGCGGATTGGCCGAGACCGTTGGCGGAGCGCTGCATCTCCTCCACGGCGCTGCTCATGGCGCCGACCACCTGCGACACGTCGGAGGCCATGTTCACCTGCGCGGTCACCACCGACCAGGTCAGCATCGGCCCGATATAGGTGCCGTCCGGCCCCATGATCGCCGAGACCTGGAGGTCGAGCACTTCCGGGCCGAGCTTGATCTTGGTCCGGTGCGGCAGGCGGCTCGCATCGGACAGCATCCGGCGCTGGTGCGACGGGTTCTTGTGGAACACGTCGATCGACGTCCCGATCATCAGGTCGGTCGCGACCGGCAGGTACTGCGCCAGGGGCCCGAGGGTCCGGCGCGAGGCGCCGTTCATGTAGTCGATGCGGAACTCGTTATGCGGGTCGGCGGTCATCACCGCGACCGGCATCCCCTCGATCATCGTCAGGAGACGGCTGATCTCGTTCTTCTTCTTGGTGATGTCGGCGGCGAGCTTGACCACCTTGACCGGCTTGCCCGTGGCGTCGAGGACCGGGTTGTAGGTCGCCTCGAGCCAGACGCGCTTGTGGTTCTTGCCGAAGCGCAGGAACTCGTCGGCGAAGAACTCGCCCGCGCGCAGCTTGTCCCAGAACACCGCGTAATCGGGCGCGGCGGCCGCCTCCTTGTCGAGGAACATGCGGTGATGCTGACCGACGATCTCGTCGAGCCGGTAATCCAGCAGGTTGAGGAAGTTGGCGTTGGCCTGGATCACCGTGCCGTCGAGGTTGAACTCGATGATGGCAAGAGACTTGTTGAGGGCCCGCAATGTCGCTTCCGACAAGCTCTCACGGTGCTTCCGAAACATGTCGCCGTTTCCTTGGTGGGCGAATTTCGCTCAAATTTGGGCGACCAGTATTAAAAAAAACTGAAGGTCCGACCCAATCTCAGTTAGCGCAGGAGGGAAAAGGTTCTGACAGCGCTATTTGCGCTGTGAGCGGCACGGCCGTGTGACGCAAAAATTCGCAAATTGAACTGGTTGGACAAGCGGTTAGTGCGAGTGCCCCAGATCTCGGCGCGTTCGGAACCCTCGTGGCGTGTAACGGTGAGATTCCAAAGCTGGACGACGCCTGATCCTCGTCGGCGATCGTCATCGCTGTATTCTGACCCGGCGTCATCAATTGAGGCGGTGCTTTGATCGTCGGATCGTCGACCGGATTTGGTCTAGTCCAGCTGGCCGAGGCCGCCGGAACGGCGGCCTCTTCATCGTCGGTGAACGGCTTTTACGCGGCCGTCAGGCCCTGCTCGCGGATCCAGGCCTGGGTGCGGTCGAGCGCGGTGCCGAGCCGGTCGAACAGGGTGTCGATCTCGTCCGGGCGGATCACCAGGGGCGGGCAGACCGCGACCCGGTCGCCGGTGAGGAAGCGGACGATCAGCCCCTCCTCCTGCGCGAAGGCGACGCAGCGGGCGGCCACCCCCGCCTTCGGGTCGTATTGCCGCTTCGTCGCCTTGTCGGCGACGATCTCGAGGCCGCCGATCAGGCCCATTCCCTTGGCCTCGCCGACGAGCGGGTGCTCCTCCAGGGCCGACAGGCGGCGCTGGAAGTGCGGTGCCTTCTCGGCCGCGCCCTCGATGATCTTGTCGCGCTTGTAGATCTCGATGGTCTTGAGCGCCACCGCGCTCGCCACCGGATGGCCCGAATAGGTGGTCCCGTGACCGAACGTGCCGATCTTGCGGCTCTGGTCCTGCATCGCCTGGTACAGCGTCTCGTCGACCGTGACGCCGCCGAGCGGCATGTAGGCCGAGGTCAGCGCCTTGGCGAAGGACAGGCTGTGGGGCTTCATGCCCAGGGCCTCGGAGCCGAACCAGGTGCCGAGCCGCCCGAAGCCGCAGATCACCTCGTCGGCGATGAACCGCACGTCGTAGCGGGCGAGCACCGGCTCGATGGCGGCAAAATAGCCCTTCGGCGGCACGATGGCGCCGCCGGCGCCCATCACCGGCTCGGCGATGAAGGCCGCGACGGTCTCCGGGCCCTCGCGCAGGATCATTTCCTCCAGCTCACTTGCGAGCCGTGCCGAGTAGGCCTCCTCGGTCTCGCCGGCCTCGGCGCCGCGGTAATGGTGCGGGCAGGCGGCGTGCAGGAAGCCCGGCAGCGGCAGGTCCCAGTCGGCGTGGTTGGCGGTGAGCCCCGTCAGCGAGGCCGACGCCACGGTGACGCCGTGATAGCCCTTGTGCCGGCCGATGATCTTCTTCTTCTGCGGCCGGCCGAGCGCGTTGTTGAGGTACCAGGTCAGCTTGACCTGGGTGTCGTTGGCCTCCGAGCCGGACGAGGTGAAGAACACCTTCGAGACCGGGATCGGCGCCAGTTCCTTCAGGGTCTCGGCGAGCTCGATCGCCGGGTCGTGGCTGCGGCCGGAGAACAGGTGGGTGAAGGGCAGGCGCGCCATCTGCTCGCGGGCGGCCTCGACCAGCTCCTCGTTGGAATAGCCGAGCGAGGTGCACCACAGGCCGGCCATGCCCTCGAGATAGGGCCGGCCGTCGGTGTCGTAGACCCAGACGCCGTGGCCGCGCTCCAGCACCAGCGGACCGGTCTGCCGGAAGGCCGCGAGGTTGGTATAGGGGTGGATCAGGGTTTCGACGTCGCGGGTGGCGAGGTTCGAGAGCATCGTCTCTGTCGCTTTCTTTCTCGGGGGAACCCTTCGGGCTCCCGACTCGCGGAGCAGAATTCGCTTGCGCCGTCACACTAGCGGCGCGATGCCGACGCACAACCCGGGCCGCCCTCGCGGAACTCCCGCACAATCCTGGTCAGACCGACGCGCATGCTCGACCCCGCCCAATTCGTTGCGACGCCCGCGCCAGGCCGGGCCTGCGGCGCCTGCACCCTGTGCTGCAAGGTCTACGACGTGCCGGCGGTCGAGAGCGTGGCCGGGGAATGGTGCCGCCACGCGAAGCCCGGCCGCGGCTGCGGCATCCACGAGACCCGGCCCGGCCATTGCCGCGCCTTCTTCTGCCTGTGGATGACGGAAGGCTGGCTCGGCCCGGAATGGAAGCCCGACAAGGCCAAGATGGTGCTGAGCCTCGACCCGACGACGCGCTTCCTGCACGTCCAGGTCGATCCGAGCCAGCCCACGGTCTGGAAGCGCGAGCCGTATTACGGCCAGCTGAAGCGCTGGGCGGTGTCGTCGATCCCGCAGCGCCGGCACGTGCTGGTCTTCGTCAATTACAGCGCCACCGTCGTGCTGCCGGACCGGGACGTGCCGCTCGGCGTCTTCCTGCCCGGCGACCGGCTCGTCGCCCGCGAGCGGATGACGCCGAACGGCGTCGTCCTCGACGTGGAGAAGCGGACGGTGACGTGAGCGCCGCGGTGCCGTCGTGACGACGGCTCAGCCGCCATCGGTCCGGGCGGCGTCGCGCCAGGCCAGCACGACCCGTTCGAGTTCGGCCACGTCGCCCGGAGGCAGCCGGCCGAGGGTGCGGGCGACGTAGGCGGTCTGCGCGCGGATGCCGGAGCGGGCGAGCGTCAGCCCCGCCTCGGTCAGGTGCAGGGCGTGGGAGCGCCGGTCGCCCGGGATCGGTCGGCGCTCGACGAGGCCGGCCTCGACCAGCCGGTCGATCAAACCCGAGACGTTGCCCTTCGTCACGTAGAGCCGCTCGGCGAGGTCCTGCTGGGTCAGGCCCTCGCGCTCCGACAGGGTCGAGAGCACGTCGAATTGCGGGATCGAGAGCCCGACGGCCTTCAGCTCCGCCGCCACCGCGGCCACGACGCGTCGGTGCAGGCGGATGAAGCGGAACCAGACCCGCAGCGGGTCGGCCTCGGCCGGGGCGTCTGTGGGGTGGGGGCGCGAGGATGCCGTCATCGCGATAGTTTACATCAGAACCATCTCGGCGCCACGCCCGGCCGGGCCCGATCCCCGTTCTTCATCCCGGCCGCCCTGGAGGCCCGGCTGCGTGATGGCGCCGCTCTAGCCGCCCCGGGACCGCTGCCGTAAGTTGGTCCCTAGCGACCGCGGGCCCACGAGGCTCCGGCGACCGAGGGCGCGGATCACGCGCTCCATCGAGGGAAGGACGACACGCCATGCTCGGCCTGATGCAGGACTGGCCCCTGCTGATCCACCGCGTCATCGACTACGCCGCCGTGCAGCACGGCGCCCGCCCGGTGATCTCGCGCTCGGTCGAGGGGCCGATGCACCGGACCACCTATGCGGAGGTCCGCCAGCGCTCCTTGCGCCTGTCGAAGCGCCTGGCCGCCGACGGCATCCGCCTCGGCGACCGGGTCGCGACGCTCGCCTGGAACACCTGGCGCCATCTCGAGGCCTGGTACGGCATCACCGGTATCGGGGCGATCTACCACACGGTCAATCCGCGGCTGTTCGAGGATCAGATCGCCTACATCATCAACCACGCCGAGGACCGGATCCTCTTTCTCGACCTGACCTTCCTGGCCCTGGTCGAGCGCCTCGCCGACAGGCTGCCGACGATCGAACGCTACGTCGTCCTCACCGACGGCGCCCACATGCCTCAGACGTCCTTGCGCAACGCCGTCGCCTACGAGGACTGGCTGGCGGAAGCCGACGACGACTTCGCCTGGGCGTCCTTCGAGGAGAACACCGCGGCGGGCCTCTGCTACACCTCGGGCACCACGGGCCTCCCGAAGGGCGTGCTCTACTCGCACCGCTCGAACGTGCTCTTGGCCTTGATGGTCAACAACCCGGCCTTCATCGCGCTCTCGCCCACCGACATGGCGATGCCGGTGGTGCCGCTGTTCCACGCCAATGCCTGGGGCTTCTGCTTCGCGGCGCCGATGTCCGGGGCTGGCCTCGTGATGCCGGGACCGAAGCTCGACGGCGCCTCGGTACACGAAATTCTGGAGACCACCGGCGTCACCGTGACGGCGGCGGTGCCGACCGTCTGGCTCGGCCTGCTCCAGTACCTCGACACGACGGGGAAGCACCTGAGCCACCTCAAGCGCGTGGTGATCGGCGGCTCGGCCTGCCCGCGGGCGATGACCGAGCGCTTCGAGCGCGAATACGGCGTCACCGTCGACCATGCCTGGGGCATGACCGAGATGAGCCCGATCGGCTCCTATTGCTCGCTCAAGCCCGAGGTGGCCCATCTCGAAGGCGAGGCGCGCCTCGACCTCAAGATGAAGCAGGGCTACGCCCCGTTCGGGGTCGAGTTCCGGCTGACCGACGACGACGGCCGCGACCTGCCCTGGGACGGCACCACCTTCGGGCGGCTCAAGGTGGCGGGCTTCGCGGTGGCCAAGGCCTATTTCCGCTCGGACGAGCCGATCCTCGACGATCGCGGCTTCTTCGACACCGGCGACGTCGCCACCATCGATCCCAACGGCTACATGGCGATCACCGACCGCTCGAAGGACGTGATCAAGTCCGGTGGCGAGTGGATCTCCTCGATCGATCTGGAGAACCTGGCGGTCGGCCATCCGGACGTGGCCGAGGCCGCGGTGATCGGCGTGCAGCACCCGAAATGGGACGAGCGCCCGCTCCTGATCGTGGTGCCGAAGGAGGGCCGCACCCCCGACAAGGCCGACATCCTGGCCTACATGGCGCCGCGCATCGCCAAGTGGTGGATGCCCGACGACGTGGTGGTGGTGCAGGCCATCCCCCATACCGCTACCGGCAAGATCCAGAAGACGGCGCTCCGCGACCAGTTCCGGGACTACCGGCTGCCCGGGGCGGCCTGACGGGTGGTCGTCCCAGGTACGGAGGGCTGTCCGCGAAAAGATCGAAGCGCGGGTTCCTCCTCTCCCCGACAGATCCCGGGCAGGCCCGGGATCTGTCGGGGAGGGGGAAACCCGCGCCTTTTCCTTTCCCCGGACAGCCTTGCGCGGGCGGGGAGAGGAGATTGCCTGCATCACATTCCGTCTCGGAAATTTCCCTCCGACAGTTCTGCCGATCGATCCAGGACGTCCTTCACTCTGACGATGCGGTCGAGAGCGAAGTCGACGATAGAGGAGTGCCGGCGCGTCAAGCGCGCCGCATCGTCTTCATCGACAAGAACTCGATTTTTTTCGGGAGGAAGGAATGCGCCTGCTTATTGCGCCGCTGGCGGCTTTGTCGCTGCTCGCAGGACTTGGCCCGGCGCTCGCGCGCTGTCCGCTCTACCTGCCGATGCGCGTCGGCCCGACGACGGGAAACCCCGAGAAGGACACGGTCGGGCTGTTCTGCGCGCAGCCCGACACCGCCCTGCCGCCGGCCGGCCAGGCGAGCCGGTATTCCGTGGTGCCGGTGGGCGCGACCATCGGCGACGTGGAGAAGGACAGCGTGGGCTTCGCCTTGTCGCCCGTCGCGGCGCAGGCCGCGCGGTGACCTGAATCTCCGGTTCCCGCCGGCCCGGTCGGTTCCCGAAGGAGACCGGGTACTCCGGCCCCTTGAACGCGCGCACGGAGGCGATCCGGGCATCGGGCGTGAACGCGATCAGGTCGAGCACCTCGAGATCGACCGCGTCGTTGATCCTGATCGACAGGTCGGCCACGGCGCGGGGCAGATCCATCGGCACGCCCCGCACCGTGATGTGCAGCGTGGTGCCGCGGACGATCGATTCGGTCGTCGCCCGCATCGCGTCGCGCCCGCTCGCGCTCACGTCCCCGTCCACCAGGGAGGCGCGGTCGTCCAGCTCCTCCTTGCACAGCCGCTCCTCGGCCGATCGCCGGGAGACGGTCATGATCGTGCCGCGCCGCCGTTAACTGGTAAGTGATGACGTCGGGCATTAGACCACACGGAATAACCGTTGTGTCGGAGCGGTTTCGGCGATCTTCGGAAACGCTTAATCCCGGCCGGCTATCGTCCGGGGACTGGTCATATCGTATAGCGTTCCGGGATCATGAACAGCGGCACGGCGAAACTCGGATCTCTCGAAGACAGCACCAATCTCCTGCAGAATCATCTGCTGGCGATCTCCGAGGCGATCGCGCGGACGCGGCGGGAAATCGCCGATCTGCGCGACGAACAGGAGGCGGGCCGCACCCGCGACGAACTCCAGGCCGTCGTCCGGGGCACCGAGCAGGCCACCAACACGATCCTGACCGCGTCCGAGACGGTCGACGCGCTTGCCGGGGGAATCGCCAAGCGGGCCGGGGACGGCGCGACCCGGGACGACGCCATCGCCATCCAGGCCCAGATGCAGACCATCTTCGAGGCCTGCAACTTCCAGGACCTGACCGGCCAGCGCATCTCGAAGGTCGTGCGGACCATCGTGATGGTCGAGGAGCGGGTCGACGAGATGCTGCGCGTTTGGTCCGGCCCGGCCGGAGCCGCCGTGACGAAGCCGGTTCCCGATCGGCGCAGCGAGGAGGATTCCCTGCTCAACGGCCCGGCTCTGCCCGGCGAGGCCGCCGTCTCGCAGGACGCCGTCGACGCGATGTTCCCGTAAGGCGCCACCCCGGAGAGCCGCCCGCCGTCGCGCCGCTCCCGCCCTTTCCCTGCCCGCCATTCGCGCGCAGTATGGGGAAAAGATCGGGGAGGACGCGATGCGGTCCGCCGTGATGGCCCATATCGACGAGCTTGTCCGGGCCGCGCGCGACGATGGGAGCGTGCGCGATCCGCTCATCAGCCAGTCCTGGCGGCGATGCCTCGCCGAGTACCGCCTCGATCCGGCAGCACCCCGGCGCGCCTACATCCATACCCATGAGCGCCTGCGCGAGCACCGCGACGCCCTCGACGACCTGATCCGGGTGGCGCGCTTCGGGGTGGAGGCCCTGTACCGGCAGGTTTCGGGCCTCGGCTACGTGCTGATCCTGGCCGATGCCCGCGGCGTCGCCGTCGACTTCATCGGCGATTCCCGCCGCGACGGGGACTTGCGCCGGGCCGGTCTGTATCGCGGCTCGGACTGGAACGAGCATCTGGCCGGCACCTGCGCCGTCGGCACCTGCATCGCCACGGGCGAGGCGCTCTCGGTGCATCTCGACGACCACTTCGCCGGCGACCATATCGGCCTCACCTGCACGGCGGCGCCGGTCTACGCCGCCGACGGCACCTTGGCGGCGGTGCTCGACATCTCGGCCCTCCAGGCGCCGGGCCCGAAGGCGAGCCAGCACCTCGCCCTCCAGCTCGTCACCTCGTTCGCCCACCGCATCGAGACCGCGAGCCTGCATAACGGCTTCCGCCGCGAGTGGATGCTCCACCTGTCGCGCTCGCCGGAATTCGCCGATATCGAGCCCGAACTGGCGCTCGCGGTGGATGCGGGCGGGCACATCCTCGGCTTCAACAGCCGGGCGCGGGCGCTGATCGACCGTGCCCTGCACCGCCCGCGGGGAGCGCCGGACCTGCGTCACGCAGGTCTCGGCCTGCGCCTCGACGCGCTGTTCGAGGCCACGATCGACGATCTGCCGCGTTTCACCCGGGCGGTGCCGGTCGAGCGGCGGATCTTGCGCCTGCGCGGGGGCGAGCGCTTCTACGCCCTGGCGCTGGAGCCGGCCGAGGTTCCGCTCCGGGCCTCCCCTCGCACCCCGCGGCAGGCCCCGGCGGCCTCGCCGCCCGACCTCGCCGGCGGCGACCCGGCCCTCGCCCGCATGGCGGCCCAAGCCTCGCGCCTGTTCGCCGCGGGGGTGAGCCTCCTCGTCGGCGGTGAGACCGGCACCGGCAAGGAATTCTTCGCGAAGTCGTTGCACCGCGCCTCGGCGCGGGCGCAAAAACCGTTCGTGGCGGTCAATTGCGCGGCCCTGCCCGAGACCCTGATCGAATCCGAGCTGTTCGGCCACGAGGCGGGGGCCTTCACGGGCGCAGCGGCCAGGGGCAGGACCGGCCTGGTGCAGCAGGCCGAGGGCGGCACGCTGTTCCTCGACGAGATCGGCGACATGCCGCTCACGGCGCAGACGCGGCTCCTGCGGGTGCTCGCCGAGCGCGAGGTGACGGCGCTCGGCAGCACGACACCGCAGGCCGTCGACATCCGGGTGATCGCCGCGACGCATCGCGACCTCGCCGTTCTGGTACGTGAGGGCCGCTTTCGCGAGGACCTGCTGTACCGTCTGGCCGGTGCCCGCTTCGTCCTGCCGCCCCTGCGCGAGCGCGCCGACCTCCCGGCCCTGATCGGGCGGCTGGTGGCGGCAAGGCCCGGGGCGCCGCGCCTCTCTCCCGAGGCTGCCGCGGCGCTCATGCGCCACACATGGCCCGGCAATGTCCGCGAACTGGTGAGCGCCCTCGACTATGCCTGTGCGCTGGTCGAGGGGTTGGAGATCGGCCTGTCCGACCTGCCGCCGACGGTGACGGTGACGGTGGCGCACGCGGACACGCCTGCGCCCGAGGTCGTCGGGGCGGGCGACGACGCGCTAGGGGCCGCCCTGCGCCGCCGCGCCTGGAACGTCTCGGCGGTGGCGCGCGACCTCGGACTCGACCGCTCCACCATCCATCGCCGCATGCGCCGCCTCGGGCTCGTCTCGCCCAACCATGCGGGGTGAGCGCGACACCTGTGGCGGGGCTGTCGTGGTGCCACAGGTGGGGCGCGTCGGGTGTGGCGGCGGGGCTCGGCTCGGCTATCCGTTATCCGATGAATTATCGATGATCAGAACGATATTGTTCAGATGAAGCCGAGATCGACCATTCCGACCTGCAACCTCATCCCGAGGTGCGAGCGTATGCGAGCCTCGAAGGAGGGCTCCAGAAGGAGCAGAGATCACTGGAGCCCTCCTTCGAGGTCAGTCCATCTCCGATGGACTGACACCTCAGGATGAGGTCGAGAGCGGGATGAACATTCGGTTGACTCCAGCCGCATCTCCCAGTGCCCTGCATGTCGGGTCCGCTTCGCCCTGGCACACCCCTTGCGCAACCCACCCCGCACAACAAGGGGAGGAACCCAATGGACGCCATGGCTCGTAAACTGGAGCGCCTGTCGCCCGCCGATGCCCGGGTCATCGCCTGGCTCGACCGCTTCGAGGCGGCCTTGCGCGCTGGCGACGCCGCCGGTGCGGCTGAGCTTTTCGCCGAGACCTGTTTCTGGCGCGACCTCGTCGCCTTCACCTGGAACATCACCACGCTGGAGGGGCGCGGGGCGATCCGCACCATGCTCCAGGCGCAGCTCGGCGCAGTCGCACCCGGAAGCTTCACCCTGGAGGAGCCGGCGACCGAGGCCGACGGCGTCACCGAGGCCTGGATCGCCTTCGACACCGCAACCTTGCGCGGGCGCGGCTACCTGCGCCTGAAAGGTGAGGAGGCCTGGACCCTCCTCACCGCAGCACGCGAGCTGAAGGACTTCGAGGAGCCGGGCGGGCCGCGCCGCGAGCGCGGCGTGCATCACGGTGTCGAGCCCGGCCGGCGCTCGTGGTCGGAACGGCGGCGCGACGAGGAGGCGGAGCTCGGCCGTACCCGCCAGCCCTATGTCCTCGTGGTCGGCGGCGGCCAGGGCGGCATCGCGCTCGGCGCCCGGCTCAAGCGCCTCGGCGTGCCGGCCCTGGTCGTCGACAAGCACGACCGGCCCGGCGACCAGTGGCGCAGCCGCTACAAGTCGCTGCACCTGCACGACCCGGTCTGGTACGACCACCTGCCGTACCTGCCCTTCCCCGATCACTGGCCGGTCTTCGCCGCCAAGGACAAGATCGGCGACTGGCTGGAGATGTACACCAAGGTCATGGAGCTGAACTACTGGTCGAAGACCGAGGTGAGTTCGGCCCGCTACGACGAGGCCGCCGGCGAGTGGGTGGTCGAGCTGATACGCGACGGCGAGCGGCTGACCTTGCGCCCCAAGCAACTGGTGCTCGCCACCGGCATGTCGGGGGTGCCCAACCTGCCGACTTATCCGGGCATGGCGCGCTTCCGGGGCGAGAGCCATCATTCCAGCCGGCATCCCGGCGGCGAGGCCTATCGCGGCAAGCGCGCGGTGGTGATCGGCTCCAACAACTCGGCCCACGACATCTGCGCCGATTTCTACGAGAACGGCGCCGACGTCACCATGGTGCAGCGCTCCTCGACCCACATCGTCAAGTCCGACACGCTGATGGAGCTGGCGCTGGGCGGCCTCTACTCGGAGGAGGCCTTGGCGAAGGGCATCACCACCGACAAGGCGGACATGCTGTTCGCCTCGGTGCCCTACCGGATCATGCACGAGTTCCACATCCCCGTGTACGAGCAGGCGAAGATCCGCGACGCCGAGTTCTACGGGAGGCTCGAGAAGGCCGGCTTCCAGCTCGATTTCGGCGATGACGGCTCGGGCCTGTTCATGAAGTATCTGCGGCGCGGCTCGGGCTACTACATCGATGTCGGCGCCTCCGACCTGATCGCCGACGGCAAGATCAAGCTGGCGCATGGCCGGGTCAAGGAGATCACCGAGGACGCGGTTCTGCTGGAGGACGGCACGCGGTTGCCCGCCGACGTGATCGTCTACGCCACCGGCTACGGCTCGATGAACGGCTGGGCGGCCAAGCTCATCAGCCAGGAGGTCGCCGATCGGGTCGGCAAGTGCTGGGGCCTCGGCTCGGACACCACCAAGGATCCGGGGCCGTGGGAGGGAGAGTTGCGCAACATGTGGAAGCCGACCCGGCAGGAGGCGCTGTGGTTCCACGGCGGCAACCTGCACCAGTCGCGCCACTACTCGCTCTACCTCGCGCTCCAGCTCAAGGCGCGAATGGAAGGGCTGGACACGCCGGTCTACGCGCTGGCCGAGACGCATCACGCGGCTTGAGGCGCTTCCGGGAGGCGGGCGCGGGATACTCGCCGGCCTTCGCTCCAAAGCCTGTTGGCTGCGTAAAGACGGTCGCGCGGGGAATCAGCGCGTGCCACCCTCTCACCTCATCCTGAGGTGCGACCGAAGGGAGCCTCGAAGGAGGGCTCCAGAAATCTCAGGGATATCTGGAGATCTCCTTCGAGGTCAGTCGATCTTCGATCGACTGACGCCTCAGGATGGGGTCGTTGGTAGGAGATTTGCGTCGGTTATTCTTGGCAGATGAACCTGTTGTAACCGATATTCACTCCTTCGCCAGCGCATCCGCGAAGGCCGCGATGCGGTTGCGCGCATAGGTCGGCAGGCCGGCGCTGATCGAGGTGCCGGTGTTGAACGAGGAATTGCCCATCAGCACCTGGGCCGGCAGCAGGTTGCGCAGGACCGGGACGCGCTCGTATTCCTTCTTGCGGTCGAGCACGTCGGCCTTGATGCCGAGCGTCATGTAGGCGGTGACCACCGTCTTGTCCGGCTCGCCCGCCACCGGCTGCATCACCGCCAGGAACTTGCCGAAGCGCAGGATCTGGTTGACCCAGAAGATGTTCTGCTCCATCGCGCCGGCCACCGGCGCCTCGATTTTGGTGAGCTGGACGAGCTTCCCCGCCTCGTCGGGCGGCAGCACCCGCAACTCGCTCTGGAACGAGACGTATTCGGCGATCTTCTTAGACCCGTCCTCCAGCTTGTTGGCGAGCTTGACCCCGAGCGGCAGCTTGCCCTCGAGGTCGTAGCGCGACTCGATGCAGGTGGTGTCGGGGGCCTCGCACCACGGCCGGTCGGGCCGGCGGGCGAAGGCGGCGGCGGGGTCCTTGGTCGGGGTCGCGTCGGCCGGGTTGAGGGTCTTGTGCTTGATCGCCGGGTCCATCCGCGACAGGAACGGGATCGTGGCGAAGCGCTTCAGGTCGATGCGGTCGGCCGCCCGCGGCACGATGAACCGCGCCTCGGCGACATAGACCTTCAGCGCCTCGTGCCGGGGCTTGGCCACCCCGTTCACCGTCTGGACGTAGTCGGGCTCGACGTAAGCGGGATAGGGCGCGAGCAGGGCCTTCTGGGCTGGGCTGCGCTTGCCCCACTCCGTGAAGGGTACCAGCCCGCTCTCCGGGCTCGCCGGATTGTCGCGGTGATCGGTGACCGCGATGGTGTTCGGTGCGAGTCCCGCCGGATCGAGGCTCGTCACCGCCGGCACGTCCTTGGTGCGGTACTCGGCGTATGCGGGGGAGGCCGCGAGCGTCGCGGCGAGCACGAGCGGAAAGAGGCGCGGGCGCGCCGTCAGGCTGTCACGCACGGGATTCATCCTGTTTGGTTCGGGTCAGTAGTTCGGGTCTTCACCGAACGGGTAGTCGGGGTCGCGCCGGCGCGGCCGGCGGACGACCTCGTCGTCGTCGCCGAAGGGCGAGCGGCTGCGCGCGCCGGGCCAGTACGGCTCGGGCGCCGGCACCGGCTGGGCGCGGCGGGCATAGGGCTGCGGATCGGGCCGGCCGAACAGGCCGCCGAACGGATCGTAGCGGTCGGAATCCGGCGCCTCGTCGGGCATGCGGCCCGGGTTCTCGCCCGGGAGGCCGTCCTGCTCGTCGCCGTCCTGCTCGCTGTCCGGCCGCATCGCGTAGATCTGCTCCTGCGGCACCAGCTTGAAGCGGGTCTCGGCGAGGCGGCCATCCACCGAGAGGCGGAAATGCTCCATGAAGCCGCCGCCGGCCACCCGCTGGCCCGAGCGCAGGTCGATCGGCGCATCGGCGATCAGCCCCTTGGCCTCCGGGCTCGGGCCGGTGAGCGGCGTCTTCGGCACCCCGTTGGCCCAGGCGGCCTGGAGCACCTGGGCGAAGATCGGCACCCCGAGATGGCCGCCGGTCTGGCCGCGTCCCAGCGTCCGGCGCTTGCCGTCGGCATTGTCGTAGCCGACCCAGACCACGATGCTGATCTCGTTGGTGAAGCCGGAGAACCAGGCGTCGTTCTCGTCCTCCGAGGTTCCGGTCTTGCCGGCGACGAAAGGAGAGAACCGGGCGAGCGCCGCGGCCGTGCCCCGCTGTGTCACGCCCTGGAGGATACTCTTCAGCTGGTAGAACGCCACCCGGTCGGCCGAGCCGATGCGGGCGAGCGGCCGATCGGCGTGCTGGTAGAGCACCTTGTCGCCCTGCGTCACGCTCTCCAGCCCGTAGGGCGAGGGCCGCTCGCCCTCGTTGGCGACAGCCGCATAGAAGGCCGCGAGATCGATCATCCGCACCGGCTGGGCGCCGAGCACGAAGGGATAGTAGCGCTCGCACTCGGCGTAGAGCTGGGCTTCGAGCGCGATGTCGCAGACCTTCTGCAGGCTCGCCGGGGCCTTCTCGGCGATGCCGCCGCGCAGGAGCTGGGCGGTGACGAGGTTCTTCGAATGCTCCAGGCCGCGGCGCAGGGTGGTGGGGCCGGAGCCGCCGCCCTCGTAGTTCTTCGGCGACCACGAATCGCCCACTCCGCCGATCGGCGGCAGCGTCACGCGGGCATCCATCACCAGGGTGTTGGGCTGCAGGCCCGCATTGAGCGCGGCGAGATAGGTCAGGGGCTTGAGGGTCGAGCCGGGCTGGCGCACGCTCTGCGTCACCCGGTTGAGCTGGCTCAAGGGATAGGAGAAGCCGCCCGCCATGGCGAGGATGCGCCCGGTGCGGTTCTCCATCACCAGCACCGCGCCCTGGACCTGCGGGCGGACGCGCAGGTCGGCCCGGGGGACGCCCTTGCCGTCCCACAGCTTGACCCGCACCACGTCGTAGGGTGAAAGTCGCCCGCGGGCCGCGCCCGGGTTCAGGCTCGCGACCCGCCCGTCGGCGAGGCCGACGCGTACCCCGGCCGAACCGCCGGTGGACAGCACGATCGCCGCCGGCCAGTGCACGTCGTAGAGCGGCAGGCGCGCCGTCTCCAATGCCCGCTGCCAGGCGGGCTTGGGGCCGGCGGGCTTCAGGCCGGCGGGCTTGGCCACCTTGGGCTGCTTGTGCCCCTTCTTGCCTTTCGGCGCGGGCTCCGGGGGAGGGGCGGGAGCCGGCTCCGGCGCGGGCGCCGCGGCCTCGATCCGGCGCACGGCATCCGCGAGGTTCGCCTCCGGCCCCTCGTAGCGGGCACGGCCGGTCGAGGCCTCGTAGCGCGACAGGCTCTCCTGCAGGATGCCCTCGGTCGCCTCCTGGAGGCCGGCATTGAGGGTCGAGCGCACGGTGTAGGCGCCGGCCGTCAGCGAATCGAGGCCGGCCAGCGTCCGCGCCTCGCGGGTGAGATGGTCGACGAAGTGGAAGCCGGCATCCTGGCGCAGGCGCTCCAGCGGCGCGAGGCCCAAGGGGGCGGCGAGCGCCGTATTCATCTCGGCTTCCGTGATCGTGCCCTCCTCCTTCATGCGGGTGAGGACGTAGGCGCGCCGCTCCCGCGCCCGCTCGGGGTAGCGGTCGGGGTTGTAGAAGTTCGGGCCCTTCGGCATCCCGCCGAGGAGCGCCGCCTCCGCCACGTTGAGATCCCTGACGGATTTGCCGAAATAGCTGCGCGAGGCCATCTCGACGCCGTAGGCGCCGCGTCCGAGATAGATCCCGTTGAGGTAGAGGCCGAGGATCTCGGGCTTCGTCATCACCCGCTCGGCCCGGGCCGCGACGATCATCTCGCGGATCTTGCGCTCGTAGGTGACGTCGTCGCCGACGGAGAGGTTCTTCACCACCTGCTGGGTGATGGTCGAGCCGCCCTGCGGCCGTCCCGGCGAGGCGAGGTTGCCGATGAAGGCGCGGATCACCCCGCGCTCGTCGATGCCGTGATGGGTGAGGAAGCGCTTGTCCTCGGCGGCGATGAAGGCCTTCTGAACCAGCGGCGGAATCTCGCCGATCGGCACCGCGACCCGGCGCCCGTTGGGCTCGAAGGTCTCGGAGAAGCGGTTGCCGCGGCCGTCGAGGATCGTGGTCGCGCCCGGCAGCCGCAGGGTCTTGAGGGCGTTGGCGTCCGGCAGGTCGGTGACCGCCTTGTTGTAGAACTCGATCACGTCCCGCGCCACGAAGGGCGAGTTCGCCGGGTTCTCGCCCTTGCAGAACTGCTTGTAGCTCGTGTTCAGCTCGCCGATGTCGAGGCCGTGCAGCAGCTTCGATTCACCCGCGACCGCCTTCGGATCCTCCATCGCGGTCGAGATCAGGTCGTCGAGGTTGATGTCCTCGATGTCGAAGGCCTTGCGCATATGGGCGCAGCCGTCGCGCAGGAGTTGCACCACCTCCGGCCCGTCCTTCGCCGGATCGAACTGCGTCCGGATCGCGTCGGGACGGGTGGTGACCTGACTGAGCGTCAGGGCCGTGGCAAACAGCTTGATGAGGATCGCGTTCATCGATGACCGGAGGGCCGGGGGCGCCCGTGGGAGAGACCCGGCGAGACAAGCGCCTGGCGGGATGAACCGAGCCTGGACAACGCGGCTGTTTTAAGGACGCGGCGGGGTGGCTGTTGACGGCGCGGCACCCTCCACAGGCTCCGGCCGCAGGCGCCGGAGCGCGAAGGCCGCGAACACCCCGACGAGGCAGAGCGCGAGGCCGAACCAGGTGAAGGCGTATTGCAGGTGGTTGTTCGGCAGGTCGACCCGGAGCTGCCCGCCCTTCGGCCAGCCGCCGGGATTGGGCGTCGCGTCGGCCTCGATCAGGTAGGGGGCGACGCCCGTCAGCCCCTTGGCGGCGGCGATGCCCGGAACGTCGCGGTTGAACCACTCGCCGGTCTGCGGGTTCGGCGCCGGCACGAACATCCCCCGCGCCTCGCTCTGGCGCAGCATTCCGGTGATCGTGGTCTCGCCCTCGACCTGGCCGGCGGCGCGGCGGGCGACGTCCTTCAGCTCGGTCGGAACGAAGCCGCGATTGACCAAGACCGTGCGGCCGTCGTCGAGGCGCAGCGGGGTGATCACGTAATAGCCCTGGAGCGCCCGGCCGGGCGTGTCGCCGGGGGCGAGGCCGTGGACCAGCGTCTCCTTGTCGTTGAGGAGACGGCCGCTGGCGCGCACCCGCTCGAACTCGTCCCGGGCCGGATCGAACCGGTCGAAGGCCGGAAGCGCCGCCGGCGGCTCGATGCGCGAGCGGGCGACGATCCGGTCGATCAGCGCCTCCTTCCAGGCCTTGCGCTCGAGCTGCCAGACCCCGAGGCCGATCAGGATGCAGAAGCACACCAGGCTCGCGAGGGCGGGAGCGACGAGGTCGCGCAAGGCCGCGCGCCGCTCCGCCGGGCTCAAGGCGCTCACCGGAAGCGGCCCTGGGCGGCCTTGTTGGCATATTGCAGCGCCGCCATCATGCCCTTGAGCGGGCGGACCAGGATCAGGCTCAGCACGATCGAGAGCGGCGCCCAGAGCAGGGCATGGACCCACATCGGCGGCTCGTAGGCGAACTCCACCCACATGGCGAGCGCCACCACCACGATGCCGACGATCGACATGACGAAGAAGGCCGGGCCGTCGGCGGAATCGATGAAGCGGTAATCGAGCCCGCAGACCTCGCAGGACGGGCGGAAGCTGAGGAAGCCCTTGAACAGATGCCCCTCGCCGCAGCGCGGGCAGCGCCCGCGCAGGCCCACGGTCGCCGGTGAGTCGACGGTGCGGTTGTGCTCCATGGGCCTGGCTCCTGAGCGATTACGCGCGATGGTCCCGATCTGGGAGTCGCGCACCATAAGAAAAAGGGCGGCTTGCGCCGCCCTCTCATGATCCTGGTGCAGCCGGAGGCCGTCAGTGCGCCGCAGCGTGGCCGACGCCCGAGCCCCAGACGTAGATCGCGGCGAACAGGAACAGCCACACCACGTCGACGAAGTGCCAGTACCAGGCGGCGAACTCGAAGCCGAGGTGCTGCTTCTGGGTGAACTGGCCGAGATAGGCCCGGTACAGGCAGATCGCGAGGAAGATCGTGCCGATGATGACGTGGGCGCCGTGGAAGCCGGTCGCCATGAAGAACGTGGCCGAGTAGATGCTGCCCGAGAAGCCGAAATGGGCGTGGCCGTACTCGTAGGCCTGGACGAAGGAGAACAGCACGCCGAGGGCGATGGTCAGCCACAGGCCGTACTTCATCCCCTTGCGGTCGTTGTGCAGGAGAGCGTGGTGGGCCCAGGTGATCGTGGTGCCCGAGGTCAGCAGGATCAGGGTGTTGAGCAGCGGCAGGTGCCAGGGGTCGAAGGCCTCGACGCCCTTCGGCGGCCACAGGCCCCCGGTGAACTCGACCCGCGAGGCCTGGATCGGATCGGCGGTGTAGAGCGCCGCCTCGAAATAGGCCCAGAACCAGGCGACGAAGAACATCACCTCGGAGGCGATGAACATGATCATGCCGTAGCGGTGCGACAGCTGCACCACGCGGGTATGATCCCCGGTATTGGCCTCGTGCGTGACGTCCCGCCACCAGCTGAGCATGGTGTAGAGCACGCCGAGCAGGCCGGCGAAGAAGACGTAGGGGCCGAGCGCCATGTTGGCGACGGTCAGGCTCTTCATCCACAGGACGGCGCCCGTCGTCATCGTGAAGCCGCTCATCGAGCCGATGAGCGGCCACGGGCTCGGATTGACGAGGTGGTAGTCGTGGTGCTTCCCGTGCGCCTCGGCCATCGTGTCGGGTCTCCTGCCTGGTCTCGAACCGGTCGCGCCCCGCGCCGGCCGTGGATCTTGGTGTTCGGGAGGCGGCTCGTTCCCCCGGCGCCGCGGCGTCCCCCGCCCACGGCTGTCCACGGTCACGCTTTAATGCCGCCCCGGCGGATTTGTCACCTCGTCAATTGTCCCATCCCGTCAATTGGGCTTGGTCCCCCCCGGCGTCGCGAGGGCGGCCTGCGGCTGGCCGTTCTTCGACGCGAAATAGGTGTAGGACAGGGTCATCTCGGTGAGGTCGCGGGTGTTCGAATCGGCCTTGATGCCGGGCTCGACGTAGAACACCACCGGGAAGTCCATGGTCTCGCCGGGCTGGAGCGTCTGCTCGTTGAAGCAGAAGCACTGCACCTTGACGAAGTAGCCGCCGGTCAGCCCGGGCTGGAGGTTGAAGGTGGCGATGCCGGTGCTCGGCGTGGTGCCGGCATTGGTGACGCGGAAGAACACCGTCTGGGTCGCGCCGAGCCGGGCCTCGACCTGCGGCGTCTCCGCCACGAAGCGCCAGGGGAGGCCGGGCGCGACGTTGGTGTCGAAATGCACCACCATCGTGTCCTGGCTCGCCGGGCCGCTGGCGGCAGCGCCCCGGAGCGGCGTGCCGTCATAGCCGGTCGCCTTGCAGAACAGGTCGTAGAGCGGGACGAAGGCGAAGGCGAGCGCCGTCATCCCGACCACCAGCCCGAGGCAGGCGAGCGCCGTGGTGCGGGCCTTCTTCTGCATCTGATGACGCGGATCGGTCATGACGGCATCGCCTCGCGGATCGTCACAGCGGCCGGTTGAGGACCTGGGGGCCGAGCTTAGCGATCGTCAGCACGTAGAAGATCAGGACCAGGGCGGCGAGCACCATCGCGATCGCGATGGAGCGCTTGCGCCGGCGCTGGACCTCGTCGGGGGTGAGTTGCTGGGGCACCGGACTCATCACTGCGTCACCGAGGGGAGGGCGCTTCAGCCGAAGACCGGCCGGAACAGCCCGAGGCCCTGTTCCGCCAGCAGGGCGGAGAAGAGCAGGAACAGGTAGAGGATCGAGAAGCCGAACAGGCTCATCGCCGCCTTGTTGGCCGCCTCGCCCTCGCGCCGGCGCAGCACCTGGACGCTGAGCGCCACCATGGCCAGCCCACCGACGAGGCCGACGACGCCGTAGATCAGGCCGCCGAAGCCGAGGAAGACCGGGGCGAGGCCGAGCGGGGCCAGCAGCACCGAATAGGCGAGGATCTGGCGGCGGGTGGAATCCGGCCCGGCGGTGTTCGGCATCATCGGGATGCCGGCGCGGGCGTATTCGCCGGCCTTGACCAGCGCCAGCGCCCAGAAATGCGGCGGGGTCCAGATGAAGATGATCAGGAACAGGACCGTGCCCTCGATCCCGATCGACCCGGTGACCACGGCCTGGCCGATCATCGGCGGGAGCGCACCGGCGGCACCGCCGATCACGATGTTCTGCGCCGTCGAGCGCTTCAGCCACATCGAGTAGACCACGGCGTAGAACACGATGGTGAAGGCGAGGAGCCCCGCCGACAGCCAGTTCGCCGCCAAGCCCAGCACCAGCACCGAGCCGACCGAGAGGGTGAGCCCGAAGGACAAAGCCTCGCCCGGCTGGATCCGCCCGGCCGGGATCGGCCGGGTGCGGGTGCGGGTCATCACCGCGTCGATGTCGGCGTCCCACCACATGTTGAGGCAGCCCGAGGCGCCGGCCCCGACGGCGATCATCAGGAGCGAGATCGCCCCGATCACCGGGTTCACGTGCGACGGCGTCACCGTCATGCCGACGAGGGCGGTGAAGATCACCAGCGCCATCACCCGGGGCTTCAGGAGCGCGAAGTAATCCGCGACCTCGCCGCCGGAGCTGTTCGCCTCGACGAAGGGACGGTCGGAGATCGCGCTGTTCGACAGGGTGGTCATGCTGGGTGTCGCGGCCATCGTGGGAAGGTTTCGCGTGCGAGGGTTGAGTGTCGCGCTCCTCGCCGGAACGCCCGCCAGGCGCTCGGGGGAAGAGCGGGGGCCGCGCTCGGGCGGCCCCCTCTCGGATCGGTCAGTGGGCGTGGGACGGCTCGTCCACGATCACCGGCAGGGTCTCGTACTGGTGGAAGGGCGGGGGCGAGGACAGGGTCCACTCGAGGGTGGTGGCACCCTCGCCCCACGGGTTGTCCGCGGCTCGCTCCTTGGAGCGGAAGGCGAGCACCACGCCGATCACGAACACGACCATGCCGAGGGCGAAGATGTGACCGCCCATGGTGGCGACCCAGTGCCAGCCCGCGAAGGCCTCCGGATAGTCGGCATAGCGACGCGGCATGCCGGCGAGGCCGAGGAAGTGCATCGGGAAGAACAGCACGTTGGCGCCGATGAAGGCGAGCCAGAAGTGCAGCTTGCCGGCCCATTCCGGGATGATGCGGCCGGTCATCTTCGGGAACCAGTAGTAGACACCGGCGAAGATGATGAACACCGCGCCGAGCGACAGCACGTAGTGGAAGTGCGCGACGACGTAGTAGGTGTCGTGCAGGTAGCGGTCGACGGCGGCGTTGGCCAGGATCACGCCGGTGACGCCGCCGACGGTGAACAGGAACACGAAGCCGACGGCCCAGTGCATGGCGGCGGTGAAGCGGATCGAGCCGCCCCACATCGTGGCGATCCAGGAAAAGATCTTCACGCCGGTGGGGACCGCGATCACCATGGTGGCGAACACGAAGTAGGACTGGGTCTGGAGCGTGAGGCCCACGGTGTACATGTGGTGGGCCCACACCACGAAGCCGACGACGCCGATCGCCACCATCGCGTAGGCCATCGCCAGGTAGCCGAAGACCGGCTTGCGCGAGAAGGTCGAGATGATGTGCGAGACGATGCCGAAGGCCGGCAGGATCATGATGTAGACTTCGGGGTGGCCGAAGAACCAGAACAGGTGCTGGTACAGGATCGGGTCGCCGCCGCCGGCCGGGTCGAAGAAGGTCGTGCCGAAGTTGCGGTCGGTCAGCAGCATGGTGATCGCGCCGGCCAGGACCGGGAGCGACAGCAGCAGCAGGAAGGCGGTCACCAGCATCGACCAGGCGAACAGCGGCATCTTGTGCAGGGTCATGCCCGGCGCGCGCATGTTCAGGATGGTGGTGATGAAGTTGATGGCGCCGAGGATCGAGCCCGCGCCCGACAGGTGCAGGGCGAAGATCGCGAAGTCGACGGCCGGGCCGGGATGGCCGGCGGTGGAGAGCGGCGGGTAGACGGTCCAGCCGGTGCCGGCGCCGACCGCGCCCGGGGCGCCCTCGACGAACAGCGAGCAGACGAGGCTCATGAAGCCCGCGACCGTCAGCCAGAACGAGATGTTGTTCATGCGCGGGAACGCCATGTCCGGCGCGCCGATCATCAGCGGCACGAACCAGTTGCCGAACCCGCCGATGAGGGCCGGCATCACCATGAAGAACACCATGATGAGGCCGTGCCCGGTCACGAACACGTTGTAGGTCTGCGGGTTGGAGAAGTATTGCAGGCCGGGGGCCTCCATCTCCATCCGGATGCCGAATGACAGGAACGCGCCGACGATGCCCGCCGAGAAGGCGAACAGCAGGTAGAGCGTGCCGATGTCCTTGTGGTTGGTCGAGTTGAACCAGCGCGTGAAGAACGGTGGGGTGTGGTCGTGGGCGTGGTCGTGCCCTGCCGCAACGGCTTGAGCCATGGGGTCAGCCTCTTCGAGGAATGTCTCGGTCGGTCTGTCGAAAGGGGCGGGGCGCGCCGGCGGCGGCACCCCGCATCATGAAATCAGTCGGCGTTCGCGAAGCGGATTACTTCGCTTCAGCAAACTTGGCGCCGCCGTCGGTGCGGGCGAACTTGGTCTTGGCCTCGGCGGTCCAGGCCTGGAAGGCCTGCTCGCTCACCACCTTCACGGTGATCGGCATGTAGGCGTGGCGCTGGCCGCACAGCTCGGAGCACTGGCCGTGATAGACGCCCTCGCGGTCGGCCTTGAACCAGAACTGGTTGAGGCGGCCGGGGATCGCGTCGATCTTGAAGCCGAAGGACGGCATCGCCCAGGAATGCATCACGTCGGCGGCGGTGACCTGGATCTTCACGATCTTGTTCACCGGCACCACCATCTCGTTGTCGGTGGCGAGCATCTTGGGCTGGCCGGACTTCACCTGGTCCTCGCCCTCGAGCAGGTTGGCGTCGAACTTGAAGCCGCCGACCGCCTCCGGGTACTCGTAGGACCAGTACCAGGCGTGCCCGATGACCTTGACCATCAGGTCGGCCTTCGGGTCGGAGAGCTGCGTGCGCAGCACCCGGAACGACGGGATCGCGATCGCCACGAGGATCAGCACCGGGACGATCGTCCAGGCGACCTCGAGCATCGTGTTGTGGGTGGTGCGCGACGGGGTCGGGTTCTTCGTCTCGTTGAACTTGACCACCACCGCGATCAGCAGGGCGAGCACGAACAGGACGACGACCAGCATGATCCAGTTCAGGAGGTGGTGGAAATTGTAGATTTCCGTCGCCACCTCGGTCACGGGCTTCTGCAGGTCCATCTGCCACGGCACCGGCTGGCCGATGCCCGCCGCCGACACGGCCGTGGCGGTGCCGAGGAACCCGGTCGTCGCCAGCGCCGCTGCGCCTCCCCAGAAGCCCCGGCTCAACCGCCGGCCTTGCGCCCTCGCCATCCCCATCTGCCCTCGATGCTCCCCAACAGGCTGTGTGCCGGCAACGGCTGCCCGCGCGTCGGGAGCGCCGTCCTGTCTCGGTCGTAGGATGCCGGCCCGCCGCCCTGCGGCCGGAACCCGGCCGAGACCCGGTCAGGCGTCTCTCACCACAATGCCGCCGCAAGCGCAACGGCGTTGGCGTCGCATCGGCGTTCCGAATTCGCCTGTGGACACTGGACATTCGTCTTGATGCTCGAATGATTCCGCGAAACCGTGCTCGGCCTCGCAGGGCCGTTTCGAGCCGCTGGACGTGACCTTGACCCTTCGATGATCGACCGTCTCGAGTTCATCCTGGCGCTCGCCCGCGAGCAGCATTTCGGCCGCGCCGCCCAGGCCTGCGGGGTGTCGCAGCAGACCCTCTCGGCGGGGGTCAAGCAGCTCGAGGAGCGGCTGGGTGTGCTTCTCGTGCAACGCGGCTCGCGCTTCCAGGGATTCACCCCGGAGGGCGAGCGGGTGCTCGACTGGGCCCGGCGCATCGTCGGCGATGCCCGCGCCATGCGCCAGGAGGTGGCGGCCCTGCGCCGTGGCCTCTCGGGCACGCTGCGGATGGCGGCGGTGCCGACCGCGACCCCGATGGTCGCCGCACTCACGACGCCGTTCCGCGCCCGCCACCCGGCGGTGCGCTTCTCGGTGCAGTCCGCGACCTCGCACGAGATCATCCGACAGATCGCCAATCTCGAACTCGATGCGGGCCTCACCTACATCGAGGACGAGCCATTGGGGCGCGTCACGGCGCTGCCGCTCTACCGCGAGCATTACCGCCTGCTGACCGCCGCCGACGGGATCTATGGCGGACGCGCGAGCGTGACCTGGGCCGAGGTCGGCCGCATCCCGCTCTGCCTGCTGACGCCCGCGATGCAGAACCGCCGCATCATCGACCGCCACCTGCGCGCCGCCGGCGCCGAGCCGGCACCGCTGCTCGAATCGAACTCGATGATCGTGCTCGTGACGCATGTGCGCACCGCCAAATGGGCGAGCATCATGCCGGCGGCGCTCGCCGAGACCTTCCGGCTCACCGAGCGGGTGCGGGCGGTGCCGATCACCGATCCGGACGTCAGCCACATGATCGGCCTCGTCGTCCCCGAGCGCGATCCCATGACCCCGCTCGTTACCGCCTTCCTGGCCGAGGCGCGGGCGATTGCGCCGGACCTGGCAGCGGAGGTGGCGGCGCTCTGAGCATTGGGGCCGAACCGTGCACGGGGTACCCTGTATTTCGATGCATCGGCAGGCAGATTGCGCGGTTCCCAAGCATATTCTGCCGATATGGGCCGCTTTCGCCGCACGATCTGCGATCGATCGGGGCCTGATCCGCGGGGAGATGCTTGATGGCGTCTGTCGCTTTCGGTTTTGATATAACACGTTAAACGCGCGACGTTAATCCAGGCTTATGAATGGTGCAGCTGAATTCTGCGCCTGCAGGACGGACCGGCCGAGGCCTCCCATGGTGCGATTGTCCCATCTCAAGATTCTCCCCAAGATCGTCGGGGCGGTGGGGCTGATCGGCGCCCTGCTCGGCGGCAGCCTGTGGTACGCGCAGTCGCAGCTCGCCACGATCAACGCCGATTACGGCGCCTTCCTGCGGCACGAATCCAAGGCGGCGGCGAACATGCGCCAGCTGAACCGCCTGATCTTCGACATGAACTACCGGGTCTTCCGCATCGCATCGGAGACCGACCAGAAGCGGATCGAGTCGGACGGCCGGGCCTTCGAGGCGGCGATCCCCGAGATCGCCCGGGTGCTGGCCGACCTGCGCGTCCAGGCACCGGCCTTCTCCGCGCGCATCGCCGCGCAGGCGACCCGGGCCGAGGCCTACATCAAGGCCGTGTCCCAGGTGCTGCGGCTCGGCCGCGAGAACAAGAACTGGGAGGCGATCGACCTCGCGCACGAGACCGTCGACCCGACCTTCGATGCCATGGTGGAGGAGGGCAAGGCGCTCGCCCGCGACATCACCCAGGCGGTGGATCAGGGTGCGGCGCGGCTCGACGCCGAGACGGCGGCGACCCGCTTCCACCTGCTCCTGTCGGGCATCGCCGCCCTCCTGGCCGGACTCACCGCGGCGGCGCTCATTGCGGTCGTCGGCATCACCCGGCCGCTGCGCGGCCTCGTCGGCGTGCTCGAGCGCATGGCGCGGGGCGAGATCGACGCCCGCATCGGCGCGGCGTCGCGGCGCGACGAGGTCGGGGCGGTCGCCCGGGCGGTCGAGGGCATCAAGGCGATGGTCGCCCGCAAGGCCGCCGAGGAGGCGGAGGTCCGCCGCCGTGCCGACGAGGCCGCCGCAGGCGCGCGCCGGCAGGCCATGCTGGATCTCGCCGACGGCTTCCAGGGCGCCGTCGGCGGCATCGTGCATCAGGTTTCGGCTTCGGCGGCCGAGCTGCAGGCGACCGCCCGGACCATGACCGCCACCGCCACGGAGACGGCGGGCCGGTCGACGACCGTCGCGGCGGCCGCCGAGGAGGCCGCCGTCAACGTCAACACCGTGGCGGCGGCGGCCGAGGAACTCGGCGCCTCGGTGCACGAGATCGCCCGCCAGGTCCAGGGCTCGGCCGAGCTCGCCCAGGCCGCCGTGCACGAGGCCGACCGGACCGGGCAGCTGGTCCAGGCCCTACGCGAGACCTCGGGCCGGATCGGCGAGATGGTCGGGCTGATCTCGACCATCGCCAGCCAGACCAACCTTCTGGCGCTGAACGCCACGATCGAGGCGGCGCGGGCCGGCGAGGCCGGCCGCGGCTTCGCGGTCGTCGCCGCGGAGGTCAAGCAGCTCGCCACCCAGACCGGCCGGGCGACCGAGGACATCGCGCGCCAGATCGGCGAGGTCCAGAGCGTCACCGACCGGGCGGCGGCGGCGATCGGCGGGATCACCGGACGCATCCGCGAGATCGACAGCGTGGCGACGTCGATCGCGGCGGCGGTGGAGCAACAGGGCGCGGCGACGCAGGAGATCGTCCGCAACGTGAGCCAGGCGGCGACCGGCGCCGGCGAGGTGACGAGCAACATCACCGGGGTCGCCCACGCCTCGGAAGAGACGGGCGCGGCGGCACGCCGGGTCCTGTCCTCGTCCACCGACCTGTCGCGTCAGTCCGAGCACCTGGACGCCGAGGTGCAGCGGTTCCTGGCGACGGTGCGGGCGGCGTAGGACGCCGATCTCGGAGGACATCACGACCGACGCTGGGCGCTCCCGGCCGGCACCGGGATCGCCCCGGGGACGCGGAAAGCCTGCGCCTGCCCGTGCGTCACCCGTGAACCGGACGGATCGGGCGTGGGCGGCAGAGCGGCAGGCTCTCCTCTCCCGACTTCACGATCGACAGTCCTGGATGTCGGGCTTCGCCGCGCGATCCCGGAACGAGGATGGCGATGTCGTCGTCCGCCGGCGTGATCGAGCGGGTTGCGGCTTCGTGAAAAGACGATGTGGAGCGCGCATGTCTCGTCAGGATGCGCTGCGTCACTTCCGGGCGTTCCGATGATCCCGGAAATTCCGCCCGTCCCGAAGACGTGGGCGCAACGCCCCCGTCCGCCGATCACCGCTTCCGCCCGATGCCCGGAACTTTCGTCGTAGGGATCGCGCTCACACCTTCTTTCTCGTTCGTAAATACCGGTTTTAACAAAAATTCCCTGTCGTGCCACCGAACCACGCGCTTGATCCGATGGCCTAGACCGCCCAGGCTGCACCCTAGAACGACAACGATCTGGGTTGGAAACCGATGTCGGGCCGAGACCTTGGCCGCGCGAGCGCATACGAATCCTGGGACGCCGAGCGGGCGGCCGGGATCATCGCCGGCCATGCGCACCGCGAGGGCGCCACCCTGCCGATCCTGCACGCCTTGCAGGAGACCTTCGGCTACGTCGATACCGCGGCGGTGCCGCTGATCGCCGAGGCGCTGAACCTGTCGCGGGCGGAAGTCCACGGCTGCCTTACCTTCTACCACGATTTCCGCAAGGAGCCGGCGGGCCGCCACACCGTGAAGCTGTGCCGGGCCGAGGCCTGCCAGGCGGTGGGGGCCGACGCGCTCCATGAGGACGTGCTGCGCCGCTACGACGTCGCCTGGCACGGCACCACCCGGGACGGGCAGGTGACGGTCGAGCCGGTCTTCTGCCTCGGGCTCTGCGCCTGCGGCCCGGCGGCGCTGATCGACGGCGAGCCGGTCGGCCGCCTCGACCTCGACACCCTGGCCGATGCGCTGACGGAGCGGGCCGCGTGAGCATCACCCTCTATCTCCCGAAGGACGCTGCGAGCCTCGCGCTCGGCGCCGACCGCGTCGCCAAGGCGATCCAGCGCTCGGCGCAGGCCCGCGGCCTCGACGTGACGCTGGTCCGCACCGGCTCGCGCGGCATGCTGTGGCTGGAGCCGCTGCTCGAGGTCGAGACGCCGGCGGGGCGCATCGCCTACGGGCCGGTGCGACCGGGCGACATCGAATCCCTGCTCGATGCCGGGCTCACCGAGGGCGGGGCGCATCGCCTGCGCATCGGCCGGCCCGAGGACCAGTCCTATTTCGCCCGCCAGCAGCGCCTGACCTTCGGCCGCTGCGGCGTGATCGATCCGGCCTCGGTCGAGGATTACCGGGCCCATGGCGGCTATCGCGGGCTCGAAGCCGCTCTGGCGGCCGGGCCCGCCGGCACCGTCGAGGCGGTGAAGGCCTCGGGGCTCCGCGGTCGCGGGGGCGCCGGCTTCCCGACTGGCATCAAGTGGAACACGGTGATGCTGGCGCAAGCCGAGCAGAAATACGTGGTCTGCAACGCCGACGAGGGCGACTCCGGCACCTTCGCCGACCGGATGCTGATGGAGGGCGATCCGCTCACGCTTATCGAGGGCATGACGATCGCGGCGGTCGCGGTCGGCGCCACCCGCGGCTACATCTATTGCCGCTCCGAGTACCCGCACGCCTTCGCGGCGCTCGAAACCGCCATCGCGGCGGCCGAGCGGGCGGGCACTCTCGGCGCGAACGTGATGGGCTCGGGCCACGCCTTCCACCTGGAAGTGCGGTTGGGCGCCGGCGCCTATATCTGCGGCGAGGAGACCTCGCTGCTGGAGAGCCTGGAGGGCAAGCGCGGCCTCGTGCGGGCCAAGCCCCCGATCCCGGCGCTCAAGGGCCTGTTCGGCCAGCCGACGCTGGTCAACAACGTGCTCTCCTTCGCCGCCGTGCCGTGGATCCTGGAGCATGGCGGTCCCGCTTACGCCGCCTACGGCATGGGCCGCTCGCTCGGCACCCTGCCGATCCAGCTCGCCGGCAACGTCAAGCGCGGCGGCCTGATCGAGACCGCCTTCGGGCTCACGCTCCGCGAGGTCATCGAGGATTTCGGCGGCGGCACGGCGTCGGGCCGCCCCTTGCGCGCGGTGCAGGTCGGCGGGCCGCTCGGCGCCTATTTCCCCGAATCGCTCCTCGACACGCCCCTCGACTACGAGGCCTTCGCGGCGAAGAAGGGCCTGCTCGGCCATGGCGGCATCGTGGTGTTCGACGACACCGTCGATCTCGCCCGCCAGGCCCGCTTCGCCTTCGAGTTCTGCGCCGCCGAGTCCTGCGGCAAGTGCACGCCGTGCCGGATCGGCGCGGTGCGCGGGATGGAGACGATCGACAAGGTGCTCGCCGGCGAGTCGCCCCGCGAAAACCTCGCCCTCGTCACCGACCTCTGCGAGGTCATGACCGACGGTTCGCTCTGCGCCATGGGCGGGCTCACGCCCGTGCCGGTGATGAGCGCGCTCACCCATTTCCCGGAAGATTTTTCCGGCCGCGGCGCCAAGCTGCCGCTGGCCGCCGAGTGAGGACGCAACGAATGGCCCTCATCAAGGAAATCGACTACGGCACCCCGATCCGCGTCTCCGACCAGAGCGTGACGCTGACGATCGACGGCCAGAGCGTGACCGTGCCCGCCGGCACCTCGGTGATGGCGGCGGCGATGCATGCCGGAACGCAGATCCCGAAGCTCTGCGCCACCGATTCGCTCGAACCGTTCGGCTCGTGCCGCCTCTGCCTCGTCGAGATCGACGGGCGCCGCGGCACGCCGGCCTCCTGCACCACCCCGGCCGAGAACGGCATGGTGGTGCATACGCAGAGCGACAAGCTCGCTCGCCTGCGCAAGGGGGTGATGGAGCTCTACATCTCCGATCACCCGCTCGACTGCCTGACCTGCTCGGCCAACGGCGATTGCGAGTTGCAGACCCAGGCCGGCACGGTGGGCCTGCGCGAGGTGCGCTACGGCTATGACGGCGCCAACCACGTCTCGAAGAACTCCGAGCTGTATCTCCCGAAGGACGAGTCGAACCCGTACTTCGCCTACGACCCGTCGAAGTGCATCGTCTGCAACCGCTGCGTCCGGGCCTGCGAGGAGGTGCAGGGCACCTTCGCGCTGACCATCGCCGGCCGCGGCTTCGATTCGCGGGTGGCGGCCGGTCCGACCGACTTCTTCAATTCCGAATGCGTCTCCTGCGGCGCCTGCGTGCAGGCCTGCCCGACGGCGACGCTTCAGGAGAAGTCCGTCATCGCGATGGGCCAGCCGGAGCATTCCAAGGTCACGACCTGCGCCTATTGCGGCGTCGGCTGCGCCTTCAAGGCCGAGATGCAGGGCGACCGGATCGTCCGCATGGTGCCCTACAAGGACGGCAAGGCCAACGAGGGCCATTCCTGCGTCAAGGGCCGCTTCGCATACGGCTACGCCACCCACCAGGACCGCATCACCAAGCCGATGGTGCGCGACAAGATCACCGATCCCTGGCGCGAGGTGTCCTGGGAGGAGGCGATCCAGCACGCGGCCACCGCGTTCAAGCGGATCCAGGCCCAGTACGGCCGCGACTCGATCGGCGGCATCACCTCGTCGCGCTGCACCAACGAGGAGGCCTACCTCGTCCAGAAGCTGGTTCGCGCCGGCTTCGGCAACAACAACGTCGATACCTGCGCCCGGGTCTGCCACTCGCCGACCGGCTACGGCCTGATGTCGACGCTGGGCACCTCGGCCGGCACCCAGGACTTCAAGTCGGTCGAGCAATCCGACGTGATCCTGGTGATCGGCGCCAATCCGACCGACGGCCACCCGGTCTTCGGCTCGCGGATGAAGAAGCGCCTGCGCCAGGGCGCCAAGCTGATCGTGATCGATCCGCGCCGGATCGACCTCGTCAAGTCGCCCCACATCAAGGCGACGCACCATCTCCCGGTGAAGCCCGGCGCCAACGTGGCGATGGTCAACGCCCTCGCCCACGTCATCGTGACGGAAGGCCTGATCGACGAGGCTTACGTCCGCGAGCGCTGCGACCTCAAGGATTTCGAGATCTGGGCCCGCTTCATCGCCGACGAGCGCCACGCGCCGGAGGCGGTGCAGGAACTCACCGGCTGCGACCCCGCCGAGGTGCGGGCCGCCGCCCGTCTCTACGCCAAGGGCGGGGCCGCAGGGATCTATTACGGGCTCGGCGTCACCGAGCACAGCCAGGGCTCGACCATGGTGATGGGCATGGCGAACCTCGCCATGGCCACCGGCAATATCGGCAAGCCGGGTGCCGGCGTGAACCCGCTGCGGGGCCAGAACAACGTCCAGGGCTCCTGCGACATGGGCTCGTTCCCGCACGAGCTGACCGGCTACCGCCACGTCTCGGACGACGCGACCCGCGAGACCTTCGAGGCCCTGTGGGGCGCGCAGCTCTCGCCCGATCCGGGCCTGCGCATCACCAACATGCTGGACGAGGCCGTCGCCGGCACGTTCAAGGGCCTCTACATCCAGGGCGAGGACATCGCCCAGTCGGATCCGGACACGCACCACGTCACCGCCGGCCTGCGCGCGATGGAATGCATCGTCGTCCAGGACCTGTTCCTGAACGAGACCGCGAAATACGCCCACGTCTTCCTGCCGGGCGCCTCGTTCCTGGAGAAGGACGGCACCTTCACCAATGCCGAGCGGCGGATCAGCCGGGTGCGCCAGGTGATGGCGCCGATGGGCGGCTACGGCGACTGGGAGGGCACGGTGCTGCTCTCCAACGCGCTCGGCTACCCGATGAACTACACGCATCCGTCGCAGATCATGGACGAGATCGCGTCCCTGACCCCGAGCTTCGCCGGCGTCTCCTACGCCAAGCTCGAGGAGCTCGGCTCGATCCAGTGGCCCTGCAACGACAAGGCGCCGCAGGGCACGCCGATGATGCATGTCGACCGCTTCGTGCGGGGCCTCGGCCGCTTCATGCTGACCGAGTTCGTGCCCACCGACGAGCGCACGACCCGCAAGTTCCCGCTGGTGCTCACCACCGGCCGGATCCTGTCGCAGTACAATGTCGGGGCGCAGACGCGGCGCACCGCCAACTCGCTGTGGCATCCCGAGGACGTGCTCGAGATCCATCCCTTCGACGCCGAGACCCGCGGCATCGTCGACGGCGACCTCGTCAGCCTGGAGAGCCGGTCCGGCGACATCGCCCTGAAGGCGCGGGTCACCGAGCGGATGCAGCCCGGCGTGGTCTACACCACCTTCCACCACGCCAAGACCGGCGCCAACGTCATCACCACCGACTACTCGGACTGGGCGACCAACTGCCCCGAGTACAAGGTGACGGCGGTGCAGGTTCGGCGTACCAACCGGCCCTCCGATTGGCAGGCCCGGTTCTATGAGGAAGACATCTCCCTCACCCGCATCGCCCAGACCCTCGATGCCGCCGAATAACGGTCTCGCGACCTGTCATCCCGTCCCGATCCGGACCGTCGCCTATGGCCGCGGCGAGGACCGGGACGGGGAGCGGTCGCTCGCCGTCGAGATGCCGGTGAACGTGATCTACGGCGACGTGCCCTACGCCGTCATGATGACGACGCCGGCGGATCTCGCCGATTTCGCCTACGGGTTCAGCCTGACCGAGGGGATCGTGGCCAACGCGGCCGAGATCCGCGGCGCCCGCGTCGAGACCGGGGAGGGGGGCCTTCGCCTCGTCGTCGACCTCGTCCCGGGCCGCCTGCGCGAGCACCTCGCCCGCAAGCGGGCGCTCTCGGGCCGCACCGGCTGCGGCGTCTGTGGCATCGACGACCTGAAGGACATCCCGAAGGCCGACCGGAAAGCGGCGCAGGGCGTCACGGTCTCCCTCTCGGCGGTCGAGCGGGCGGTTCAAGCCCTCGACGACCTCCAGGTGCTCGGCCGCGAGACCCGGGCGGTCCATGCCGCGGCCTGGGCTACCTGCGAGGGTCGCGTCGCGATGGTGCGCGAGGATGTCGGGCGCCACAACGCCCTCGACAAGCTGATCGGCGCGCTCCTGCGCGCCGGCACGCGACCCGAGGACGGTTTCCTCGTCATCACCAGCCGGTGCTCGTTCGAGATGGTCGAGAAGGCCGCGAGCTTCGGCGCCGCCGTGCTGGTGGCGATCTCGGCCCCGACCTCGCTCGCCGTCGAGCGCGCCGCCAAGCACGGCTTGACCCTGGCGGCGATCGCCCGCCGCGACACCGTCACCCTGTTTACCGCGCCCGAGCGCCTGATCGTTCCGTGAGTTGTTTGTAATGAGCGCCGCCGATCCCGCCGAAAAACTCGTCCGCATGGCAAACCAGATCGCCGCCTTCTTCCGCTCCTACCCGGAGGACGAGGCGGTGGCGGGCATCCACAAGCACATCGTGGCGTTCTGGACCCCGCGCATGCGCGAGCAGCTCGCCGCCTATTGCGGCGAGGCCGATCACGGCCTCGATCCCCTGGCGCTGACCGCCCTTGAGGTCACCCCGAAGGCCCGCGCCCCGATCCCGGACGCGGTGACCGACCCGCACGAGCAGGGATTGGGGGCGAGCGACGCGGGGTGAGGCGACGGTCGCGCTCGGGCGGCGAGCGGGTTACTGAACGAGGACCGCCCCGCCACACCGGGTGCCCGTGACGGCGACATCTGCGGAGCCGAGCTGGACCCCGGCGACGGTGAGGATGGAGGCCAGGACGGTGTCGATCGGCGCTGCCGCCGCGCTCAGGGCGGCGGAGACCACGGTCCTCAGGTCGACCAGGCCCGGCAGCCCGAGGCCGTTGACTTGCAGGTCGATATTCGTGAGCAGGGATGCCGTCAGGGACGAGGCGATGGTGTTGGTCGAGACGGTTCTCACCCGTCCGGCCCGGATGTCGCTGTCGGTGAACGTCACGGATTGTGTCGAGGAGCCGAGCTGCAGGGCTGCGGCCCCGGTGACCGTGACGAGGGGTGCCTCCAGGATCGTCGTCGGCACGAGGCTGGGGCGGGGCGAGCCGAGATCGAGTGCGCCGGGCGGAGCCTGGCCGACCGCGAGGTATGCGACGCCGGTCGCGACGTCGAGTTTGACGCTCCGCTCGCCGACGGCGTTCCACGGGCAGGTGACCCCCTTCAGGACGGTGCGCGCCGGCGCAAGCTCGACGTAGACCGGAAGGTACAGGCTGGCGAGGGCGAGTGGTCCGGGAATCCAGAACTCGACGAGAACCCGTTGCTGGGCGGCGCTCAGGCTGCCGCCGAGGCCCACGAACCCGGACGTGCGCCACGCCTCGCCGACGCGCATCGTCACCCGGGTGCGTGCGAGACCCGGGAGCGTGGCGCCGAGATCGAGGCTGACCTGATTGGCCGAGTTCGCCAGGAGGGCGGTCCCGGTGATCAGGTCGAGGGCATTCACCCAGAGCGCCTCGCCGGTCTGCGAGACGGGGGAGGCGCCGAGTTCGCCCGCCGTCAGCAGCCCGGCCAGGCGAATGGAAGCGCCGGCGCCGCTCAAGGCCGCCGTCAGGGCATTCAGGGACGACCGGGAGGACGCAGTCGCGCCACCCGGCTCGGCCGCCGTCAGGATCAGCGCCATGACATCGGCGATCGGCAGGCTGCTCTTCAGGACGTCGTCATACGTGCCGGCCTGGAGGTTCAGCCGGGACGCCGCCCCGCGCAGGAGGCCGAGCGCATCGACCCTCAGACTGGCCAGGGCGCGGTAATCCATGATCGTGAAGGAGACGGCGGTACCGAGCAGGCGCGACAGCAGGGCGTTGGCGATGCCGCCATCGACTCCGACGAGGCGCGATCCGAGGCCGAACGCCGCGAGATCCGCCCGCATCGCCGTGGCCTCGCCGGACACCGTGAAGCTTGCCGGTCCGCCCACGATCCGCGCGAAGGCCGTCCGCACGGTGCTGGCGACGCGGACCCGGGTCGCATTCGGCGCTTGTCCGGCCGGGGTGAACCGATCGGCCGCTGGCACCGCGCGGTCCGCCAGATAGGTGCCGGCTGCGATGGCCAGTCCGTCCGCGGTGCGGTATCCGTTGTCGAACAGCGACCGGGACGCGGCGATGGGGCTGTTGCCGGCCCGCGCCGCCGCGAGTGCTGCAAGATCGACCGCGGACTGGACCCGACGTTTCTCGAGATAGACCTGACCGAGATCGATCCCGAGACCGGCGAAGCCGCAAAGGATCGTCGCCAGGATGGCGACGAGGGGTGCGATCGATCCCGTCCGATCGACGCCGAAGCGCCGGCGCGGCGTGCCCGCCATCATAGCCCGCCCCTCCGGATGCTGGCCGAGCGCGAGAGGGTCTGTGGGAACGGCACCACCGGGGGCAGCAGGTTGAGCAAGGTCGTCTTGAGATCGTACCGCAGCGTCACGGTGAAGAGATCGGGATCGTCCGGGTCCGGCTTGGCGTCGACGACGAGGGCATCCGTTCGGAGCAGCCCGCTTCCTGCAATGCTTCGTTGTGCGGCGGCCGTCGCGAGCATGGCGCGCTCGGTCGGGTCGAGCCCGGCGACGGCCGCGCGCGCGGCTTCACCGGCCGCATTCTGTAGACTATGGGCGGTGCCGATAAAGCTTCCGAAGGCGACGATTCCGAGCAGGATCGCCAGTAATGCAGGGGCAAGGATCGCGAACTCGACCGCGGCCGAACCCGACCGGTGATGGACGAACCGCGTCGGCGAAAGGCGGGAGAGAGGCATTGGCAACCCCGGGTTGATCAACCTGAGATTGATTGCAATATAAGAAAGTTACGCGAAAGTTAACATCGGTCGACAGTTCGTCGATCGTATCGGGCTTGATATTTTCCGTCGTATAACGATAAAGTACCAGTTGCTGACATAATCTCGATCGATTTAATGTTATTCCATAGAATGAACGGCAATTTTATATGTTAAAAATCGCGAGATTGAGATTTTTATTCGTATTTTAAGATACAAACAAAAATTTCAACAACTTTATTTTAAACATAGATCAAATCATCATCGAGAGAATCAGTTGAGACATTGAATTTGATCGATCGGGATCGAAACGGGCTGGCCAGCGCTACGCGCGTGCGAGGGCGGAGTGGTGTCCCGCTGCAGCGACGTTGCATGCCCGCCGAACCTCGCCGTGCGAACGCCGCCGTCTCTCGGTCGTGGCGCAGACGGTTCGCAGCGCCTCGGTCATTCGATCCCGCCGGTTCCGTGCGGCAGCCGGATCGCGAAGGTCGAGCCCGGCTCGGTCCCATGCGTCTCCGCCGTGGCCTGCCCGCCATGCAACTCGGCGATGCGCTTGACGATCGAGAGCCCCAGGCCCGTCGAGCCTTCTCCGGCGGTGGGCTTGGCCGAAAGGCGCTGGAAGCGGCCGAACAGGCGGCCGATATCCTCCGGCGACAGGCCTGGCCCGTGGTCGCGCACCGCGTAGACGGTCTCGTCGGCTTCACGCGTCACCGTGACGACGATCTCGGCGCCGGCCGGCGAATACTTGATGGCGTTCGAGATCAGGTTGTCCATCGCCTCGCGCAGGCGCTCGGCGTCGCCGTGGAGCGTGAGGCCGGCGGCGATCTCCGAGCGCAGGGTCTGGCCCTTGGTCTCGGCCAAAGGCGCGTTGGCCTGCGACACCTCGCGGGCGAGGCCGGCGAAATCCACCGGCTCGCGCCGGACCACGATGTCGAGCGCGTCGTTCATCGCATCGGCGATCAGGGTCTCGATCATGCCGGTGAGGCGGCGCGCCGTCTCGCGGATATGGCCGATCTGGGCGTGCATCGCTTCCGTGGGCGGCGGCCTCGCCTCGATCATGTCGCCCAGCATCTCGGTCCGGCCGAGGATCACCGCGAGCGGGTTCTTCAGGTCGTGGGCGACGGTGCCGAGGATCTCGGTCTTGAGCTGATTGGCGCGGCGCAGGTCCGAGCGCTGCATGGCGAGCCGCCGGTTGGCCCGCATCAATTCGCCGGTGCGCTCCACCACCCGCTGTTCCAGGCCGATATTGGCCCGCTGCAATTGCTCGTAGAGGATCACGTTGTCGAAGGCGACCGACAGGCGCGAGGTGAACAGGCCGATGAGCGCCCGGTCTGTCTCCGAAAGCGAGCGGTCGGCCTTCAGCAGGGCGACGATCTCGCTGCCGCTGGCGGTGTGGACGTAGAGGGTCGACCAGCGGTCGCCGAAGGTGTGGCGCCGCTCCGCGAAGGCGCGGGCGACGATCTCGCGCACGTCGTTGTCGAGGGGGCGCTGCCCGTCGCCGGCGAGGTGCTGGTAGCAGCCGGAGCCCGCGAGCACGCTCACCGCATCCTGCGGGCCGGATTGCTCGCGCAGGACCAGGATGCCCTCGCAGGCGACGTTGAGGAGCGAGGAGACCTGGGTCAGCACGCCCTCGGCCAGCCGCTGCATCGACTTGTAGTCGAGCAGCATCGGGGCGGCGTCGATGATGATCTCGAGCCCGCGCCGCGTCTCTTCCAGCCGCTTGAGCTGCTGGTAGGCGCGCAACGCCGCGGTCAGGCTGGTGAACAGCTTGTCGGCGGTGAGCTCGGTCTTCGCCTTGTAGTCGTTGATGTCGTAATCGACGATGACGCGCCGCTCCGGCGCCTGGCCGGGCTGCCCGGTGCGCAGGATGATGCGCACCGTGTCGTCCTTCAGCTCGCGCCGCACGAAGTCGACGAGCTGCAGGCCCGCATCGTCGGTCTCCATCACCACGTCGAGCAGGATCACCGCCATGCCGCGCCGGGCCGAGAGCAGGGTCCTGGCCTCCGCCGCCGAATAGGCGGAGATGAGTTCGAGCCCCGCCCCGTCGAGGCCGTAGCCGGACAGTGCGAATCGGGTGCCCTCGTGCACGGCGGGATCGTCGTCCACCACCATGACCGGCCAGGCGGCCGCTTGCAGGTCCTCGCCGGGCTCGTCGTCCGGCAGGAGGAAGAGGATGTCGTCGTCGCTCATCGACCGTCCGTTGAGGGCCTGCGCGGACCGGTTGGCAAGGCGCCGCGCGTTATCCTGGCGGGCCCGAGCCGTCAGGACAAGATCACACCCGACGATCCGCACCGCTTGCCCCGACCGGCCCGGTCCCGCGTCGCCGGCGGAGTGTCGGAATCTCGATGCGACGACACGGCGACGGCGGCAGCCCGCGAACGGCACGGCATGACGTCTTGTGCGCGAGAGCACATCCCGCGCGGCGATCGTTGCCACGTAATGCTCGTGCAACAGAGCCCGCCTACAAGCACCGCGCTTGCAGACAAGGGAGGCACGCCATGCTTCACGTGGTCCCGGGACATGTCGGCGCGACCGCCGCCCCGCTGCCGGAAGGCGCACCCTGGCAGCGGGATCTCGATGCCCTGAACGCGCTCCTGCAGGATTCCCGCCCGCGCGGCCCGAGCCGGGCCCAGATCGCCGCCTTGATCGAGGCCGAGGCACCCGGCGCCCTCTCGGCCGCCTCCCGCGCCCGGCTCGCCGGACGGTTGGCCGATATCCTCGCCTGAACCGGATCCTCGCCCGAGATCCGTCTTTTCCGGGGATGGCGGGCCGATCCCCGCGCCCCGACGAACTGAGGACAATCTTGGTGCAGTGCCCCGGCTCCCGGTGCGGCACGTGGACGGAAAGCGTCCGGCACGGCATTGTCGTCGCCAGCGCCCCCGTGATGTCGGGGCCGCTGCGGCACGGGGGCGCAGGATGGTGGCGAGGCGGGGATGCGGGCGGGCTGCCCGTCCGGGGGCGACGGGATGACGAGCCTCGCCCCGCACGTCGTCGTGGTCGACGACGAGCCCGATGCCCGCGCCATGGTGGGCGACTACCTGCGGATGCACGGTTTCGAGGTCAGCCTGTGCGACGGCGGCCGCGCGCTGCGGCGGCGCCTCGCCGAGGTCGCCCCGGACCTGATCGTCCTCGACCTCAACATGCCGGAGGAGGATGGGCTCTCGATCGTGCGCGATCTCAAGGGCCGCTCGACGATCCCCATCATCATGCTCACCGCCACTGCGAGCCCGATCGACCGGGTGGTCGGCCTCGAACTCGGGGCCGACGACTATCTGCCCAAGCCCTGCGAACTGCGCGAACTCGTCGCCCGCATCCGCTCGGTGCTGCGCCGGGCAGCGCAGGCGAAGAGCGCCCCGCCGGAGGAGGGCAAGCAGGAGAAGGAGACCAGGCCGGACGACCGACAGGAGAACGGCGTCCGTTTCGGCCGGATGATCGTCGATACCGAGACCCTGCGCCTGCGCGACGAAGCCGGCACCGAGCAGATCCTGACCCGGTCCGAATACGGCCTGCTGAAGGCCTTCTTGGACAACCCCAAGCGCGTGCTGACCCGCGAGCGCCTGCTCGATCTCGCCGATGCCCGCGACCCCGACGCCTTCGACCGGGCGATCGACGTCCGCATCAACCGCATCCGCAAGAAGGTCGAGCCCGACCCGGCCAATCCTCGTTTCATCAAGACCGTCAGGGGCATGGGCTACGTCTTCAGGCCCGACGGCGATTGAGGGCGGGGCAGCCCCGCGGGCAGGGGGGCTTGATGAATCGCCGGTGCCTCTCCAGGCTATTCCGGATGAACGCCGTCGTGCGCCATGCGGTGGAGAGAGTTTCGTCCGCCCGCCGCCGCTGCCGAGGAGAAGGTCGTTGTCGTCCAGCCCCGCTCCCACCCTGTCCGGCGCCGATCCGGTCGCCGGCATCGTCGATCCGGTCTGGCGGCGGCTGCGCCAGGAGGCCGAGGCCGTCATGCACGACGAGCCGCGCCTGGCCTCGTTCCTGTTCGCCAGCGTGCTCAACCACGCCACCCTCGAATCGGCGGTGGCTCACCGCGTCGCCTCGCGGCTCGGCCACCCGGCGCTGACCGCTGACCTGATCGCCCAGGCCTTCGGCGAGGCGGTGGCGGACGATCCCGGCATCGGCCAGGCCTTCCGGGCCGATATCGGCGCGGTGATCGACCGCGATCCGGCCGCCGGCCGGGCGATCGAGCCGGTCCTTTACTTCAAGGGCTTCCACGCCATCCAGGCCCACCGCCTGGGCCACTGGCTCTGGACCCGCGGCCGGCGCGACCTGGCGCTCTACCTCCAGAGCCGCTCCTCCGAGGTGTTCCAGACCGACATCCACCCGGCGGCGCGGATCGGCCGCGGCATCTTCCTCGACCACGCCACCGGCCTCGTCGTCGGTTCGACGGCGGTGATCGAGGACGAGGTCTCGATGCTGCACGACGTCACCCTCGGCGGCACCGGCAAGCACGGCGGCGACCGCCACCCCAAGATCCGCCACGGCGTGATGATCGGCGCCGGGGCCAAGATCCTCGGCAACATCGAGGTCGGGGCCTGCGCCCGGGTCGCCGCCGGCTCGGTGGTGCTTCAGGCGGTGCCGCCCTGCACCACGGTGGTGGGCGTGCCGGCGCGGGTGGTCGGCTCGGCCGGCTGCTCGGACCCGGCCCGCGCGATGAACCAGTTCATCAACGCGATGGACGGGATCTGACGGCCGGGCGCGCAGGGCGCCTTGCCCGTCAGGCCCCGCCGTGGCAAGGCGGGGGCCTGCCGCCCCCCGAGACGCTCCTGCGGCGCAAGTTCCTACGGCGCAAGTTCCTGCGGCAAGGGAATCGCCCGTGGACAGACCCCGCGGTCCGCCCGGCGGGGAGGGGGCATCGTCGCATCCCGTGCCGGCGGCGCGGGGTCCTCGTTGAAGGCGGCAGTGCCCGCGCCCGCTCCGGCGCGGTCGCTGCGACGCCCAAGCACGTGAAGAGGCCAGCGTGAACAAGACCGAGATGACGAAGGTGGAAGGCTATCTCCGCCGCACTTTCGCCAACCACAACATCCGGCTCGTCGCCCGTCCCAAGAAGACGGATTCGGCCGAGGTCTATATCGGTGAGGAATTTCTCGGCGTGCTGTCGGTCGACGACGAGGACGGCGACCGCTCGTTCAACTTCTCGATGGCGATCCTCGACACCGATCTGGACGAGTAGTCCAAAGCCTTACGGGCTGGGGCCGAACAGACGCTCCAGCCCGGCAAGACCGGCGCTCCAGGAGGGCAGCCGGTCGGTCGAGAAACGCAGGCGCAAGCTCAAGGACCCGACCCGGATCTCGCTGAGGCAGGCGGCGTCGGGCTCCGGTACGGCGCCGGTCGTGCAGCGCGCCGCGAAGCGGCTGCCCTCGCCCTGCGCGAGGTACAGATCCTCGCCCTCGAACGGCGTGCCGGTCCGGAAGCGCCGGCGCATCAGGCCCTCGCCGAACGGTTGCGCCTCGGCGGTGAGGAACCGGGCGTAGCGCCGGGCCGGGCTCAGCGGCGCCTCGGTCTCCGGGGCCCGCGTGGCGGTCACCCGCATCAGGCCGGGCAGAGCGCTGCCGGTCAGTTCGCTCCACGGGATCGCCAGGTCGATCCGCTCCGGCGTCGCCTCGGCGGCGGCAGCGGGCCGTACGAACCAGGCGGCCGGCAGCACGAGGGGACGGGGCGCGAGGTTCGCCACCACCACCGGGCCGGCCGGAACCGGCGGACGGGCGAGCCAGGCGGCGAGGACACCCGTGAGGGCGAGCGTGCCGGCGAGCCCGAGGGCTGCCGCGAGGATCAGGCGCCGGTCGGACGGATGGCGGGCGACGGGCGGGACCGCGGACCGACCGGTCCGCGCCGCACGCATCACATCCCGTTCGAGTTGCGCGACAGTGGCGCTCAGTGCAGGCCCCATGGCGCCCGCCTCCGATTCGTTCGATTCGAGGCCCGGACCGGGCCTATCCCCGAACGTTCGGCTCCGATCGTTAACGGCTCCTTACCGAAACCCGGTCACGGGGCGGATTTCTGTGGCGCGACCGCCCCATGCCGAGGAGAATCACACAAAGGGGGAGGAGAATCCCGCAACGGGATCGGCCTCAAAGACCTGTGGATAACGAAAAATTAACCATAATCGAAAATCGCGTCTGGCGCAGGGTGGGACGAACGCGCTTGCCGGAGTTTAACCTCCCATGAACCTCTCGCCCTCCGCTCTCGAGAACCTGCAGACCCTGGTGCTCGGCCTCGCTTTCGCCGGCCTCCTGGCGAGCGCCTTCGAATGGGCGACGGCGCGGCGTGCGAGCTTCGGCCTCCTGTCCGGCGGCGGCATCGTGGCGCTCGCCTCCCTGCCGATTCTCGCCTTCGGAGCCCCGTTCATCATCCTGCGCAACACCGTGCGCGGCCGGCGGATCGAGCGGCGGCCGGTGCCGTTCGTGATGCTGGCGACGATGCTGGCCTGCGGCTGGAGCCTGGTCTCGGGCCGGGTCGTGCTCGACCTCGCCCATCTGGTGTCGGGCGCCTGAGAGCCCTGCCTCGCAGGCCGGGTCCGCATTCGCCCGCGCGTGGCGCGTGTTGACCTAGCGGAAGCGCCGTTCTTTCTCGCACGCAGCCCTCGATACCGGGATGCGTGCCGTGCCGATCGCCCTTCTCCTCCTGCTCGTGAATGTCGGCCTCGCGGTCCATGCCGCGAAGACCGGGCGGTTCTCGCCCTGGGGCTGGATCATCGTTCTCCTGCCGCCCCTCGGCGGCATCGCCTACATCCTGGTCGAGCTGCTGCCGAACCTCCTCGGCTCGCCCCGCGGCGAGAGGACCCGGCGCGCGATCGCCCACAGCGTGAACCCGGAGAGGATCTACCGCGCCTTGCGCGACCAACTCGCGGAGGCCGACACGGTCGCCAACCGGGCGCGCTTCGCCGAGGAATGCGCGGCGCTCGGCAAGTGGCAGGAGGCCTGGGAGCAGTATGACGAGATCGTCCAGCGGCCGAATGGCGGCGAGCCGGTCTTCCATCTCGCCCGGGCCGAGGCCGATCTGGCGCTCGGCCGTCCGGCGGAGGCCTTGGCCGGCCTCGATGCGCTGAAAGTTCGGGAGCCCGATTACGACTCTCCGCGCGGGCCCATGCTCCATGCCCGCGCCCTGGCGGCTGTCGGCCGCACCGAGGAGGCGATCGACGCGTTCGAGACGATCTCGCGGCACGATCACGCTTACGAGGCACGCGCCCGGCTCGCTTCCGTGCTGGCCGAGGCGGGCCGCCCGGAAGAGGCGCGGCGCGATGCGCAGGAGATCCTGGACTCCTTACGCCGCGCCCCCGCGCATGTGCGCAAGCTCCAGGCGGAATGGGGCCGCCTCGCCGAGAACGTCCTGCGCCGGACCTGAGCGGCTCCGGCCCGGATCAGCGATTCGCGGTCGTGACCGGCGAGGCGACGCCGTTCAGCGCCACCCAGGCGAGGCCGTCCTGACCCTCGCGCTTCACGTAGGTGTAGCCGGTGCGCTGCCAGGGCAGGATCATGTTGGTCTTGTTGTCGAGGATGTAGTCGCCCCGGTCGGTGCGGACCATCAGCACGGCGTGCCCCTCGCCGATCTCGTCGATCACCACGGTCATCCGCAGGGCGCGGCGGGCGAGGCCGCGTTCCACCAGCATCCGGCGCTTGAGGAGCTGGTAATCCTCGCAATCGCCCATGCCGTCATCGGGAAAGTCCCAGCGGTCGACCACGCCCCAATGATCCTGGTCGATCATCGGCCGGATGCGGCCGTTGACGCGCCGGTTCACCGCCGTGAGCGTGCGCCAGAGGGCCGGCGTCATCGTCAGGGTGGTGGGCTCCCTGGTGTCGACGGCGCATTCCGCCGGGTAGCGGTTGCAGAAATCGGTCCAGGCGCTCACGGGCTTGGCCGTGCCGCCGCGCTCGATCGCCGCGCTGGCATCGGGCAGGGCGGCCAGGGTCTGGGTCTGCCCCTGCGTCGTGGCGCCGCCGATGAGCAGCAGCGTGCCGAGAAGTCCGAGCTGCGCCGCCCGGATGCCGCGCTTCAGGAGGCCCTGGCGATCGACATGCCGCGCATCGACATGGCCCGCCCGGCCGAGGCCGTCCAACACTGCCCGCATCGCCCCATCGACTCTTCGCTTGGTTCTTGCATCCAAGCTGCCACGGGGCCGGACGGCGCTCAACCGAAAAATTTAAACCCTGGTAAACGGCCCTGCCGCACTTTGGTTCCAATTCGATACGCAGATTCTTCGGCTGATTCGGCGGTTCACCGGTTGGCGGTGACGGTGGGAGCGGTGGCGCCGCCGAGCGATACCCAGGCGGTGGCGTCCTGCGATTCGCGCTTGATGTAGGTGTAGCCGGTCTTGTGCCACGGCAGCACGGCGCTGGTCTTGTTGTCGAGGACCAGATCGCCGCGGTCGGTGCGCAGCATCAGCACGGCGTGGCCCTCGCCCTTCTCGTCGATCACCACGGTCATCCGCATCGCCCGGCGCGGCAGGCCGGCCTGGGCGAGCAGCTTGCGCTTGAGGAGCTGGAAATCCTCGCAATCGCCCGAGCCGTCCTCGGCCAGGTCCCAGCGGTCCGGCACGCCCCAATGCTCCTGGTCGGTCACGGCGCGGAGCGAGGTGTTCACCTGGCGGTTGATGCCGGTGACGGTCTGCCACAGCCGCGGGGTCAGCGTCACCTGGGCCGGCTCGCTCACGTCGACCGCGCATTCGGAGGCGTAGCGGGCGCAGAACTCGACCCAGCCGACGATCGGCCGGGCATGGCCGAGATCCGGGGCGCCGGCGCTCGGCATCGGCAGGGCGGCCAGGGTCTGGGCCGCCGCCTCGTCGGCCTGGCCCGTCACGAACGCCGCCGAGAGCATCGCCACGCCGACCAGAACCCGCTTCACCTGGTGCCCGAAACCCGTGGTCATCTGCGCCATCCCCTTCGTTACGAAGGAGAATGGCCCCCGACCTGCTCGGCGGCGCTGAAATGGATAGGCGCAATTTTATCGATCTGGCCGCCGGGGCGAGGCCCCGGTGGACAGGGCCAAGACCTCGCTCAACTGATCCGGCGAATGTGCCGGATCACGTTAGGGCGGCGAATACCTTAACCGGACGTTCCGGGCTGGATCGGCGCCTGGTACGACAGGCCCATGTCCCACGGGAAGTAGATCCAGGTGTCCTGGCTCACCTCCGTGACGAAGGTGTCGACCAGCGGACGCCCGGCGGGCTTGGCGTAGACGGTGGCGAAATGGGCCTCAGGCAGCATGGCGCGCACCACCTGGGCGGTCTTGCCGGTGTCGGTCAGGTCGTCGAGGACGAGCACGCCGCGGCCCTGGCCGTCGCCGATGGCGCGGATGCTCGGAGCCACGTCCTTGAGCACCTTGAGGGCGCCCTGCTCCTGGTAATCGTGGTAGCTCGCCACGCAGACCGTCTCGACGAGCCGGATGCCGAGCTCGCGCGAGACGATCGCCGCCGGCACCAGCCCGCCGCGGGTGATGCAGACGATGGCCTCGAACGGGCCGGCACTGGCGAGCCGCCAGGCCAGCGCCCGGGCGTCGCGGTGGAACTGGTCCCAGGAAACCGGAAAAGCCTTGTCGCTCGGGGCAGCCATCGTATCCTCAGTTCCGTTCGGCTTGCAGGCGCGAGACCAGCGCCTCGATCTCGGTGCGCGCGGCGGCGAGCGCCTCGGGCTCGCGCCCGCGCACGACGATCTGGTTGCGAAAGCCCGCCGGCGTCATCGACGGGTAGGAGCCGATCGAGACGCCCGGATGGGCCTTGGCGATGGCGGCGAGCCCTTCGGCGTAGCCGCCTTCCGGCAGGTTGCCGGCCTCGATCGTCTCGGCGGTCACGCGCGCGCCCGTCTTCAGCCGCGGGGCGACCGAATCGAGCATCGCCTGCATGATCGAGGGCACGCCCGCCATCACGATCACGTTCTCGATCATGAAGCCCGGCGCCTTCGAGATCGGGTTCTCGATCAGCTCGGCCCCGAACGGGATGCGGGCCATGCGCAGGCGGGCCTCGTTGAGGTCCTCGGGCTTGATCCGCTCGAGCAGCATCGCCCGCGCCCGCGGATCGACGTCGATCCCGACGCCGAGGGCTTCGGCCACGCAATCGGCCGTGATGTCGTCGTGGGTCGGCCCGATGCCGCCGGTGGTGAACAGGTAGGTGTAGCGGGCGCGTAAGCCGTTCACCGCCGCCACGATCTCCTCGGCCACGTCCGGCACCACCCGCACCTCGCGCAGGTCGATGCCCGAATGGGTCAGGTACTCGGCGATGTAGCCGATGTTCTTGTCCTTGGTGCGTCCGGACAGGATCTCGTCGCCGATGACCAGGATGGCGGCCGTGACCGGGGCGGGGCTGGCGTCAGGCATCTGGGATCCTCGTGACCGTCCCGCGACCGGGGGCGATAGGGTTGACGCCCGCCTTATCGCGGCCTCCCCCGCGGCTCAAGCGTGACACCCCGGCCCGCGCCGGTTAAGCGCCGGGAATGCCCATCGAAATCCCCGTCTCATGCGCTTCCCCGGCCCGCTGACCGAGGGGCGCCTCGTGCGCCGCTACAAGCGCTTCCTCGCCGATATCGAGCTCGCCGACGGCTCCCTCGTCACCGCGCATTGCGCCAATCCGGGGGCGATGCTCGGCCTGGTCGCGCCCGGCCGGCCGGTGCTGCTCTCGGCCTCCACCAATCCGGCCCGCAAGCTCGCCTGGTCGTGGGAGCTGGTCGAGGCGGATCTGCCCGGCGGGCCGCAATGGGTCGGCATCAACACCGCGCGGCCGAACGCCCTGGTGGCCGAGGCGTTTCACGAAGGGCGCCTGAAGCCGCTTGCCGGCGCCACGTCCTGGCGGGCCGAGGTGGCCTATGGTCGGGCGAGCCGCGTCGATTTCCTCGCCGGCGATGCCGCCGGTCCGATCCATGTCGAGGTGAAGAACTGCCACCTGATGCGGGAGCCGGGCCTCGCCGAGTTCCCCGATTGCGTCGCCGCCCGCAGCGCCCGTCATATGGACGAGCTCGCCGAGGTCGTTCGCCTCGGCGGTCGCGCCCTGGTGATCTGGGTGGTGCAGATGCGGGCCGAGCGGTTCGCCGTCGCGGGCGACCTCGATCCGGGCTTTGCCGCCGCGTTCCGGCATGCACGTGAGGCCGGCGTGGCGGCTCACGCCTTCGTCTGCCGGGTCGATCGCAGCGAGGTGACGATCGGGGAGGAAATCCCGATCGTCGAGTGAGGTTCTACCAGCGCCCGGGTCCGGGCTCGTCGTCCCAGTGCCGGTGGCGGTGCCAGGGCGGCGGGCCGCCCCAGCGCGGGCCATCGCGAAAACCGCCGTCCCGATACCCTGGACTCTCGTCGCAGACCCGCACCCGGCGTACCACCTCCTCGCCGTAAGGGTCGATGCGGCGCTTCACGAAGGTCCGGCAGGATTCGGGACCCTGCACGATGCGCGGTGGGACAGGGGCAAGGGAGTGGGCGAGGGGAGGCGGAGGCGGCGGGGCCCGCCACTCGCTCCGTCCCTCGAAGCGGGGTGGCGGCTCCTCGTCGAGATCGGCGGCAGCGACCGGGCCCGCGAGGGCGAGGAGCGCCAGGGCGCCGAGGGCGAGGCGGGTCGTGCGTGAGGAACGCGCGGTCATGGCGGACGATTCCTGTCCGGCTCGTCGCCGGTGGACGGGGCCGGTGAAGGCCGGCATGGGGGCATCCTCGCGGCCCGGCGTTGAACCGCGGCTGAAGCCGCCGTTGCCGGACTGACAGGATTGTCGGACACTCCGTCGGCCAACCTGCGCGGCGGTCCCGCACGCTCCACCCGCCCGAGCGAAGCCGGCCTCCCCATCGCGAACGCGATGGCACAGCCATCACGGCGACGGCGTGGCAATCGCCGAGCGATCGATCGGAAACCCCGGACAGGATCCGGAAGAGGCAGCGGCATGAGCGGTCCTGCGCCTGATTCCGGTCGGGATTCTCGCGATGGCCCCGCGATGGCATCTGCCCGACCGGTGGCGGACAGCGGTGACGGACGGGGCGGCGCACGGGAAGGCAAGACGGGATCGCGCGAATGCTAAGCAGACTTGCGTTGGCAGGCCAACGCTTCGTCCGCTTAGATCCTTGTTTTATCGCAGATTTTTTCCGCAAAACCGGCGGCCACTTTTGCGAAATCTGCTTAGTCCTCGACGTGGAGAGACCCTGCGGCAATCTCCGATTAGCCATTTCCACGCATCATGGCGGCGCCTGGGAGGGCCTCGGTCGTGAGCATCAAGAAGCTTTTGTTCTCGTCCATCGTCGCGATCTGCGCGCTTGCATGCGCCCTGGCCGCCGCGATGGCCTCGTTCCATCGGTCCCGGGCCAGTGAGATCGATCGCGCCACGGTGCGGCTCGACGTCGTGCGGGCCCTCGCGGCGATTCCGCAGGCGGTCAACATGGAGCGTGGCCTGTGGAGTCTGCTCCTGACGACAGCCTCCCTCGACGAGGCCGGCAAGCATGCCGGGCTCGCCGACTTGCGGCGGCGGTCCGATGAGGCGGTGACGACGTTGCGCCGGGCGGTCGAGGCCGCCGCCACCCTGCCGGACGCGGGCGCGCTCCAGGCGACGACGCGGGAGATCGAGACGAGGTTCGGCGCGGCCCGAGACCTGGCGCAGGCCCGGCTCGCCCTGCCGGTGAGCCAGCGCGGCGATGCCGAGAGCGCGCTCGCCAAGGTCATGGCGACGATCAACGACGCCGCCGCCGCGCCCGCATCCGGCCTGACGCGCGACCTCGCGACGGTCGACGGCCGGGCCTTTCGTTGGGTTCTGTTTGCCGGGACGGCCGGCGAATTGCGCGATATCGGCGGCCGGCAGGCCGGCTTCCTCCAGACCCTGATCGCGCCCCGCAAGCCGGTGACGCCCGAGCAGGAGATCGCCTTCTGGACCGCCCAGGGCCGCGTCGACCAGCTGCTCGCCGGACTGGAGCGGGTGGCAGCCGATGCCGGCGCCGGGGAGGCCGTCGCCACGGCGATGGAGGGCGTGCGCCGCGGCTACGTCCAGGCCTTCGCGGCCCTCAAGACGGAGCTGCTGCCGCATTTCGGCACCGGCGCCTTCCCGCTCGACGGCACGGCCTACCGGGACCGGGCGGTTCCGATGTGGTCGTCGGTCCTGCGCCTGCGGGACACCGCGTTCGACCGGGCGGCCTCCGTCCTGGCCGGGCGCCGCGCCGAGGCGCAGAGTGGCCTCGAGCTGGCGCTGGCGGCTTTGGCCGCCACGGTCGCCGTCGGTCTGGCCGTGCTGATCCTCGTCGTGGCGCGGGTGATCCGGCCGCTCACCGGCACCGCCCAGGCGATCGGCCGGGTCGCCCGGGGCGATCTCGACGTGGCGATCCCCGGCGCCGGGCGACGGGACGAGATCGGCGCGATGGCGAACGCCGTCGCGGTGTTCAAGGACAGCCTGATCCGCAACCGCGCCCTCGAGGCCGAGGCCTCCTCCACCCGGGCCGGTGCGGAGGAGCGGCGCCGGACCGAGCTGCAACGCATCGCCGACCGGTTCGAGGGCGCGGTGAGCGCCGTCGTCGATCACGTGGCGCAGGCGGCCGACGCGATGCAGGCGACCGCCCACTCCATGGCGGCCAAGGCCACGCAGACGGCCGAGAGCAGCCACGCGGTCGCGGCAACGGCGGGCCACACCGCGGCCAACGTGCAGACCGTGGCGGCCGCCGCCGAGGAACTCGGCTCGTCGATCGCCGACATCAGCCGGCAGGTCGACGGCTCGGCCGATCTCGTGCGGGTCGCGGCCGCGGAAGCCGCGCAGACGGTGTCCCTGGTGCGGGATCTGAGCGGCGCGGCGGCCCGGGTCGGCGACGTGGTGGCGCTGATCTCGTCGATCGCCAGCCAGACCAACCTCCTGGCGCTCAACGCCACGATCGAGGCGGCGCGGGCCGGTAGCGCGGGGCGCGGCTTCGCGGTCGTCGCCGCCGAGGTGAAAGAACTGGCCGGCCAGACGGCCCGCGCCACCGAGGAGATCACCGGCCAGATCGCGGCGATCCAGACCTCGACCGGGCGGGCCGTCGGGGCGATCGACGGCATCACCGCACGGATCGATCAGATCAGCGGCGTGGCGAGCGCGATCGCCACCTCGGTGCAGCAGCAGGGCGCGGCGACCCAGGAGATCGTCCGCAACGTCGCCGAGGCCGCCGCCGGCACCGGCGCGGTCACCGGCACGATCGGCACGGTCGCCCGGACCTCCGAGGAGACCGGCGCCGCCGCCGCCCAGGTCCTGGCCTCGGCCGCGACGATGTCGCGCCGCACCGAGCAGCTGACCGGGGAGGTGGCGCAGTTCCTCGCGACGATCCGGGCGGCGTGAGGGGTTTGCCCGGGCGGATGCACGCCCCATCCACCAAAGAACCTCATCCTGAGGTGCCCGCGTCACAGTAGGCCTCGAAGGAGGGCTCCAGAAGCCAAAAGATTTCTGGAGCCCTCCTTCGAGGTCAGTCGAGCTGCGATCGCGTGCGATCTACGATCGCCAGCACCTCAGATGAGGTCGAGGGTTGGAGATCGCGTGCTGTTTATCTCAATATTCATCCGGAAAATATTCTCGCGCGCTGCGGAACGAAACCCTACTTCGTCGCCGCCACCACGATCCGCGTCCGGCTGATGAAGGCGCGTGGGTCGGCGCCCTGGTGGCCGTAGAGGTCGCGGGTCACCGTCACGCTCTTGGGTCCCAGCGCCTTGCGGCACTCCTCCTTGACGAAGGTCTCGCCGAGCGGGGTCTCGTCGCCGGCGGGCTTGCCCTCGGCACAGGTCCAGCCGTCCTCGCCCCAGTGGCTGCGGGCCTGGAGGCCCAGCAGATGGCCCTTCTTGCGCAGGTAGAGCGGCACCGCGTCGTCGGTCTCGATCACCAGCCCGTCGACCCGGGCATCGTCGCCGACGAGCAGGGTCAGCCGCGCCGGGTGCCCGGCGACCCGGGTGCCGTTGCGGGTGGTGCCGTCGGCGTAAGCGAAGCCGATGGCGTGCAGCCCCTTGGCATCCGCCGGGCAGGTGCGCCAATCGCTCCAGCCCGCGAGCGTCCGGGCCGGGCCCTCGCGGCAGACGAGATCGCCGTAGCCCTTGCCCGAGATCTCCGAGACCGGCATCCCGACGCGCACATCACGCAGGTCCGCGATCTCGGGCCCGACGGCGAGCGCCGGCCCGGCGCAGAGGAGGGCGGCCAAGGCCGCGAGATCAATGTGAGACGGTCGGCTCATCGGAGCCCTCCTTCTTGCGGTAGACGTCGCAGGCCCGGGAGGTGGTGCCGAAGAAGGCGGTGCATTCCGCGAAGGTCGGGTCGCCCTTGCCCTTCAGCTGGGTGACGACATACGTCGCCACCGCGTCGATCTCCGCCGGACGTAAGAAAACCGCCGTCTCCGGCGGCATGTTGCCGGCCATGTCGGCTTTCACCGAATCGTAGCACTTCACCGTGTCGTAGGCGCCGCGCAGGTGGTAGGGCATGCCGGTCCCGGGCCGGCCGCAGCGCACCACCTCGGCGACCTGCTCCTTGTCGAGCTGCGTCTTGCGCAGGGACAGGGCGTCGCCGCCATAGCCGCCACCGCCGCCGCCATGCCACTTGTGGCAGCCCGAGCAGGCCTTCTTGAATACCGCGAGATCGCCCTCGCCCCCGGCCGTCCGGGCGCCCTGCGCCCAGGCCGGAGCGCAGGCGAGCGCGAGGCCGGCGAGCAAAGCCGGCACCATCGTTTTCCGCATCCGTCAAAACCTCGTGCGCGGCGGGGCGCCGACGCGCCCCGCCCGGAAGGATTTCAGTTCAGAGCGCGAAGACGTAGAGCATCGAGCCGGTCTGGATGTTCTTCAGCTCCGGGGTCGAGTCGATGAACCACTTGTCCCAGGCGCCGCCGAGGCCGACCAGGATCGCGACATATTGCTTGCCGTCGACCGTGAAGGTCATCGGAGGCGCGTTGACGCCGCTGCCGGTGCGGAACTCCCACAGCTTGTCGAGGCTCTTGGCGTCGAGCGCCATCACGCCCCCGCCCGGCTCGCCGGTGAAGACGAGATCGGGGGTCGCCAGCATGCCGCCGAGCAGCGGGAACTGGGTCTCGTGCTTGCCGGCGACCTTGCCGGTCTTCACGTCGATCGCCGTCACGCTGCCGGTGATCCGGAACGGCTGGCTCGGCCCGCCGCCGGTGAAGAACTCCCGGGGTTTCAGGTTCGCCTGCGTCATCGCCTCGTGGGTGACGCGGTTGCAGCTCTCGATGACCGGGATGTACCAGTATTGCAGGTTCGGGTTGTAGGCGGTCGGCGGCCAGTTCTTACCGCCCATGTTGCCGGGGCAGAAATCGGCGTTCTTGTTCTCGGCCGAAGGCGTCGCTGCCGGGTTGTAGCGCTGCACGTCCTTGGTCGGGTCGTACTCGAACGGCTTGCCGGTATCGGGGTTGATGCCCTTGGTCCAAGTCACCTTCTTGACGAAGGGCGTCGCCCAGACGAACTGGCCGTTGGTCCGGTCGACCGCGTAGGCGTGGCCGTTGCGGTCGGCCTCGATGGCGAGCTTGCGGCCGTTGGCGTCGACCAGCAGGTTCTCCGACACGCTGTCATAATCGTAGGGGTCGTTCGGCGTGTGCTGGAAGTGCCACTTGATCTTGCCGGTCTGGGCGTCGAGGCCGAGCGTCGAGTCGGTGTAGAGGTTGTCGCCGGGCCGGTAGGCGTTGTCCCAGTCCGGGCCCGGATTGCCGACGCCCCAGACGATCGTGTCGGTATCGGGATCGTAGGTGCCGGTGACCCAGGTCGAGCCGCCGCCGCTGACCGCCGCGTTGTTCGGGCCCTTCCAGGTCTCGGAGCCCGGCTCGCCCTTGCCCGGGATGGTGTGGGTGCGCCAGACCTCCTTCTCGGTCTTCAGGTCGGTGGCGGCGATCCAGCCGCGGATGCCGTATTCGGCGCCGCCGACGCCGGAGATCGCCATTCCCTTCACGATCAGCGGCGCGCCGGTGATGGTCTCGCCCTTGTCGGGATCGGCGACCTGGCGCTGCCAGGCGACCTGGCCGGTCTCCTTGTTGGTGGCGATCAGGCGCCCGTCCAGGGTGTGGCTGACCACGAGGTCGCCCCAGAGCGCGACGCCGCGGTTGTTGACGCCGCAGCAGGCGACCGCGCCGGCCCATTCCCGGTCGGTCTTCGGATCCATCTTCCAGACGAGCTTGCCCTCGCCGCCATGGGTGTCGATCTTGTAGACCGAGCCCCAGCCGTCGGTGACGTACATCATGCCGTTCTCGACGATCGGCGTCCCTTCGAGCCCGCCATGGCTCCAGATGCCGCCGGACTCGATGCCGCCGAGCGCCATCGTCCAGGCGACCTTGAGGCCCTTGACGTTCTCCTTGTTGATCTGGCTCAGCGTCGAGTAGCGGTGACCGGCGAAGTTCTTGTGGTGCTGGATCCAGTTGCCGTCTTCCTTGTCGGCATTCAGCAGGCGCTCCTGCGTGACGCCGCCGTCGGCGGCGAAGGCCGGGGCGATGGTGCCGGCCATCAGGGCGGCGAGCGAGGTTGCGGCGAGGATGCGCCGGGCCGTGCGGGACGTCGTCATGGGTGTCTCCTCCGGGCGGCCTTATGGTTATGTCGTCGCCCCGGCGCGGGCCGTCTCGCGGCCGGGCGTGGATCGATGTCGATCGCTAGTTGGACGCGCGGACCTCGACCGGCACGTCCACCGAGCCGGCCTTGCGGAAGCTCGCCGAGCAGGTGAAGCGCTCGCCCGCGGCCAGCGGCTGGCGGATCTGGAGCAGCATGACGTGCATGCCTTCCGGGGTCAGGGCGGTCTCACCCGCGGCCTTGACGGCGATGGTCTGGACCGGGCGCTTCGAGGGCGGGCCCTCGCCGCCCTTGTCGACCGTGACCCGCTCGCTGAAATTCGCGAAGGGACAGCGGAAGCGCAGCAGCGAATCGGCCTCGGCGGCGCGGTTCATCACCGTCAGGTGGAGCGGGACGTCGGAGCCGACCTTCTCGGTGGGGGCCACGAAGGCGTGCACCACGTCGATGTCGCCGGCGAAGGCCGGGACACAGCCGAGAAACGAGGCAAAGGCCACGCTCGCGGCACGATGTCGGAAATAAACGATTCGCGTCATCAGCGGCATGGCGTGGCCGTGATGGCGTGACCGGGCGACATGGATGCAGGCATCCACTCTCCTCCCTCTTGCGTCAGCTTCGCCTTTTGGCGGCGAATTGTGCGTGAGGGTAGCCGGCGGCGGTGCTCCGTCAAGATCGAAGACTAAGGGGGTTCTAAAAAATTGCCCGCGACCGATGCACTCGGGTTCGGCGTTTTCGCCCCTCCCGCTGCGCGAGGAGCCGCGCTAGCTTGAACGGTTGCGAGGTTCGAACGGGAGGATGGGATGTCCGACAGCGTGTCCGACGCACCGCCGAAAAGCGGCCGCTTCGATATCGGGGCGATCGCCGCCGCCCTGCCGGACAGCGCGACCACGATGCTGGTCGACACCTACCTGACCGATCGGCCGGCGGCGAGCGCCCGGGTGTTTCGCGTCTACCGGCCGACGCCGGCGCATTACCACGAAGCTTGCGACGAATACCTCTACGTGATCTCCGGCCGCGGCACGTTCTGGATCGGCGACGCCTCCGACGAGGCGGAGTTCGGCCCCGGCCAACTGCTGTTCTTCGAGCGCGGCGTGGTCCACGCCATGCCGCGACTGATCGAAGGGCCGGTGGTGTTCCTCTCCGTCGACACGCCCCGGCGTGCGCCGACGGATGTGATCTTCGTCGATTCCTCGACCGGCACGGCGCAGAGCTTCATGGCCCGCAACGCGACCCCCGATCCGGCTTGACCTGCCGGCCTCCGCCCGCGATCCAAGAGGCATAACAACGGGAGGACATCGTATGGCGGGCGAGGGCAAGGTCGCATTGGTTACCGGCGCGGCGCGGGGCATCGGGCTGGCGACGGCACGACTCTTCCTGGACGAGGGCTGGCGCGTCGCGCTCCTCGACATCGACGGCGCGGCACAGGACCGGGCCGTGGCCGCGCTCGACCGGCCCGACCACACCCTGGCGCTCACCGCCGACGTCGCCGACCCGGATGCGGTGGCGCAGGCCGTGGCCGCCGTCGAGGGCCGGTTCGGCCGGCTCGACGCGCTGGTCAACAATGCCGGCACCGCGGTGTTCAAGCCGCTCCTCGACACCAGCCACGCCGAATGGGCGCGGGTGCTCGCCGTCAATCTCACCGGCCCCTTCCTCTGCGTGCAGGCGGCGGCCCCGGTGATGGCGCGGGGCGGCGGTGGTGCGGTCGTCAACATCACGTCGATCTCGGGGCAGCGCGCCTCGACCCTGCGGGTCGCCTACGGCACCAGCAAGGCCGCGCTCAAGCACCTGACGAAGCAGCAGGCGGTGGAACTCGCCCACCTGAACATCCGGGTCAACGCCGTGGCGCCGGGCCCGGTCGATACCGCCATGGCGAAGGCGGTCCACAGCCCCGCCATCCGCGCCGATTACCACGACGCCGTGCCGCTCAACCGCTACGGCCTGGAGCGCGAGATCGCCGACGCCATCGTCTACCTGTGCGGTCCGCGGGCGAGCTACGTCACCGGCCAGACCCTCGCGGTGGATGGCGGTTTCGATGCCGCCGGGATCGGGCTGCCGACCCTGCGGCGGGACCTCGCCGACCGCTGATACGTACCGTGTTGTAATAACGTTACGCTTGGGGCGTCTCGTGCGGGATGCCCCGGCTTTCCCCTTGCCAGCCCGTCCCTCGTCGCGCGAATGCAACGTTATAGCATTCGTCGGGGGCGGGCATGGGCAAGGTGGGATCGTTCGGGGCGGGTCCGGTGCTGCTGGCGGCGGCCTTCACCTTTGCCGGCCAGGCGGCCCGGGCCGAGGACATCGCCCTCGACACGATCGACGTCGCCTCGCCGAGCCCGATCGCCGCCGCGCCGACCGGCGGGGCGGGGAGCGGGGCAGGGGGTGCCTTCCCGGTCGGGGTGCTGCCGGTCGTCACCACCACCTTCTCGCCGGTCACGGTGGTGACGCAAGGCGAGATCCTGCGCCAGCAGCCGCGCACCCTGGGCGACGCCCTGTTCGACCGGCCCGGCCTCTCCGCCACCACCTACGCGCCGGGGGCGGCGAGCCGGCCGATCATCCGCGGCCTCGATACCGGTCGGGTGCGGATCCAGGAGAACGGCATCGGCGTCCAGGACGTCTCGGATCTCGGCGAGGACCACGCCGTGCCGATCAACCCGCTCGTCGCCAACCGCATCGAGGTGATCCGCGGGCCCGCCTCCCTGCGCTACGGCAGCCAGGCGATCGGCGGCGTGGTCTCGGTGGAGGACAACCGGATCCCGACGCTCGCGCCGCCGAACGGCTATGCCGGGCAGATCACCACCGGCTATTCGTCGGTCGATAACGGCCGCAATGCCGCCGCGACGGTCGATGCCGCCGGCCAGTCGGTCGCCTTCCACGCCGACGGCTTCAAGACCGCCGCCGACAGCTATTCCACGCCGCTCGGCATCCAGCGCAACTCGGCCAACGAATCGCAGGGCGGCGCGGTCGGGATGTCGTACCTGTTCGACCGCGGCTTCGTCGGCCTGTCGTTCAGCCACTACGACGCGCTCTACCAGATCCCGGGCGGAGAGGCCGCCGACAGCCGCACCCGCCTCGACCCGACCCAGGACAAGCTCCAGGCCAAGGGCGAGTACCGCCCGCTCGACGGGCCGGTGGAGGCGATCCGGTTCTGGCTCGGCGGCTCGACCTACCGCCACAACGAGATCGGGATCGGCGGCGACGGGATCGACGGCATCCAGGCCACCTTCAAGAACCGGCAGGCGGAAGGCCGGCTCGAGATCCAGCACGTCCCGGTGCTCACTCCGCTGGGCACGCTCACCGGCGCACTCGGCCTCCAGGCCGACCGGCGGCTGATCGGCACCTCGGGCGAGGCCGGCACCCTCCTGGCGCCGACCGATTCGCGCAGCAACGCCGTCTACCTGTTCGAGGAGCTGCGCCTGGAGCGGGGCCTGCGGCTCCAGGCGGCGGGTCGGATCGAGGGGGCGCGCTCCACCGGCACCGCGACGCTGTTCCCGGGCGATTACCTGCCGGTGGACGGCGAGGATCCGCTCTCCTACGGCCGCCGCCGGCACTTCGCCCCGAAGAGCGCGAGTTTCGGCGTGCTGCAGGATCTGCCCGAGGGCTTCGTCGCCAGCCTGACCGGGCAGTACGTCGAGCGGGCGCCGTCGGCCTTCGAGCTCTATTCCCGCGGTCCCCACGACGCGACCGAGACCTTCGAGATCGGCGATCCGAACCTGAAGAAGGAGCGCGCCCGCACCATCGAGGCCAGCATCCGCCGGGCCGTCGGCCCGTTCCGCCTCGACGCCACCGGCTACTACACCCGCTATACCGGCTTCATCTACAAGCGCCTGACCGGCCAGCGCTGCGGCGACGACTTTTCCAGCTGCGGCAGCGACGACGAGCTGGCCCAGATCGTCTACTCGCAGCAGAACGCGACGTTCGCCGGCGCCGAGATCGGCTCGCAGCTCGACCTTCTGCCCGTCGGCAACGGCTTTGCGGGGATCGAGGCGCAGTACGACTTCGTGCGCGCGACCTTCGACGACGGAACTTATGTGCCGCGCATCCCGCCGCACCGGGTCGGCGGCGGCGTGTTCGTGCGGGCGGACGGCTGGTACGCGCGGATGAACCTGCTCCACGCCTTCGCCCATACCGAGACCGCGCCCTACGAGACCCGTACGCCCGGCTACGACAACCTGCGGGCGGAGGTCAGCTACACCAAGGCCTTCGATCCGGCGGTGACCGGCTGGAGCGAGGTGACGCTCGGGATGCGGGGCACGAACCTGCTCAACGACGTGATCCGCAACTCGGCCTCGTTCAAGAAGGACGAGATCGTGCTGCCGGGGCGGAACGTCAGCTTGTTCCTGACGGCGCGGTTCTGAGACTCGTTCGCCGATGCGCCGGCGATCGAAGGGGCGGAGAGCCACGGGATCGCGACGAAGGCCAAGCCTCGCATGATCGTGTCCTGCGGTTCGGTCGTCGAGGCGCTCCCAAGGTGATCGTTTCGCTCCCGATGGCGGCGCACGGGTCGGCGCCGCCGCGGTCGCAGGGCGCTCATGTCGGAGCCGGGACCGGCGTCGCCAGGGGCTTGCCCTTCTGCACCGTGAAGGTCACGAGCAGCCTGGTTGCCTGCGGACCGTTCTTCAGCATGTGCGGCGTGTCCGGCGCCGTCATCCAGGAGAAGCCGGACCTCATCGTCCGCGGTGCCTCGCCCTTGACGCGCAGCTCGCCGACACCGTCCAAGGCGTAGCCCGCTTCGGTGCCCGGATAGGTATGCCAGTCGAGCGTGACGTTCGGCTCGATATCCACGATCACCTGAAGCGTCTCGTAGCCCTCGGCCGGGCCGTCGGTGCGCGCGGTGATCGTCCGCTTGATCCCGCCCGACGGCTGCGCCGAGGCGTCATCCGCTACCAGCCCGAAGGCCGCGCAGATCGCGCAGCCGGTGAAGATCCGCCTGCTCAACATGCCTCCCTCCTCGCGCGTATCGCAGAGCCGTAATGGTGCGGAGCAGACAGTCACGATCGATCATGACTGCTTCGGGCGGAATGTTAAGCGTAATCATTATCTTATATTATAACAATTGATGTTGAATGGATGGAGAAAATAACAGTAATGTCCCCGGGTGTGCCCTGCAATTCGGCCCGCAGGGGAGGTGTCGACGAACACGATCGCTGCCGGGCTGCGCGACGTTGCGCACCGAGTTTCCTCCAAGGGAGCGGAGGCCGCCTCGCCGTTGGGCGACGCGCGGCACCGGACAGGCAACAGGACCCGTCTGCTGTGCGGGGGTCTGTTGCGGTCGTGAATGTCGCAAGGCCGGCGTGCGGAAGCGCGTGCCTTCACCCCTTCTGAGGCCGCAGCACCCCGTCGCTGGTCTTCGGGTCCGGTGCCGGCGCGCTCGGCCGCACGGTGCCGGTCGCGTCGGTGTCGCCGGGGCGGACGCGTTCGGGCAGGGTCTCGTGGGGCGGGGGCATGTTGGGGGTCTGCTCGCGGCTGCGCTGCGGCGTGTCCGTGACCTGCGCCAGAACGGGCGAGGCGGCCAGGACGGCGAGCAGGACGAGGCGGCTGGTGCCCCTGGTCATCGGGCTCTCCTCGATAAAATGGCGTGCAGTCTTATCGGAGTAATGGCCGCGCGCCGGATCCGGTTCCCCGCCGGGTCAGCGCAGCGACAGCATACCGACCACCGCGTCGCCGACCATCCGCTTGTGGCGCGCGCGCAGGTCCGGCGCATCGAGATCGACGGAAAAGATCGCCCCGAAGGTGTGGCGGTTCGAGACGCGGAAGAAGCAGAGCGCGCTGATCATCAGGTGCACGTCGAGGGGATCGACGTCGGCGCGGAAGACCCCGTCGCGCTGGCCCCGGGCGATGATGTCGGTGATGGTCTGGATCACCCCGAGATTGAGCCCGCGGATCGTCTCGGAGCCCGACAGGTGCTCGGCCCGGTGGATGTTCTCGATCGCCACGAGACGGATGAAGTCCGGATGGGCCTCGTCGTATTCGAAGGTGAACTCCACGAGCCGGCGGATCGCCTCGGCAGGGCCCACGTTGCCCAGGTCGAGATCGGCCTCGACCTGGCGGATGTCGGCATAGGCCTTCTCCAGCACCGCGAGGTACAGGCCTTCCTTGCTGCCGAAGTAGTAGTAGATCATCCGCTTCGAGGTGCGGGTGCGCTCCGCGATGGCATCGACCCGCGCGCCGCTGAGCCCGAAGGCCGAGAATTCCTCCGTCGCGACCGTCAGGATGTCGGCCTTGGTCCGCTCGGGATCCTTGGTGCGGGGAGAGGCGCGGGGCGTGACGGCGTCCATGATCGAACAGTTCGGCGGGCAGGGGCGAGGCGGTCGGGACGGTGCTCTACCATCCCGGCCGCCCCGGCGCATCGGCGCAAGGCCGGTTCGTCGCCCCGGCTCAGGCGATCTCGTCGCCCAGCACGTCGCGGGCCCAGCGGAAGGCGCCGTTCGCCGCCGGCACGCCGGCATAGATCGCGGTCTGGATCAGCAGGGCCTGCAATTCCGAGACGGTGACGCCGTTGCGCAGGGCCGGGCGGATATGGAGCTTGAATTCCTCCTCGCGGCCGAGCGCCACCATCATGGCGAGCGTCACGAAGGAACGGGTCTTCCACGGGATGCGCGGGTCGCCCCAGACCTCGCCCCAGGCGGTACGGGTGATGAAGTCCTGCCACGGCCCGGCGAAGTCGCCGGCCGCCGCGAGCGAGCGCTCGACATGGGCCTCGCCGAGCACGCTCTTGCGGTTGGCGAGCCCCGTCTCGAACGCCACCGCGCCGGTCGCGGTGTCGGCCGCCTCCCGGTGCCGGTCGAGGAAGCCGAGGAGATGGGCGGCGGTGGCCGCCGGCTGCTCGACGGACAGGAGATGGGCGGCGTTCGGCAGCACCACCAGCTCGGCGTGGCGGATGCCGTCGCAGATCTCCTGCGCCATGGCGGGCGGCGTCGCCGGGTCGTCGCGGCCGGCGATGACCAGGGTCGGCGCGGTGATGCGGTTCAGCACCGGGCGCAGGTCCATGCGGCCGATGGCGTTGCAGCACACCGCGTAGCCGGCGGAATCCGTCCCCGTGAACTGCCCGCGCACCGGCGCCACGGCGTCGGGGGCCTTGGCCGGGAAATCGGGCGTGAACCAGCGGGTCATCGTCGCCTCGACGATCGCCGCCGTGCCCTTCTCGCGCACCAGGGCGGCGCGCTCGTTCCACGACGCCTCGCTCGGCATGAAGGCGGCGGTCGCCATCAGGGTCAGGCTGATCACCCGGTCGGGATGGCGGCTCGCCGCCGCCTGGCCGGTCATGCCGCCGAGCGACAGGCCGACCACGTGGGCGCGGGGGATGTGAAGCGCGTCGAGGAGGCCGATCAGGTCCTCGGCCAGGTCCTCGACCTCGATGCGCTCGTCGCGCACCTGCGAGGCGCCGTGGCCGCGCGTGTCGTAGCGCAACACCCGGTAGCGGCCGCGCAAGTGAGGCACCAGCGGGTCCCACATCGCCAGCGAGGTGCCGAGGGAGTTGGAGAACACCACCACCGGCGCACCGCTCGGGCCGGACAGCTCGTAGTTCAGAAGGGTACCGTTGGCCTCGATCCGGGGCATGGGAACCTCAGGTTATGCGGAATGCAGGAAGGCGGCGAGGCGGGAGACTTCCGCCAGCGCCCGGTCGGCGGTGCGGGCCCCCGCCCGGATGGCGGGGGTCAGATCGAAGGCGGCGTCCAGATCGGCGTCGGCCGTTTCGGGCCGGGCGCGCAAGACCTCCCGGAGCGAGCCCTGCCCGTCGCGCACCGCGCCGGCGGCCTCTTCCACCAGGGCATGGGCGGCTTTGGCGCCGATCACCGGGCTGAGCCGGCTCGCCGCCGCATCGGCGAAGAGCAGGCCTTGCGTCACGTCGAGGTTCCGGCGCATCCGCTCGGGATCGGGCACCAGCCCCTGTGCCAACCCGCGCGCCTCGCGCAACGCGCCCGAGGCGAGGCCGAACAGGGTCGGCAGGGCGTGCCACTCGGCGTGCCAGGCGCCGGCCGGGCGCTCGTGGGCCGCGGCCATCCCGTCGAGCAGGGTCAGGCTGGTGCCCTTGGCGGCGCCGAAGGCGGAGAGGATCACCGTCGAGGAGACGGGGTTGCGCTTGTGCGGCATCGCCGAGGAGCCGCCGCGGCCCGGCACGTAGGGCTCGGCCACCTCGGCGACCTCGGTGGTGGCGAGATGCGCGACGTCGGTGGCGAACTTGGCGAGCGCCCCCATCAGCAGGGCGAGCCACGAGCCGGTCTCGGCGATGCGGGCGCGCCGCGTGTGCCAGGGCGCGAGGTCGGGATGGAGACCGAGCGCGGCGGCAAAGCCGTCGCCCACCGCTTCCGCTTTCTCGCCGAGGCCGGCGAGCGTGCCGACGGGACCGCCCAGCGAGGCGGTGAGCACCCGATCGCGCAGGGCCGGCAGCAGGGCCGCCACCTCCGCGATGCCGAGTGCCCAGATCGCCGCCTTGAAGCCGAACGTGACCGGTGCCGCGTGCTGGCCGTAGGTGCGGCCGACGCACGGCGTCTCGCGATGGTGACGGGCGAGGCCCGACAGCCCCTCGATGATCGCCCTCAGGTCGGCGGCGACGAGGTCGAGGGCGTCGCGGACCTGGAGCACCAGGGCCGTGTCGGCGATGTCCTGGGTGGTGGTCGCCTTGTGGAAGGCGGGCTCCAGCTCCGGCGGCAGCGCGCCCTGCACCGCCTTGACGAAGGGGATCACCGGCACGCCCGAGACGGCGGTGCGCCGGCCGAGCGCGGCGGGGTCGAGCGCCGTCGACCGGACCGCCTCGATGGCGGCGCTGAGGGAGGCCGGCACCAGGCCGGCCTGGCTCTGCGCCCGCGCCAGGGCCGCCTCGGCCCGCAGCATCGCCGCCACCCGGGCCTCGTCGGCGAAGACGGCGCGCATCGCGTCCGTGGCGAAGAGGGGCCCGAGCAGGGCGGAGTCGAGGGCCGAGAGCGTCATCGGATCAGGCCACGGGCTTGAGATGGAGGAGGGCGCGGGCCTCCGCCGGGGTCGCGACCTTGCGGTTGTGGCGGGTCACCATCTCGGCGGCCAGCGACACCAGCTCGGCGTTGCTCGCCGCCAGCCGGTCCTTGGTCACCCGGACGTTGTCCTCGAGGCCGGTGCGGACCGCATCGGCCCCGCGGGAGAGCGCCCAGCCCATGACGCGGGCCTGCTCGCGGCCGATGCCGGCGGCGGTCCAGGTCGCGCCCGGGATCACCCGGCGGGTCTCGGCGAGCAGGATGTCGAGCAGGTGCTCGTCGGCCGGCATCGCGTTCTTCACGCCCATCACGAACTGGACGTGCGGATGGGCGTCCATCAGCCCCTCCTCGATCAGCCTCTTGGCGCCGTGGATGTGCGAGAGATCGAAGATCTCGATCTCGGGCCGGATACCGTTCTTGTGCATCGTGCCGGCGAGGTCGTTCACCAGCGTCGCGTGGTTCTCGTAGACGATGCTCGGGAAGTTGACGGAGCCGGTCGAGAGCGAGGCCATGTCGGGCCGGTGCACCAGCGAGAGCCCGCGCGCGCTCGGGTCGCGGCCGCGGCCGCCGGTCGAGAACTGCACGATCATGCCGGGGCACGCTTTGCGCACGCCCTCCTGCACGGCCGCGAACTTGTCGGGGTCGGAGGAGGGCGACTCGTCGTCGTTGCGGACGTGGATGTGGACGAGGGTGGCGCCGGCCTCGAAGGCCTGGTGCGTCGATTCGATCTGCTCGGCGACGGTGGTCGGCACCGCCGGGTTGTCCTTCTTGCGCGGGACCGAGCCGGTGATCGCGACTGCGATGACGACGGGGTTCATGGGGGTCTCCTGGGTTGTTCGAATTTGCTTGTCGTGACGTTCCACCCTCCGAGTCATTCCGGGGCCGCGTAGCGGAGCCCGGAATCCAGACACTCAGGTGTTTCAGAAGAAGGCAGAACGATCACCGCTCCATCCTGAACGTCCCGCGGTTCTGGATTCCGGGCTCTCGCCTGCGGCGAGCCCCGGAATGACCTGGAGGGCTTCAAACCCTGATGCTTCGTTCTCGTATTTCCGAACGCCTCATACGGTTTCCGATAGATCGCTTCGCGATGCGGAAACCGGCTTCGCTCAGGCGCCGCGCGGGCTGATGATACGGCTTCCGGAAGGAATCTTCCGGAAGCCGTATCACACGTCGAAGAACACGGTCTCGTTCGGCCCCTGCAAGTAGATGTCGAAGACGTAGACCGCCTTCCCATCCCGCTCCTCGCGCTTCGCCAGCAGGCTGTCGCGCAACGGCCCGCGCTCGACGAGGTTCAGCACCGGGTCGTCGGCATTGGCCGCGGCTTCGTCGGCGAAGTAGAGCCGGGTCTGGAGGCCGATATTGATGCCGCGGGCGGCGATCCAGAGATTGACGTGCGGCGCCATCGCGCGGTGGCCTTTGCGGCCTTCGACCGGGCCGGGCTTCACCGTCTCGAAGAACCACACGCCCGTCTCGAAATCCGAGCCGGTGCGGCCCCAGCCCCGAAACGTCTCGTCGAGGGGCTTGCCCTCCTGGCGGTCGGCCGGGTGGTTGTAGCGGCCCGCAGAATTGGCCTGCCAGATCTCCAGGAAGGCGTCGCGCACCAGCGAGCCGGCGCCGTCGAAGACCCGGCCCTCGATCCGGATGCGCTCGCCCTTCGTGTCCGGACCGGTCAGGACGTTGGTGAAGTTGGTCTCGAAGATGTCGAACCCGGCCTGGTGCGGGATCAGCCCGATATGCACGTAGGGCCCGGCGGTCTGGGACGGGGTCTCCTGGAGACGGACGGGAAGCGGCTGGACCATCGTCTCAGTTCCCCTGAAGCTTGTTCTCGAACACCGTCTGCTGGCGGCCGCGCAGCACGATGTCGAACTTGTAGGCGAGCATGTCGAGCGGCACCGCGGCGCCGAGGTCGAGGGGGGCGATCAGGCGCTCGGCGGCCGAGCGGTCGGGGATGCCGAGCACCATCGGGTCGCGCCAGATCAGCGGGTCGCCCTCGAAATACATCTGGGTGATGAGGCGCTGGGCGAAGCCCGAGCCGAACACCGAGAAGTGGATATGTGCCGGGCGCCAGGAATTGAGGTTGTTGCGCCAGGGATAGGGCCCGGGCTTGATCGTGCGGAAGTAGTAGAAGCCGTGCTCGTCGGTGATCGTCCGGCCGCAGCCGCCGAAATTCGGGTCGATCGGCGCGAGGTAGCGGTCGTTGCGGTGGCGGTAGCGCCCGCCGGCATTGGCCTGCCAGAACTCGACCAGGGTGTGGGGGATGCCGCGCCCGTTCTCGTCGCGGACATGGCCGTGGACGAAGATCCGCTCGCCGATCGGCTCGCCCTCGCGGGCGTAGTTGAGGATCAGGTCGTTATCGAGGGCCCCAAGTTCGGAATGGCCGAAGGTCGGGCCGGTCACCTCCGACAGGGAGGATTGCAGCGACAGCATGGCGCGACGCGGCGAGCGCAGCACGCTCGTCTTGTAGTCCGGCGTGAAGGCCGGCGGATGGATCGAGCGGTCCCGTTGCAGGAACTCGCTGTCGGCGTGGGTCATCGTCTCCTCCTGTGCGCTCCTCTCGGAGGCGGGTCGTGCGAGGGTTGATCCTCGGTGGCTCTCGGTGGCCCGGTCGTTCGACGCGCCCGCGGGACTTACCACCGTCCCGGGGCCCGAGCCATGTCGGGGCGTTACCCGGACGTGACGGTGGCCCTGCCGCCGAGCGCTCCGAGATACTCGGAGAAGGCGCCGACCGAGGACAGGTCGGCGGCGGCCGAGATCAGGTCGGGCGCGATCGCGTCGCGCTGCGCCGGCGTGAGGCGCAGGCTCGGGCCGGCGACGCTGAGATTGCCGATCGCCCGCCCGGTCTGCGGATGGACGATGTTGGCCGCCATCGCCGCGGCGCCCGGCGTGTTGGTGTCCTGCACCCAGGCATAGCCCCGGGCGCGGGCCTCGTTCACCAGCGCCATCAGGGCGGCGACCGTGCGCGGCGCGTTGGGGCCGCATTCCTCCGGCACGGCGAGCCCCTGGCGCATGACGAGGCTCAGCGCCTCCTCGTCCGAGAGGCTGGCGAGCCAGGCGATGCCGGTCGAGGTCGTGGAGAGCCGGGCTTCCGTGCCCATGTCGCCGTCGTAGCGCAGGCCGGTGCGGGCGCCCTGCGCCTTCGCCACCCAGACCAGGCGCGGGTAATCGACCACCGCGAGGCGCGCCAGTTCGCCGCTGAGGCCCGCCAGCCGGTCGAGCACCGACTGGGCGATGTCGACGACGCCGGTGCGCGAGAGGTGCTTGAGACCGAGCGTGGCGAACTTGGTGGTGAGGAGATAGCGGCCGGTCTCGCCGTCCTGCACGACGTAATGATGCTCGGTGAGTTCGGCGAGCAGCCGGTGCGCGCCGCTCTTGGGGATATCCAGCGTCTCGGCGATGGTCTGGAGGGGCAACCCGCGCGGATGGTTCGCGAGGAGTTCCACCAGGTCCAGGGCGCGCCGCAGCAGGGAGCCGGCCATCTGTCGTGCTCGAATTCCGCGCTCGCAAATCTGGAACGCAGTTCTGGATTTGAACGGAGTTCCATTCTAAGTCAAGGGAGTGGACAGGAGAGGAATCGGGCATGCGCGGCACGGGCCAGCACGAGACCCTGATCGGCATCGCCCTGATGGTGAGCGCGGTGGCGGGTTTCGCCTCGATCGACGCCTCGGCGAAGTTTTTGAGCGGAACGATGAGCCCGATGCTGATCGTCGCCGTGCGCTACCTCGTCAGCTTCGTGATCGTGGCGGCGTTCCTCGCCGCGCGGCGCGACATCGTCGGGTTGATGCGCACCTGCCGGCCCGGGCTGCAGGTGCTGCGCTCGCTCTGCCTGGTGACGGCGACGATGTGCTCGTTCGTGGCGCTCCGCTACCTGCCGCTGGCACAGGTGACCTCGATCACCTTCGCCTCGCCCCTGGTAGTGGCGCTGATCGCCGGGCCGCTGCTGGGCGAGCGGGTCGGCTGGCGGCGGACGATCGCGGTGCTGGTCGGCTTCTCGGGCGTGCTGGTCGTGAGCCGCCCGGGCGTCTCGGGGATGCATCCGGCGGCGTTGCTCGCCGTGGTGACGGCTTTGGTCAACGGCGTCTACATCGTGGTGACGCGGATGCTCGCCGCGCACGATCCGCCCGAGACCACGATGTTCTATACCGGCCTCGTCGGCTCGGTGCTGACCGCACCGGCCCTGCCGTTCCTGTGGGAGACGCCGGCCGAGCCCTCGACGTGGATCGGCATCGCCTCGGTCGGGTTCTTCGGGGCGCTCGGGCACTGGCTCTTGATTCTGGCGCATCGCCGGGCGCCGGCCTCGACGCTGGCCCCCTTCGCCTACGCCCACCTGCTCTGGGCGGTGCTGCTGGGTTACCTGATCTTCGGCCATCTGCCCGACCGCTGGACGGTGATCGGCGGCGCCATCGTGGCGGCCTCGGGGCTGTACCTGCTCTACCACGAGCGCCCGCGGATCACCCCGCCGGGGGAGGAGGGGGCGGTGTGAGGCGCCACCTCTGAACCCTTCTCCCTCTGCGGAGGGCTGTCCGGGGAAAGACGAGGCGCAGGAGATCCCCTCTCCCCGCGGGCGGGGAGAGGGCTGTGTCATCGTTCAGATGGCACGGCAGGCGCAGCCGGAGCGAGGGTGAGGGGGTGTCTCAGGATGAGGCTCATCCGGCCCCCCCCCTCGCCCTCGCCCTGCGGGCTCGCCGCTCCTCCTGGACGGAGGATCGGCCCTCTCCCCGCCCGCGGGGAGAGGAGGAACCCGCGCCATTTGTTCTCCCCGAACAACTCAGCCCTCTGCGGGGGGAGGGTTCACGCCTGCCCTACGTCACCACCGACGGCTCGGTCCGGCCGGTATGCTGCACGATCCCGGCGATCGCCTCGGCGGCCGCCACGACCGGGGCCAGCATCTCGGCGGTCGGCGCATCGAGCCGGTCCTTCGAGAAGCGCTCGAGATAGACCCTGAGCGTCGCCCCGACCGTCCCGGTGCCCGACAGACGGAAGACCACCCGGGCATCCTCGCGGAACAGGATCCGCACGCCCTGGCGCGCCGTCACCGACCCGTCGACCGGGTCGGTATAGGCGAAGTCGTCCGCGGCCTCGACGGTCAGATCTCCGATACGCTGCCCGGGCAGCCCGGCGAGCTTGTCGCGAAGAGCGGTCATCAATCCTTCGGCGGCGGCGCTCTCCACCTCCTCGTAATCGTGGCGGGCATAGTAGTCGCGGCCGTAAGTCGCCCAATGGTCGCGCACCACCCGGTCGGCGGGTGTCTTCGTCGCGGCGAGCAGGTTGAGCCAGAGCAGGACCGCCCAGAGCCCGTCCTTCTCGCGGACGTGGTTCGAGCCGGTGCCGGCGCTCTCCTCGCCGCAGAGCGTGATCCGCCCGGCATCGAGCAGGTTGCCGAAGAACTTCCAGCCGGTCGGGGTCTCGAAGGCCGGGATGCCGAGCGCGGCCGCGACCCGGTCGGCGGCGCGGCTCGTCGGCATCGAGCGGGCGATGCCGGCAAGGCCCCCGCGATAGCCCGGCGCCAGATGCGCGTGGGCGGCGAGGATCGCCAGGCTGTCGCTCGGGGTGACGAAGAGGCGGGGCGCCACGATCATGTTGCGGTCGCCGTCGCCATCGGACGCCGCGCCGAAATCGGGCGCGTCCGGGCCGGTCATCTCCACCATCAGGTCATGGGCGTGGACCGGGTTCGGATCCGGATGGTGGCCGCCGAAATCGGGCAGGGGCTCGGCATTGACCACCGTGCCGGCCGGCGCGCCGAGGCGCCGCTCCAGGATCTCCACCGCGTAGGGACCCGTCACCGCGCTCATCGCGTCGAAGCGCATCCGGAAGCCGGAGCGGAACAGGGCCGCAACAGCCTCGAAGTCGATCAAGGTTTCCATCAGGGCGGCGTAATCCGCCACCGGATCGATCACCGTGACGGTGGCCTCACCGAGAGCCACGTCGCCGATCGTGTCGAGGTCGATGTCGGCGGCCTCGACGATGCGGTACTCGGTGATCGTCTTGGTGCGGGAAAAGATCGCCTCGGTCACCGGCTCGGGCGCCGGGCCGCCGTTGCGGGCGTTGAACTTGATGCCGAAATCGCCCTCCGGCCCGCCCGGATTGTGGCTCGCCGACAGGACCACGCCGCCGATCGCGCCGTATTTCCGGATCACGCAGGAGGCGGCGGGGGTCGAGAGCAGGCCGCCGCGGCCGACCAGGATGCGGGAAAACCCGTTGGCCGCCGCGATCTTCAGGGTCGTTTGCACCACCTCGCGGTTGAGGAAGCGCCCGTCGCCGCCGACCACCAGGGTCGTGCCGGCCCGATCGGGCAGGCAGTCGACGATCGCCTGGACGAAGTTCTCGACGTAACCGGGCTGGCGGAAGACCGGCACCTTCTTGCGCAGGCCCGACGTGCCGGGCTTCTGGTCGGGAAAGGGCTGCGTGGGGACGGCCTTGACGGTCATGGGGTCTCGTCTCGGTAGAGGGCGGGGCCGGGTGGCCCCTTCCGCCAGGCTTATGCCGCCTCCCGCCACCGCCGGCCAGCCCGTGGGGTCGCAGTTTCGCGACGGTCCCTCACGCCGCCGTCTCGGCGGCGGGCGGCAATCCCATGGTGAGGTGCCGGAACCCCTCGATCGGGCCCGGACGGCCGAACAGGTAGCCCTGCGCCTCGTGGCAGGCCTCGGCCCCCAGGAAGGCGAGCTCGCCGGCGGTCTCGACGCCCTCGGCCAGGACCGGCAGGCCGAGGCCGCGCCCGAGGCCGAGCACGGTGCGCACGATCGTCGCCGCCTGCTCGCTCGAATCGACCGCGCGGGTGAAGGAGGAATCGATCTTGATCTTGTCGAACGGGAAGGCGCGCAGGTTGGACAGGGACGAGTAGCCGGTGCCGAAATCGTCCATGGCGATCCGCACCCCCATCGCCTTGACCCGGCGCAGGGTGGCGAGCGCCCGCGGCAGGTCGCGGATCAGCGCCGTCTCGGTGATCTCGAGTTCGAGCCGGGAGGGAGCGAGGCCGGTGGCGAACAGGACCTCGTGGACCAGCTCCGATAAGCCCGGGGCGTGGAGCTGCACCGCCGAGACGTTGACGGCGATGCGCAGCGGCTTGTCCCACGAGGCCGCCTCGCGGCAGGTCTCGCGCAGCACCCACTCGCCGATCTGCAGGATGCTGCCGGTCTCCTCCGAGATCGGGATGAACCGGTCGGGCGGGACGTTCCCCCGCTCCGGGTGCTGCCAGCGCAGGAGCGCCTCGAAGCCGACCGCCTCGCCGGTGTCGATGCGGGTCTGGGGCTGGTAGACGACCCGCATCTCGCCCCGCTCGACGGCGTGGCGCAGGTCGTGCTCGATCTGGCGCCGCTCGCGGACCTGCACACCCATCCGCGCCTCGTAGAACCGCAGGCGGCCGCGGCCCTCCTGCTTGGCGCGGTAGAGGGCGGTGTCGGCCTGGATCATCAGGGTTTCCGCATCTTCCCCGTCATGGGGATAGAGCGCGATGCCGAGGCTCGCCGCCGCGATGGCGCCCGCCGGCCCGGTCTCAGCCTGGCGCAGGGCCGCCAGGATCGTCTCGCCCAGCGCCTCGGCGCCCGGTGCGTCGAGATTCGGTGCCAGCACGGCGAATTCGTCGCCGCCGAGCCGCGCCAGCATCTGGCCGGGGCTCAGCACCGCGGTGATCGCCGCGCAGACGGTGCGCAGGAGCGCGTCGCCGGCGGCGTGGCCGAACAGGTCGTTGACCTCCTTGAAGCGGTCGAGGTCGGCGCAGAGCACCGCGAGCGGCCGGCCGGCGGCCTGGGCCAGCGCGATCTCCTGCAACAGCCGGGCGTTGAAGCTGGTGCGGTTCGGCGCCCCGGTGAGCGCATCGTGATGGGCGAGGAAGGCGATTCGCGCCTCGGCGCGCTTGCGGGCCCGCAGGTCGCGCACCGCCAGGGCGGCGTGCGGCCGGCCGGCGAAGTCGATGACCCGGCGTATCACCTCGACCGGCACCAGGCTGCCGTCGCGGCGGCGCAGCTGCGCCTCGGGCACCTCAGCGGACCCTGTCGCGGCCGGCTCGACGAGGAGATCCGCGAGGGCGGCGCCGGTCAGCGCGTCGGGCTCGAGGCCGACGAGGTCGGCGAAGCTGTCGTTGACGGTGACGATCCGGTCGCCGTCGCAGACCACCAGCCCCTCGACCGCGGCGTTGGCGAGGCCGCGCATCCGGTCGCCTTCGAGGGCCGAGCGGCGCTCGTCGCGCTGGTGCAGCCACAGGCCGGCGAAGGCCAGGGCCAGGATGGTGATGCTGGCGAGCGCCACCGCCAGGGCGAGGGTCCCCGCCGTCACTGCGGTGCCCGACAGGGCGATGCTCGGATCCGGCACGATCGTGGCCGCCGTCATTGCGGTGAAGTGCAGCCCGCAGATGCTCGCCACCATCAGGCCCGCCCCGGCGAGCTTCACCCGGACCGAGCCGTCCCGCAGGGTGGTGGCGAGCGCCAGGCTCCCGAGCCCGGTCCCGGCGGCCAAAGCCGCCAGGACGAGGCCCAAATTCCAGGTGATCCGGCCGGCGACCTCGAAGGCCGCCATACCGGTGAAGTGCATGGCGCCGACGCCCAGCCCGATCTGCGCGCCGCCGAGCCAGGCGGCCGCCGGCAGGCCCGGCCGCAGGGCGGTCCAGAAGCCGGCCGCCGCCATGCCGATGCCGATCAGCAGGGACAGCCCGGTCAGGCCGAGATCGTAGGCCGAGGCGATGTCAGGCGAGAAGGCCAGCATGGCGATGAAATGCGTCGCCCAGATGCCGGTCCCGCCCGCCAGGGCGGCGGTGGAGAGCCAGAGGCGCCGCTCCCGGCCGGCGCGGAGGCGGGCATGGTCGAGGAGCGTCAAGCTGGTTGCCGCGGCAAGGTTGCATACAACCGCTGCAAGAAAAACCAGCTTGAGGTCGTGATTTCCGGCAATGCACTCGTACAGGGCAGTCACGACGGATGTCTCGCGCTCAAGCTTTTCGTGCGGCTCCAGATGCGCAGGCAGACGTGAACATCCATCCCGAAGCCTGGCCGCTCCCAGCCTTTCCACGCCGAGTGGTGAACGTAATCCTAACCCCGTCCTCGGCGGAAGGCGCTCCGCTCGTCGGCGGCGCTCCCTCTCGCCGACCCTTTCTCTTGGCAGCCGGCCGGTCTGCCCGATATCCGGCACCGACGAGCCATGGATGCGAGCGCGATGCAGAACGACGAGCCCGGCGCGAAGGCGCCGCCGATGCTGGACGAGGACACGATCGCCTTCGCAGGGAGGGTCTTCCAGTATGCCCGACTCGGCCATCACGCGGAGCTGGCCGAACTCTTGGGGATGGGCCTGCCGCCCAACCTGCGCAACGACAAGGGCGACACGCTCCTGATGCTGGCGGCCTATCACGGCCATGTCGAGACGGTGGGCGTGCTGATGGCGCACAAGGCCGATCCGGAGACCGCCAACGACCGCGGCCAGACCCCGCTCGCCGCGGCGGCGTTCAAGGGCGCGATGCCGGTGGTGCTGGCCCTCCTCGACGGCGGGGCCGCGATCGACGGCGCCGGACCGGACGGGCGCACCGCCCTGATGACGGCCGCGATGTTCAACCGCGTCGAGATGGTGGAGACGCTGCTCGCCCGCGGGGCCGACCCGTCCCGCCGCGACGCGAGCGGCCATACCGCCGAGACCGCCGCCCGTGCGATGAACGCCCAGGACACCCCGGACCTGCTGGCCCGGGTGATCGCAGCGGGCGCTGCGCGCTAGAGCATTTTCCGACGAAGTGGGAACCGGTTCGTCGCAGAAAATGCGGCAAAATCAAAGATCTAAGAGAACTTCGCGATTGCAGCGCAATCGTGAAGTGCACTAGACGGCTGGCGGTACCGCCCTCGCCGCCATCAGCCCGCGCCTGGCCTCGATCGCCTGCCAGGCCATCAGCCCCGGTACGCCCAGCACCACGTCCGGCACCCGCTTGACCAGCGAGAGGGCGAGCGCGGTGTGCGGATCGATGCCGAACAGGCCGCCGAGGAGCACGAAACCGCCCTCCTGCACCCCGAGACCGCTCGGGACCGGGAAGGCGGCGGACTTGATCGCCTGGCTCAAGGATTCGAGCACCACCGCCTCGGCCAGCGTCACGCCCTCGATGCCGATGCATTGCAGGGCGATCCAGATCTCCAGGGCGCCGAGGAACCAGGCCGCGAGGTGGAGCAGGAAGCCTTGGGCGAGGGGCCACCAGCGCCGGCGGTCCCAGACCGCGTCGAGGGAGGCCTGCACGCCGCCACCGGCCGGCGCCGTCCCGCCCTCCGCGGCGAAGCGGCGGGCGAGCGCGGTCACCTGGCGCTCGATGAAGGCGGCGCCGCCATAGCGCTGCACCGCGAAGAAGGCGGCGAGCACCACGCCGCTCAGGGCCAGTCCCTTGGCGCACCAGGCCGCCAGGGTCGCGGCCTGCTCGCCCTCGATCTGCGACAGCAGCACGACGCCGGTCAGCGCGAACAGGGCCTGGGTGACGACCTGGAAGAACATGTCGACCAGGATGCCGGCGGCGCTCGCCGCCCCGGTGACACCCCAGAAGGTGAGGAGCCGCGCGCCCAGCACCTCGCCGCCGACCGAGGCGACGGGCAGCAGCACGTTGACGCCCTCGCGCACGAAGCGCAGCAGCACGAACGGGCCGGCGGCGACGCCGACGAGGCCGGTGAGGACCCGGGCCCAGGCGACGCCGCACAGCCCGATGATCGCGACGCGCACCAGCACCACCGCGGCGATACCGAGGATTCCGACGCGCCCGAATGCGTCCGCCACCGCGCCGACGTCGTTGGCGGCGACGAGCCAGAGGGCCAGCACCACGCCGATCGCGGCGCCGAGGAGCGGCACCCGCCGCAGCAGGCGGCGGCCGAGGCTCGGGCGGGTGCCGGACCGTGCCGCGCCGGTTCCGACCGCCGTCACGTCATCGTCTCCCGCCCAGGCAGCAGAGCGTCCAGCATCGCCTCGGGGGCGAGCGCCGGATCGAGCACCAGGAGACGGCCTTCACCGAGGGAGCCGGCGGTGGCGAGCGTCAGGCTGCGCTTCGGGCACAGGCCGAGGCAACCGGTCTCGACCACCCGCACCTTGCGGCCGCGCTGACCCGCCTTGAGGGCGCGTTTCAAACCGCCCCGGACCGCCTTGGCGCCGAGGCCCTGCCGCTTGGCGCACTTGGCGCACACCATCACGATCTCGGCGAAGGGGGCGGCCGCCGTCTTGGCCGCCCCTTGCGCCGGCCCGCGTTTCGTCACCGGCGCCTTGCTCACCGCGTCCCGATCTCCCGTTCCATCACTCGAATCCGAGGCCGGAGTTAACCCCCGGCCGGGACGGGCGCAACGCGGCATGACGCGGCGTCGGGATGCCGCGCCGGCCGGCTCAGCTCTTGCTACACAGCTCCTGCCACTCAGCTCTTGCCGACCAGCGGGCAGCCGCCCTGGTTCATCGGCTTGAACGCCTGGTCGCCGGGAATGGTCGCGAGCTTGTTGTAGACGTCCCAGGGGCCCTTGGACTCGGACGGCTTCTTGACCTCGAACAGGTACATGTCGTGGATCGTGCGGCCGTCGGCTCGGATCATGCCCTTGCCGAAGAGCGGATCGTCGGTCGGGTTGGCCTTCATCCAATCCATCACGATCTTGGGATCCTTCGACTTCGTCGCCGAGACCGCCTTCAGGTAGTGCATCAGCCCGCCATAGACGCCCGCCTGGTTCATGCTCGGCATGGTGCCGTTCGCCCGCTTGGCGAAGCGCTCCGAGAAGGCCCGGGTCCCGTCGTTCAGGTCCCAGTAGAAGGCCTCCGTCAGCACCAGGCCCTTGGCGGTCTCGAGGCCGAGCGCCTTGGCGTCCTGGGCGTAGAACAGCAGGGCCGCGAGCTTCTGCCCGCCCTCGGTGATGCCGAATTCATGCGCCTGCTTGACGGCGTTGATCGTGTCGCCGCCGGCATTCGCCAGCCCGATCACCTTGGCGCCGGAGGCTTGCGCCTGGAGCAGGAAGGACGAGAAGTCGCTCGCCGGGAACGGCACCTTGGCGGAGCCCAGTACCTTGCCGCCATTGCGCGTGACGACCGAAGCGGTCTCGTTCTGCAGCGATTGCCCGAAGGCGTAATCGGCCGTCAGGAAGAACCATGTGTCGCCGCCGCGCTTGACCATGGCGCCGCCGGTGCCGTTCGCCAGTGCATAGGTGTCGTAGGTCCAGTGGACGGTATTGGGCGAGCATTGCGACCCGGTCAGGTCGGTGGTGCCGGCGCCCGAATCGATGAAGATCTTGTTCTTCTCGCGGGTGACCTGGCTGACCGCCAGCGCCACCGACGAGGTCGGCACGTCCAGGATCGCGTCGACGCCGTCCCGGTCATACCATTGCCGCGCGATGCCGGCGCCGATATCCGGCTTGTTCTGGTGATCGGCGGAGACGACCTCGACATGGATGGACTTGTCGATCGCCGCGAAGTCTTCCACCGCGAGCTGCGCCGCGGCGACCGACCCTTTGCCGCCGATATCGGAGTAGACCCCCGACATATCGTTCAGCACGCCGACCTTGATGGTGGTCTGAGCCGAGGCGGAGGCAGCCGACAGCACCAGGCAGCCGGCGGACAACAGCAGCCGTTTCATGGAATTCAAGACATCCTCCCGGTGACGATTGTTATCGCCACAGGAGGGGCTAACGGAGGAGGTCCGTCAAGCGTGCCGGTCCACCTCGCCACGCCGGAGCCCGACCGGCGGCTCGACGATCACTCGAAGGCGGCGCGTTTGCTGCGATCCACCGGCCTCACGTCCGGCGCGGGCGGAGCGGCCCGAAGAAGCCGGTCCATTCCATGCCCAGGGCCTGCGCGCGTTCGGCCAGCACGCCGGGCGCCGACAGCAGGCCCGGTACCGGCGACGACAGGATCTCCGGAGCATTCAGCAGGCGTCCGACCTGTCGCCCTCGCCACCAGACCAGCCCGAACAGCAGGGCGAGCATCAGGATCAGGCCCCATGTGACGAGGGACTGCCCGTACAGATAGACGCCGTAGGGAGGCGCGAGGGCCGTCCCGAGCCGCGACAGGCCGATGCAGACGATCGGGAGCAGGATCAGGAAGCCCAGCAGCTCCAGGGGCAGCCGGCGGATGACGCGGAGGGCGGCGTTCAGGTCCTCGACCGACACCGCGTCGAGCGATAGTCTTTCAGGATTCGTCACCTGCGTCATGGAGCCTCCAGGTCTCGGATCTGCCTTCGATCATGCCCCCGCATCGGACCGGGAGGCAATGGTCCATGAGGGGGGGGCTTTCTCTCAGTGTCTGTCCGGGATCATGCTGATTGTTGGCAGAGTTTTCTGAGCATGATGCGGATGGAAGCAAGGCGCAGGAAAGCCAGCGCCTTGCGGGTGTGGCACTCCCAATCCTTCGCCAGCCGCCGGCAGCGATTGAGCCAACCAATCGTCCGCTCCACGATCCAGCGCTTGGGCAGGGCCTCGAACCCGACCGCCTGATCCGACCGCTTGACGATTTCCACCGTCACAGACCGGCAGACCCGTTCCAATGCCTCCCGGAACACCGGCCCCTGGTAGCCGCCATCTGCATACAGCTTCAGCAGGAACGGGTAGAGACTAAACAGCGTCGCCATGACCCATACGCCGCCATCACGATCCTGCACGTCGGCCGGATGCACCAGAGCATGCATCAGCAGACCTTGCGTATCGACGAGGAGATGGCGCTTCTTGCCTTTGATCTTCTTGCCCGCATCATAGCCGGACGGGTCGATCGTGCGCCCCCTTTTTCCGCGCTCTTGACGCTCTGGCTGTCAATGATCGCTGCCGTTGGGCTGGCCTCACGTCCTGCCTGTTCGCGGCAGAGAACGTAGAGGGTGTGATGGATGCGCAGGAGAGTTCCGTCGTAATCCCATAGATCGAAGTAGCCATGCACCGTCGAGCGAGGCGGTAGATCTTTTGGGATAGCGCGCCATTGGCACCCCGTTCCAAGGACATACATCAAGCCGTTGACCACCTCGCGCAGATCAACCGTTCGTTTGTTTCCCCCGCGTCGAGCCGGCGGGAGAAGGGGAGCAACAAGCGCCCATTCCTCATCCGTCAAATCAGTGGGATAGCGAAGCTTGCTGCGGTCGTACCGCTGGCGGTTCTCAGGCGTCCACATCGCTCAAGCATACGCCTGTCGGCGCGAACCGCAACGCGCTCCGAAAAAACAAATTCTTCCCGGACAGACTCTCAGCAGAATTCGCAAAAGCGGCCGCCGGTTCTGCGACAACAAATGTGCGACCGAACGAGAGCCCGAGCGAACGACGCGTTGCACGCTAGAGCACTTCACGATCGCGCTGCAATCGCGAAGCTCTCTAGGTCTTTGTTTTTGCCGCATTTTCTGCGACGAACCGGCATCCACTTCGTCGGAAAATGCTCTAACGCCAATCTGCTTAAGCCCGCATCTCCCCCGTCCCATCCTCACCCACGCGCACGCACCGTGCCGCATGCCCCGGCGCCACCGCCACCCGCGCCGGCAGGCCTTCGCGGCAGGCCGGCACCACGAGGCCGCAGCGGGGTTCGAACGGGCATCCGGGGGGCGGGTCGGCGAGGTCGGGCGGCGAGCCCGGGATGGTCGGCAGCCGCACGCCGCGCGGTGAATCCGGCGTGATGCGGGAGGCGAGCAGGCCCCGCGTATAGGGATGGGCCGGGGTGCCGATGACCTCGCCGCTCGCCCCGACCTCGACGAGGTGGCCGCCATACATCACCGCCACCCGGTCGGCGACCTGAACCGCCACGCCGACATCGTGGGTGACGAAGATCACCGCGAGGCCGAGGTCGCGCTGCAACTCGCGCAGGAGCAGCAGGATCTGGATCTGCACCGTGGCGTCGAGCGCCGTGGTCGGCTCGTCGGCCAGCAGCACCTTCGGCCGGCAGGCGAGCGCCAGCGCGATCATCGCCCGCTGGCGCATGCCGCCGGACAATTCGTGCGGGTAGGCGTCGAGCCGGCGGGCCGGCGAGGGGATGTGGACGCGCTCGAACAGTTCCAGCGCCCGGGCCCGCCCGGCGGCGCGGGAGACGCCCTCGTGGCGCATGACGGCCTCGGCGATCTGGTCGCCGATGCGGTAGACCGGATCGAGGGCGAGGCCCGGATCCTGGAAGATCATCGCGACCGTACCGCCGCGATAGGCCGAGAGCGCCTTCGGCTTCAGCGAGAGCACGTCGTGGCCGTCGACCCGCAGGTGCCCGCCGATGCGGGTGCGGGATTCCGGCAGGAGCCGCATCAGGGCCCGCAGGGTCACGGACTTGCCGGAGCCGGATTCGCCGAGCAGGGCCAGGGCCTCGCCGGCGCGGATCGAGAAATCGACCCCGCCGACCGCCCGGACGGCTTTTCGGCCGCCGAGGAAGTCGACCGTGAGGTCGCGGACCTCGATCAGGGCGTCGGAGGTGGCGGTGTCGCTCGTGCGCAGGGGTGCGTTCATGATTGCCTCACGCCGCCAGCGGGACCGGGGGAGCATCCGGGTGGCCGGACCCCGCCACCGACCTGTGGCAGGCGGCGAAATGGGCCGGCGCCACCGGGTCGAGACCGGGCTCGCGCGTCCGGCAAACGTCTGCCACGAACTGGCAGCGGGTGTGGAAGCGGCAGCCGGGGGGCGGGTTGATCGGGTTCGGCGGGTCGCCGGTGAGCGGCGCCTCCTCCAGCCGGGCATTCGGATCGGTGGAGGGCTGGGAGGCCAGCAGGGCCGCGGTGTAGGGGTGGCGGGGCTCCCCGAGGATCGCGTCGGCCGGTCCGATCTCGGCGATCCGGCCGAGATACATCACCATCACCCGGTCGGACATGAAGCGCACGACGTTGAGGTCGTGCGAGATGAAGATGTAGGTCAGGCCGAATTCCTGCTTGAGGTCGGTCAAGAGATTCAGAACCTGCGCCTCGACCGATTTGTCGAGGGCCGAGACCGCCTCGTCGAGGATGAGGAGCCGCGGCTCGAGGGCGAGCGCGCGGGCGATGTTGACCCGCTGGCGCTGGCCGCCCGAGACCTCGTGCGGGTAGCGCCCGCCGAAGCGCCGCGGCTCCAGCCCGACCCGGCGCAGCAGGTCGTGGGCGCGGGCGAGCGCCGCCGCCGCGGACAGGCCGTGCGCCCGCGGGCCGAAGGCGACCGATTCCTCGACGGTGAGGCGCGGGTTCAGCGAGGCGTAGGAATCCTGAAAGACCATCTGCACCTGGCGGCGATAGGCCTTCAGGTCGAGGGCGCGGGAGCCGAGCAACTCGCCGTCGAAGACGATCTCGCCCTTGTCCTGCCGGGAAATCTGCATCAGCAGGCGCGCCGTCGTCGACTTGCCGCAGCCGGATTCGCCGACGACGCCCAGGGTCTCGCCCTTCATCACGGAAAAGTCGATGCCGTCGACGGCGCGGACCGCCGGGCCCTTGCCGAAGAGACCGCCCTTGCCGGGGAAGTGCTTCACCAGGCCGTCGACGGTCAGCAGCGGCTGCGCGGGGCCGCCGCGGTCGCGGGGATCGAGCTCGGTCACTGGCGCACCTCCATGGCCGAGCGCAGGCCGTCGGACAGCAAATTGAACGAGATCGAGGTGATGAAGATCATCACGCCGGGCAAAGCCGCGACGACCGGGTTGACGTAGATCGCGGTGCGCAGGGTGTTGAGCATCAATCCCCATTCCGGCTCCGGCGGCTTCACGCCGAGGCCGAGGAAGGACAGGCCCGAGGCCAGGATCATCGAGACCGAGATCAGGCTGGTGGCGTAGACGAAGACGGGACCCAGCACGTTGCCGAGCACCTGCACCCGCACCACCGTGAACGGGTTCGCGCCCGAGACCCGGGCGGCCTCGACATAGTCGCGGTTGCGGATCTGCACCGTGACGCTCTCGGCGACGCGGGTGATCTGGGGCACGAACACCACCGTGAGCGACACGATGGAATTCAGGATGCCGGCACCCAGCGCGCCCGAGAGCGCGATGGCGAGCAGCACCGAGGGAAAGGCGAAGAACACGTCGACCACGCGCATGATCAGCGTGTTGACCCAGCCGCCGGCATAGCCCGCCAGGATCCCGAGCCCCGAGCCGACGAAGAACGCGATGACGACCGGCAGCACGCCCATGAACAGCGACAGGCGGCCGGCATAGAGGAGGCGGGTGAGCATGTCGCGGCCGAGCTCGTCCGAGCCGAGCCAGTAGGTGGCATCACCGACATGGCGCAGGCGCCGGACCATCGAGCCCTTGAACGGGTCCATCGGGGCGATCAGCGGCGCGAAGATCGCCGCGAGCACGATGGCGAGGATCACGAGGCCCGCCGCCATCGCCACCGGATCACGGGCGAGCCGCCGCAGCACGCTGCCCCAATAGCCGCGGGACGCCACGGCCGGGATCTCGGGCGCCGGCACCGATGCGACGGGATCGCCGGTGAGGGAGGTCTGGATCGACATCGGATCAGGCCCTCTCGATGCGGGGGTCCAGCGCGGTCTGCACCACGTCGACCAGGAGGTTGAGGGTGACGAAGAACATCGCCAGGACCAGGATCGTGCCCTGGAGCAGCGGCAGGTCGCGCTGGAAGATCGCGGCGTTGAGGAGGAAGCCGGTGCCGGGCCAGGCGAACACGGTCTCGATCAGGATCGAGCCGCCGAGCAGGTAGCCGAGCTGCAAGCCCATGATGGCGATGGCAGTCGGCGCCGCGTTCTTCACCACGTGGCGGAAGACGCCGAATTCCGACAGGCCCTTGGCGCGCAACGCCTGCACGAAGTCCTGGTGCAGGATGTCGCCGACGAGCGCCCGCACGGTGCGCGAGATCACCCCCATGGGGATCACCGACATGGTGATGGCCGGCAGCAGGATGTAGCGCAGGTGCTCGAAGTCCGGGACCCAGTTGCCCGACCCTTGCGGCCCCGCGCCGGTCGGCGGCAGCCAGCCGAGGGTGGCCGAGAACACGATCACCAGCACGATGCCGAGCCAGTAATGCGGCACGCTGACCCCGAACACCGCGATCGACGAGGCGACCCGGTCGAGCCAGGAATCCCGCGCATAGCCGGCGACGAAGCCGAAGAAGGTGCCGAAGGTGAAGCCGATCAGCGTCGCCACCGAGGCGAGGATCAGGCTGTTGCCGACGGCGCGGCCGACCTCCGACAGGACCGGGCGGCCGGTGGCGATCGAGGTGCCGAGATCGCCGTGCAGGATCTTCCAGAGCCACAGGCCGTATTGCACCGGCAGCGGCTTGTCGAAGCCGTAGGCCGACCGCATCTGCGCCTGCATCTCGGCGGTGGCATCCACGGGCAGGATCGCGCTCAGGGGATCGCCGGGGGCGAGGTGGACGAGGAGGAAGCACACAAGGCTGACGCCGAGGGCGACCGGTGCGGCGTAGCCGATGCGCTTGAGGATGAAGAGGATCATGGGGGCGCCGGTTGACGGTGTCGTGGTCCCGCCCGGCGGTGGCCGGGCGGGAGATCGGTCAGACGCTCACTTCGCCATCGTGATCGGCGAGAAATCCTGGAACCAGCTCTGGGCCTGGACGAAGCCCTGCACCTTCTTGCTCATCGCCCGCGGGTTGACGTCGTGGGTGACCATCAGGAACAGCGCGTCATCGACGAACTTCTCGTGGATCTTCTGCAGGACCCCGACCTGCTCCTTCGGGTCGAAGGTCGTGCGGACTTCGTCGAACAGCTTGTCCATCGCCGGGTCGCAGTAATAGCCCCAGTTGGTGCCGTTCGGCGGCGCCAGGTTGCACTGGGCGTGGCGGATGAAGGCGGTGAACGGGTCCTGGATCAGGTAGGAGTAGTTCATCGCGGTGCCGCCGCGCGCGCTATCGGACTTGGACCCGGCACGCCAGATGTTGATGAGCGTGTTCCACTCCACGACCTCGTAATCGACCTTGATGCCGACCTCGGCGAGGTTCTGCTGGATGAACTCGTTCATCGGCAGCGGCTGCATCTGGCCCGAGCCCGAGGCCGAGATCAGCACCTTGGTGACGACCGGCTTGTTCGGGCCGTAGCCGGCTTCCTTGAGCAGCTTCTTGGCGGCGTCCGGATCGTACGAGAGCTTGAAGCTCGGCTTGCCGAACCAGGGATGGCCGGGGGTCAAAAAGCCTTCGGCCGGGGTGGCGAGCCCCCCGAGGAACTCCTTCAGGCCCTCGCGGTCGACGGCGAGGTTCGCGGCCTTGCGCACGCGGATGTCGTTCCACGGCGAGCCCTCGGCCCGCGACAGGTGCCAAGTCCAGTTATGCGGGTAGAGGTTGGTGACCAGCGCGAAGCCCGCGGCCTTCAGCGAGGGCACCGCATCCGGCGCCGGCGCCTCGATCCAGTCGACCTGGCCGGAGCGCAGCGCGGCCACCCGGGCATTGGCCTCGGGCAGCGGCACCAGGACCATACGATCGAGCTTCGGGACCCGGCCCTTGTCCCAGTACTCCTTGTTCGGCGCCAGTTCCAGGCGCTCGCGCGGCACGAAGCCGGTCACCTTCCACGGTCCGGTGCCGGAGGGCGCCTTGGCGACGGCGTCCCAGCTCTTCCCCTGCTTCTCCCAGTTGGCGGGAGACGACATCAGGATCCAGGCGATCTGGTAGGGGAAGGTGGCGTCCGGGTTCTTGGTGACGATCTCCACCGTCATCGGATCGACCGCCTTGTACGAGGCGACCGCCGGGATGCGGGTACGGCCTTGCGCCGACTGGCGCGGGTCGAATTGCGGGCTGTCCTGCTTCAGCAGCTTGTCGAGGTTCCACACCACCGCGTCGGCGTCGAAGATGGAACCGTCGTGGAAGGTCACGCCGGGGCGGAGCTTGAAGGTCCAGCGGGTCTTGTCGGCGGGGTCGATCGTCCAGGAGGTGGCCAGACCCGGCGTCAGGTCGGAGGCCTTGTCGGCCCGGCTGAGGTCCCAGTTGATGAGCGCGTCGTAGATCGTATAGCCGGCAAATCGCATGCCCTCGCCGCCATTGTCGGCCTGGCCGGTGGTGAGCGGGATGTCGGAGGCGGTCATGCCGATGCGCAGCACGCCCTGCGCGCTCGCAGGCCCCACCAGCGCGAGGGCGAGGGCGAGCCCGGACAGGGTTCGCCCGAGCGCGGACCGGCGCAGGAGCGGGCGGGTGGGCAGCGGCATTGTGGAGTTTCCCGTCGGTGAATGACGGGGAGGGGACTGCAAGAGCCCTGCCAACCGTTCCATCACCGGCACGCTGTTTTTAAGCGCAGCGAAAATGCCTAAATTTTGGGCTGCCTCATTTGAAGGCGAACGATCCACATCGGAATTGCTCTCAAGCGAGGCACGCTTCCGCCCGCGCGGCATCGATCTGCCGGTCGGCCACGAGATGGGCGAGGCCGTGGACCAGCGCCCAGGCGCGCAGGGCCTCGCGCTCGGCGAGGCCGGAGGGCTCGCGCTCCGCCACAACGTTCTGCAACGTCGCGAACGCGGCGCCCGAGGCCTCCGCGAGATCGGGATGCGCGGTCTCTTCCACCACCCCGCCGAACATCAGCCGGAAGGTCGCCCGGTCGGCATCGGCGAAACGCAGATAGGCCCGGCCGAGGGCGGTGAGCCGTCCGGCCGGCTCGGCCCGGCCCCCGGCCTCGTCGAGCACCCGGCGGAGGTCCCGGAATCCCTCGGCCGCGAGCGCCGCCAGCAGCGCCTCGCGGCTGGCGAAGTGGCGATAGGGAGCGTTGTGCGACACGCCGGCGAGGCGCGCCGCCTCACGCAAGGTCACCGCCTCGACGCCGCCGGCCCGCAGCAATTCGCGCGCCGCCGCGATCAGGCTGCGGCGCAGGTCGCCATGGTGATAGGCGCTGCCGCCCTCCGATGTTGACAATGTCCACATGCCTCGTATGTTGCTCCTGTCAACATACGCGCATCGGACCGGGCCGCAAGGCGCGGGCGCCGAGGCACGCGTCGCGGGACGTGTCCGCCATGATCCTCCAGCCATGACCCTCCAGCCGCTCCTCCAGGCCTCGCCGGTGATCCAGGCCCACGCCGCGGCGGCGATCGCCGCGCTGGTGCTCGGGGCCTTGCAGTTCGTCTTGCCCCGGGGCGGCGGGCGGCATCGGCTGATGGGCCGGTTCTGGGTCGGGCTGATGGCGGTGGTGGCGCTCAGCTCGTTCGGCATCTCGGGCCTGCGCCAGGCCGGGCCGTTCAGCTGGATCCACCTTCTGTCGGTGGTGACGCTCGTCGCCCTGGTGCGGGCGGTGCTCTACGCGCGGCGAGGAAACGTCGCGGCCCATCGCTGGAGCATGATCGGGGTCTATCTCGGCGCGCTGGTGATCACCGGATTGTTCACCCTCATGCCGGGGCGGATCATGGGGCACGTGGTGTTCGGGTGACTCACGGCAGGGCGCGGCCGAGCAGCATCTCCGTCACCGCCCCGATCCCGTTCGCCCCGTAGATCGCCCGCTCCCGCGCGAGCCGCGTCGCCGCGTAGGCCTCCGCGACGGCCGGCGGCGCGCAGGCGGCCAGGGACGCGGTGGCGGCGAGGGTCGCGAGGCGGCCGGTGGCGAAGCGGGCGCGGGCCTCGGCGTCGGGCGCCCGGAGCGCCGCAACGATGTCGGCGGCAGCCTCGCGCACGCCCGGCAGGCCCTCCGCCTCCTCGCCGAGTTCCGCCACCAGCCCCACGACCTCCTCCGGCGCCCGCGTGGCGGCGCGCAGCACGTCGAGGGCCATGACGGTGCCGGAGCCCTCCCAAATCGCGTTGACCGGCGCCTCGCGGTAGAGCCGGGGCAGGGGACTCTCCTCGACGTAGCCGTTGCCGCCGAGAGCCTCCATCGCCTCGTAGACGAAGCCGGGCGCCGCCTTGCACACAGCGTATTTCACCGCCGGGGTGAGAAGCCGGGTGTGCGCCGCCTCGCCCCGGTCGAAGGTGGCGGCGAGCCGGAGGGTCAAAGCCGTCTGCGCCTCGCTCTCGAGGGCGAGATCGGCCAGCACCCGGCGCATCGCCGGCTGGTCGGCCAGGGCTTTCCCGAACGCTTGGCGATGGCGGGCATGGTGGAGGGCCAGCACCAGGGCCATGCGGCAGAGACCCGCCGAGGCGACCGCGCAATCGAGACGCGTCAGCTGCACCATCGCCAGCATGGTCGGAACGCCGCGGCCCTCCTCGCCGATACGCCAGCCGAAGGCTCGCGCGAACTCGACCTCCGCGGAGGCGTTCGAGCGGTTGCCGAGCTTGTCCTTCAGGCGTTGCAGGTGCAGGGCGTTCACGCTGCCGTCGGGCCGGTGGCGCGGCACCAGCAGGCAGGTGAGCCCGCCGGGGGCCTGCGCCAGCACCAGAAAACCGTCGGACATCGGCGCCGAGAAGAACCACTTGTGGCCGGTGAGCGCGTAGGTGTCGCCGCCCGCGGGCGCGGCCGTCGTGGTGTTGGCGCGCAGGTCGGTGCCGCCCTGCTTCTCGGTCATCCCCATGCCGAGGGTGACGCCGGCCTTCTCGAACCAGGGCTTGAAGCGCGGATCGTAGCGCCGGCTCACGATCCGCGGCAGCCAGGCGGCGAGGTGGTCGGGGGCGGACTCGAGCGCCGCGACCGCCGCGCTCGTCATGGTCATCGGACAGAGATGCCCGCTCTCGACGCCCGCCACCATGAAGACCCGCGCCGCCCGGGCGAGACGGCCCCGCGCCCGGGGTCTTTCCGGATCCGCCCCGTCCCAGATCGAGGCGTGCAGGCCGTCCGCGACGCTGTCCGCCATCAGGGCGTGGTAGGCCGGGTGGAACTCGACCCGGTCGGCCCGGTGCCCTCGCGGGTCGTGGGTGCGCAGGATCGGCGGGTGGGCGTTGGCGAGGCGGCCGAGATCGAGCCGCTCGGCCGTTCCCCAGTGCACGCCGAAACTGTCGAGCCCGTCGGCCGCATCCGGTCCGAAGGCCGCGACGGCGCCCCGCAGCGCCGCATCGGCCGCAAACAGGTTCACGTCGCCGAAGGGCGGGCTCTGGTTCAGCACGTCGTGGGTCTCGCCGGGCATGGCGCCAGGGTGCGCGCGCCCGGCACGATCCGCAACCGTCTCGTACGGCTGCCGATTGATCGCTTCGCGATGCGGAAACCGGATCAGCGCCTGCCCGCGTCGAGCCGGTCGCGGTCCATCGCCAGGGGCGGGCGCGAGGTCGGGGCCTTCAGCAGCCGGTCGCGGCTCAGGCCCTTGTGGACGTGGACCATCAGGGCGATGCCGAAGAGCGGCGTGATCAGGTTGACGATCGGCACCAGCATCAGCCCGGCGAGCAGCGCACCGGCGAGCATCACGGTCGCCGAATGGTGGCGCCGCATGGCGCCGGCCTCGGTCAGGGGCCGGAACCGGGCGGCGGCGAGCTCGAAATACTCGCGCCCGAGCAGGTAGGTGTTGGCGAGGAAGAACGCCGCCACGTTGACGCCCGGCACCAGCAGCAGGAGCAGGGCCGCGAGGTTGACGGCCAGCGCCAGCGCGGCGAATCGTACCGTGTAGAGCATCGCCTGGGAGAGCGGCATCGCCCGGCCCGGCACCTCGTCGGGGAAGTTGGTGCGCTCGACGATGTCGGCGGCGTCGTCGAGGAAGTAGCCCGCCACCAGGATCGAGACCGGCGGCAGGATGTAGGCGAGCCCGACGAACAGCCCGGCCCCGGCCAGGAACGACGCCACGGCGTTGACCATCGCGTAGTCGGTCGAGATCGGGTGGGCGGCGAGGATCGCCGCGATGCCCTTGGTGAGGCAGAACCATACCAGGACCAAGAGCCCGACCGTGAGACCGAGCGACTTCCACAGGATCGCGCGGAGCGGCGGGGAGAAGACCTGCCGCAGGGCCGCGAAGGCGGCGTTGATGAGCATCGGGAACCTCGGGGCGGGAATCTCGGAGGATGGGCGCGCCGCCGCTCACTTGATGTCGAACGGCCCCGCCGTCCAGAGGCGAAGCGAGAAACCAGAGGCGAAGCGAGAAAGGCGAACCCGGCCGCGCTTCGCGGGTTGAGGCTGGCATTCAGTGTCGCGCGTGGTGCGAGGAGGTTCGACCGATGGACATCGCCGTAGAGAAGGTCTGTGAGTTCATCCTGCGGGTCCGGGCCCTCGACGTGAAGGAGGGCCTGAGCGACCCTGATTCCGGCTCGAACCCGATCGACGACGGCGCCCGCGACGTGCTGGTCGACGGCACCGACGACGCCACCGAGGAGGAGCTGCGCGAGGTGATCGCCGGCCTCAACGACGACGAGCGGGCCGAGCTGGTGGCGATCCTGTTCGTCGGCCGCGGCGACATGGAGCCGGAGGAATTCCCCGACGCGGTCCGTCTCGCCCGCGAGCGCGAGGCCGCCGGCACCCGCCCCGCCGATTACCTCCTGGGCATCCCGAATGTCGGCGACCTGCTCGACGAGGGGCTGGCGGCGTTGGGATTGAGCTGCGACGTGTAGGCGCCCGGCCGAGGCCACACGGAGCAGGCGTCAATGCAGCTTGACGCTCGTGCGCCGGTGAGCGCGCGAGCGTCATGAGGCGCCGGCCCGGAAAACCACCTTTCCCGCTTGCCACCCGCCCCGACCGCGACGATAGTGTCAACCTATGTTGACACTCGACGATGCGCCGCCGCGGGTCACGTCCGCCCGGCGCCGCCCCCGTGCGGTGGTGATCGGCAGCGGCTTCGGCGGGCTCGCGGCGGCCATCCGGCTCGGCGTGCGGGGCTACCGGGTGAGCGTGCTCGAACGGCTCGACCAGCCGGGTGGGCGGGCGCGGGTCCACCGGCAGGACGGCTTCGCCTTCGATGCCGGGCCGACCATCGTCACCGCGCCGTTCCTGTTCGAGGAATTGTGGGCGCTCTGCGGGCGTCGTCTCGCCGACGACGTGACGCTCGTACCGATGCGGCCGTTCTACCGCATCCGCTACGACGACGGCGCCACCTTCGCCATGTGCGGCGAGGCCGACGCCATGCGCGCCGAGGTGGAGCGCCTGTCCCCCGGTGAGGGCGGTGCCTACGACCGGTTCATGGCGCTGTCCGACGAGCTGTGTCGGGTCGGGTTCGAGCAGCTCGGCGCGGTGCCGTTCGGGCGCCTCACCGACATGCTGCGCATCGCCCCCGACCTCCTGCGGATCGGCGGTCATCGCAGCGTCTACAGCCTGGTCTCGTCGGTGTTTCGCGACGAGCGCCTGCGCACGGCCTTCAGCTTCCACCCGCTGCTCATCGGCGGCTCGCCGTTCCGGGCGAGCGCGCTCTACTGCCTGATCGCGTCGCTCGAGCGGCGCTGGGGCGTGCATTCGGCTCTCGGCGGCACAGGCGCCCTGGTGCGCGGGATGGTGTCGCTGATCGAGGGCCAGGGCGGCGAGGTGCGGTGCGGCGCCGAGGTCGAGCGAATTCTGGTGAAGGACGGCACCGCCCGGGGCGTCGCGCTCGCCGACGGCACCGAGATTCCCGCCGACGTGGTGGTGTCGAACGCCGATTCCGCCGTCACCGCGCTCCATCTGCTGCCGAAGGAGGCGCGGGGCTGGCGCGAGCGGCGCCTGTCCAGGGCGCATTCCTCGATGGGGCTGTTCGTCTGGTACTTCGGCACGCGGCGCCGCTATCCGGAACTCGCCCACCACACGATCCTGCTCGGGCCGCGCTATCGCGGGCTCCTCGACGACATCTTTTCGCGAAAGGTGCTGGCCGAGGACATGAGCCTCTACCTGCACCGGCCGACCGCGACCGATCCGGGCGTGGCGCCGCCGGGGCACGACGCGTTCTACGCCCTGGCTCCCGTGCCGAACCTCGCCGGCGGGCAGGATTGGGCGGCGCTGGCCGAGCCGTTCCGGCAGCGCATCGCCGCGCGCCTCGAAGCGACCGTGCTGCCGGGCCTGTCGGATGCCCTCGTCACCTCCCGGGTGACGACGCCGCAGGACTTTTCCGACGACTTCCTGTCCTGGCGCGGCTCGGGCTTCGGCCTGGAGCCGATCCTGACCCAGAGCGCCTATTTCCGCCCGCACAACCGCTGCGGCGCGGTGCGCCACCTCTACCTCGTCGGCGCCGGCACCCATCCGGGGGCCGGGCTTCCGGGGGTGCTGTCCTCCTCGAAGATCCTCGATCGCGTGGTGCCCGATGCTGCCGTCTTCGCCTGATGCGCGTCGCCCGACGCCGTTCGCCGCCGCCCTGGCCCGCTCCGCAGACCACAGCGCCTGCCGGGACGCGATCCGGGCCGGCTCGCGCAGCTTCTATGCCGCCTCGTGGCTGCTGCCCGAGGCGGTGCGCCGCGACGCCTACGGGCTCTACGCCTTCTGCCGCCTCTCCGACGACGCGGTGGACGGGGCGGGCGCCCGAGCCGATGCCGTGCCGCGTCTGCGCGCCCGCCTCGCCGCCGCCTATGCCGGCCGGCCGGCGGACGCCCCCGCCGACCGGGCGCTCGCCGAGATCGTGACCCGGCACGCCATCCCCGAGGCGCTGCCCGCCGCCCTCCTCGAGGGTCTCGCCTGGGACGCCGCCGGGCGGCGCCACCCCGACCTCTCCTCCCTCGTCGCCTACGCGGCCCGGGTCGCCGGCTCGGTCGGGGCGATGATGACCCTGGTGATGGGCGAGCGCTCGCCCGAGGCCCTCGCCCGGGCCTGCGACCTCGGCATCGCCATGCAGCTCACCAACGTCGCCCGCGACGTCGGCGAGGATGCCCGCAACGGGCGCCTCTACCTGCCGGAAGACTGGCTGCGCGAGGCCGGGATCGACCCCGGCGCCTTCCTGGCCCGGCCCGAGCCGAGCCCCGCGCTCGCCGCCGTGGTGGCCCGCCTGCTCGCGGCGGCCGACCTCCTCTATGCCCGGGCCGAATCCGGCATCGCGATGCTGCTCCCCGCCTGCCGCCCGGCGGTGCGCGCCGCCGGGCTGATCTACGCCGAGATCGGCCGCGACCTCGCCCGCGCCGGCCTCGACCCGGTCACCCGCCGCGCCCGGGTGCCGGGGGCCCGCAAGGCGCAACTTCTCGCCCGGGCGCTGACCACCGCCTCGACCCGCCGCGCCGACCGACCGGCCTTGCCGGAGGCGGCCTTCCTGGTCGAGGCGGTGGCGGCGATGCCCGTGCCTCCCGCCCTGCCGCGGCCGGCCTGGTGGAATGTCGGGGCGCAGGTCGCGCGCGTGCTCGATCTCATCGAGGCGTTGCGGGAGAGGGAGCGCCTGGGAGGCGCGGCTCCGTCGTGAGGCGGGGCTTCACGCGGCGCGAGGGCCGCGATGAACTGTAGAGTCGTGCCGGCTCGCGGCATCTCGGCATATGCTGCGGCAGGGCGGGCAACGGACGGCGTCGTTCGTGGAGATAGGATCACGGGCCGCGTGCGTGATGACGACACGGTCGCGGTCATCGTCGAAGAACGTTCGGTTCGCCCGGCGGCACTCGTCGCATGACCGTCTCGCAGAGATACGTCACCGACTCGAAAACCCGCCTGCGATGGCATCGGCGTATCCTTCGACCGCCGGTGAAACGCTGCTGAGTGGGGTGCGCGGCCCCGACCCCTCTGCCCGAAAGCGGCGGTCTCGTGACCATGGGGCTGTCGCCCATCCCGAACCGGCCGTTCCCCTGTCGACCCGGATCGGTCGTCCGGTTCTATTCCGGCCCGCCCGAGAACCAGACATCCCGGCATAGGGCGACAGCCGTATCGTCCGGCGCTCGATCTTCGATCAGCCACGCCGCTCCGATGGAATGCGCCTGCGATAGGCTGGGGGACTTGATGCAACCTGCCGGGTCCGACGCACCGACGCAGGGGATGAACCACGCCGGTCCCAACAGCCGGACCGTGAAGCTCGTGTCCGCTCGGGTCATCATCACGGCGACCCCCAGCTGCGTCGAGGGCCGCCACGGAAAGACGATCCGCCCGCCGGGTCGCAGGGCTTTCAACCAAGGACCGGGCGGTGAAACGACCCCCGCATTGACGTAGATCACGTCGCAATCCGGCAGGGGCAATTCCGTCGCATCGCCCTGCACGACAGTCACGCCCTCGAATGGCGCGAGGTTGTCGGAGGCGCGGCGGGCCAGTCCCGGTTCGATCTCATAGGCGTGTACGCGACCGCTCGGCAGGGCCAGCATCGACAGGAGAGCGGTGTAATATCCGGCGCCCGCTCCAATGTGGACGATGGTCTCGCCCCTCTTCGGGGCGATCGCTCCGATCCAGCGCGCATGCAGGAACGGTTCGCCGTTGTTGATGCGCCTGGCGGCATCGAGGGCAACGAGGCAGTTCTGGTAGACGAAGACCGGATCGGTAGTCGGTGTTTCGACGTAGCGCTCATTGACCATGATCTTCCATGGTCCGGGACCCAGAAATGCCTCCCGCGGCACGATGTCGAAGACACGTTCGAGCCGCGGATCATCTGAGCCGCTGGCGACGGCCATCAGCCTCGCGTGAAATGCGCGCACCTCCTCGGCGCTGGCAGGCTTGGCCAAGGGGGCGGTCGACGTCCGACTCTTTCGCGATCCTGCCCGAAAGCCGTCAGACTGCAAACCCGTCATGGACCTCGTCGTCATCGATAGCCTGGAAGCAGCCCCTCCCGAAGCCGCATCCGGTCGATCACCATCCTGCGCATGGTCAAGCCGATCGGATGTCGTTACCGCCAGGTCCTCAAAGCGCGGATGCCGTTCCGTCTCTTCTCCCGGGCTTCGCCGACATCACCCCGAGACCCGTCTCGCGGCGGGCATCGGGATGAAACAAGAGACACGAGATCGCTGAAGGATCAGTGGAGCGAATACCTCTCACTCCAACTCCAGCACCACACTCCGAAACCCCTGCGGCTTGCGCGCCGGGCAGATGTCGCCATCGTCGCTGATCACCTGCACCTTCTTCCCGTCCGAAGACACGATCAGGCCTTCGGGCTGGAAATCCGGGAGCGCCGCCAGCGCTTCGGCTACCCCAGGAACCCGGGTCGGCGCCTCGCCGACCGTACCCGACCAGCGGTAGAGGTCGGCGGCCTCGCCGCCGCTGCCGGAGCCGCCGGCGACGAGGAAATACGCCTTGATCCCCGGCGCATAGGCGATGTCGCGGATGCCCCGGCCCTTGAGGTCGAGGGCGATGGGCTTTGCCAGCTTCGGCGCGGCGCCGCTCGCCAGCGCCTCGGCGGCGTTCTCGAACGGCACCACCAGGGCATCGTTGTCGGCGTTGAGCGGGTTGCGCAGGCCCACGAACAGGCCGCGCCCGTCTGGCATCGGGCTCAGGCCCTCGAGGGCGAGGCCGCGCCGCTTCGGGCTCAGGCTCGCCTTCGCCGCGAGATCGACGGCGATGCGCTCGGACAGGCGCGGGTCGAGATCGGCCAGCGCCTTGACAAACCCCGTGAACGCCTTGCCCTTCGGCGATACCGCCGGGGCCTTGGCGTCGCCCCCGACCGACAGGGCGAGCATCTGGCGCGAGGCCTCGCGGGTGCGGCCGTCCGTGTCGCGGGCATGCGAGCCCATCAGCACCAGGTCGCTGCCGAGCCAGGCAAGGGATTCGAGGTCGGCCTTGGCGGGCTCCTCGCGGCCGCTCGTCGCGAGCGCGGCGTCGAGGTCGCCGCCCTTCAGGGCGAGCGGTGCGCCGGATTCGTCGGCCTTGTAGAGGCGGAGCGTGTTGTCCTCGTCGTCGACCACCAGGAAGCGGTCGCCGAAGCTGCCGGCCGGATAGGGAACGGCGCCAGAGGCCTCGCACAGGCCCCAATGCGTCAGCACCGGCCCGGTCTTCACCTCGGCGCGCGCGCCTTGCGCGGCGAGGCAGAGGGCGAGCACGGAAACGAGTCTCTCCAGGCGCAAGCGGCCCCGGCCCGTCATGGCGATTCTCCCCGGATTCCGGCCCGTCTGGTGCGAACCGACTTCGGAGTATTTCACGCGGACTCGGTTCTATTCAATGAGGAACGGGAAAAATCTTCGTGCCGCGGGTGGCGCTGCGGCAGCAGCCCCTCAGGCCTCGTCCGGCGTGCCCGCGTCGCCGGTCCGCTCGCGCTGCGCGGCGATGAAGCGGCGGCGTGCCTCGGCGGCCTCGCGAAACGCCTTCGAGCGCGGCGCCGCCTGTGCGAGCTTGCCGATCTCGCGCAGGATCAGCTCGGCCTCGAACGCCGCGGCGCGCTCCGTCGCCACGGCCCGGCTGTCGGCGCCGTGGGAGGCAGTGTAGCGCTCCAGCCCGTCGCGGCACACCGCGACGCGGTATTCCAGCCACTCGATCACGTCGCCGAAGGCCCGGTCGCGGATCTCCGCGGCCGTGGCCCGGCGCTTCTTCTCGCTCACGCGTCGTCCCTCCGCCGCCCGGACGACCGATCCTCTCGCATATCGGGCGCCGATTTGCGCGGCGGCGCCGTTTTTCAGATGTGCAACGCTTCCCCGAGCGCCCGGAGATTCGCCTCGTGGAAGGCTTCGCCGAGGGTCGGGTGGGCGTGGATCGTGCCGGCCACGTCCTCCAGCCGAGCGCCCATCTCCAGCGCCAGGCCGAATCCCGCCGCGAGTTCCGAGACCCCGGCCCCCACGGCCTGGATGCCCAGGATGAGGTGGTTGTCGGCCCGCGCCGTCACCCGCACGAAGCCGTCCTCGGCGCCGAGCGTCATGGCGCGGCCGTTCGCCGCGAAGGGAAACAGGCCGGTGCGGATCTCGTGGCCGGCGGCACGGGCCTCCTCCGGCGAGAGGCCGGCCGAGACCACCTCCGGGTCGGTGAAGCAGACCGCCGGAATCGCCACCTTGTGGAAGGCGCGGCGGCGGCCCGCCACGAGGTCGGCCACCATCTCGCCCTGCGCCATGGCGCGGTGGGCCAGCATCGGCTCGCCGGTGACGTCGCCGACCGCCCAGACGTTGCGCATCGAGGTGGCGCAACGCTCGTCGATGCGGATGAACGGTCCGCTCATGTCGAGGTCGAGCCGCTCCAACCCGAGATCCTGCGTGCGCGCCTTGCGCCCGACCGCGACCAGGATCACCTCCGCCGGAATCTTTTTCGAGTCTCCGCCGACCTCGACGGCCAGCGCGTCGCTGGACAGGCCGGTCGCCCTGGCGCCGAGCAGCACCTCGATCCCGAGCCCCGCGAGGCGCCGCGCCACCGGCCGGGTCAGCTCGGCATCGTAGGCCGGCAGGATCCGCTCGGCCATCTCCACCACCGTGACCTTGGCGCCGAGCTTGGCGAAGGCGGTGCCGAGTTCGAGGCCGATATAGCCCGCGCCCACCACCGCCATCGTGGCGGGGACACTCGGCAGCGACAGGGCCTCGGTCGAGGAGATCACCCGCCCGCCGAAGGGCAGGTGGGGGAGTGCCGCCGGGACCGAGCCGGTGGCCAGGATCACGTGCTCGGCCCGAACCCGCTCGGGGCCGGTATCGGTCTCGACGAGGCAGGTCTTGCCGTCGACCATGGTGCCGCGCCCGCGCAGGATCTTGACCCCGCCGCGCTTCAGGAGCGACGCCACCCCGGTGTTGAGCCGCCCGACGATACCGTCCTTCCAGGCCACCGTGCGGGAGAAGTCGAGGCGCGGCGGGCCGGCCGAGAGGCCGAAGGGCGAGGCGTCCTCGGATTGCAGCACCGCCGCGTGAAACGCCTCGGCGGCGTGGATCATCGCCTTCGAGGGGATGCAGCCGACATTGAGGCAGGTGCCGCCCAAGCGGTTCTCCTCGACCAGCACGGTGTCGATGCCGTGCTGGCCGGCGCGGATCGCCGCGACGTAGCCGCCCGGGCCGCCGCCGAGCACCAGGAGCTTGGTGGTGATCTCGCCCACATCAGGCCTCCATGAACAGGGTCGCGGGCGTCTCGATCAGGCCTTTGAGCGCCTGCACGAACAGGGCGGCGTCGTAGCCGTCGACCACCCGGTGGTCGAAGGACGCCGAGAGGTTCATCGTCAGGCGCGGCACGAAGGCGTTATCGCGCCAGACCGGGCGCATCACCTGCTTGTTGACGCCGATGATCGCCACTTCCGGTCGGTTGATCACCGGCGTCGTCACGATGCCGCCGAGCGCCCCCAGCGACGTGATGGTGATGGTCGAGCCCGAGAGTTCGTCCCGGGCGGCCAGGCCGTTGCGGGCGGCCTCCGCCAGGCGGCGAACCTCGGCCGCCGAGTTCCACACGTCGCGGGTCTCGGCGTGACGGAGCACCGGCACCATCAGGCCCGACGGCGTCTGCGTCGCGATGCCGACATGGATGCCGGCATGGCGGTGGATCACCTCCGCCTCGTCGTCGTAATGCGCGTTCATCTGCGGGAAGTCCGGGAGGCTCCGCACCAGGGCCTGGACCAGGAACGGGATCAGGGTCAGCTTCGGCCGGGTCGCGCCGTGGCGCTGGTTGAGGGCGGCGCGCAGCTCCTCCACCGCCGTCACGTCGACCTCCTCGACGTAGGAGAAATGGGCGACGCGGCGCTTGGCGTCGGCCATCCGCTGGGCGATGCGCCGTCGCAGGCCGATGACCTTGATCTCCTCCACGCCCGTGCGCGGGGCGCGGCCGGCGGGGGCCGGCGCGGCATCCTCCGGCGGGGTGTTCAGGAAGGCGTCGAGGTCGTCGTGGCCGATGCGGCCGGCCGGGCCGGTGCCGCGGACCTGGCGCAGGTCGATCCCGGCCTCCAGCGCCCGCCGGCGCACGGCAGGCGAGGCGACCGGTTTCTCGCCGGGAGGGCGCGGCGGGCCGGAGGAGGGTGCTGCCGCCGCGGGGCGCGGGGCAGGGGAAGCGGGTTTGGTCGGTGCAGGCTTCGGTGGCTCGGCGGGTTTCGGCGCGGCAGCAGAAGGCGGGGCAGGTGCGGGCTGCGCCGGCTCCAGGCCGTCCGCGGCCGGGATCAGGGCGGCGGCGGGCTTGCCGGCCGCCGCGTCCTGCGCCTTGGCGATCTCGGGCGCCACCGCGACCCCGGCCTCGGGAGCGGCCTCGCCGCCCTCGATCTCCAGCCGCACCAATTCGGCGCCGACTGCCAGCATCTGGCCGGCCTCGGCGCCCAGTGCCGCCACGGTACCGCTCACCGGCGAGGGGATCTCGACGGTGGCTTTGTCGGTCATCACGTCGGCGAGGGGCTGGTCCTCGCGGACCACGTCGCCGACCTTGACGTGCCAGGCCGAGACCTCGGCCTCGGCCACGCCCTCGCCGATATCCGGGAGCTTGACGATGCGAAAGCCCATGGGTCAGCCCTCCAGCGCGGCGCGAAGGGCCCGGCCGACACGCTCGGGGCCCGGGAAATAGGCCCATTCCTGGGCGTGCGGGTAGGGCGTGTCCCAGCCGGCGACCCGGACGATCGGCGCCTCCAGGTGGTAGAAGCAGGATTCCTGCACGAGCGCCGCCAGCTCGGCGCCGAAGCCCGAGGTCAGCGTCGCCTCGTGCGCGATGACGCAGCGCCCGGTCTTGCGCACCGAGGCCTCGATCGTCTCCATGTCGAGGGGAAGCAGCGTGCGCAGGTCGATGACCTCCGCGTCGATTCCCGTCTCGGCGGCGGCGGCCTCGGCGACGTGGACGATGGTGCCGTAGGCCAGCACCGTGACGGCGTTCCCCTCGCGCCGGATCGCCGCCTTGCCGAGCGGCACGGTGTAGTGCCCGTCCGGCACCTCGCCGAGGTCGTGGCGGGCCCACGGGGTCACCGGCCGGTCGTGGTGGCCGTCGAAGGGGCCGTTATAGAGGCGCTTGGGCTCCAGGAAGATCACCGGGTCGGGATCCTCGATCGCGGCGATCAGCAGGCCCTTGGCGTCGTAGGGGTTCGACGGCACCACGGTCTTGAGGCCGGCGACGTGGGTGAACAGGGCCTCGGGGCTCTGGCTGTGGGTCTGGCCGCCGAAGATCCCGCCGCCGGTGGGCATCCGCACCACCATCGGGGCGGTGAACTGGCCGCCGGAACGGTAGCGCAGGCGCGCGGCCTCGGACACGATCTGGTCGTAGGCCGGGTACATGTAGTCGGCGAACTGGATCTCGATGCAGGGCTTCAAGCCGTAGGCGGCCATGCCGACGGCGGCGCCGACGATGCCGAGTTCGCTGATCGGCGCATCGAAGCAGCGGCTCTTGCCGAAGCGGGCCTGGAGCCCTTGGGTGCAGCGGAAGACGCCGCCGAAATACCCGACATCCTCCCCGAACACGACCACGTCGTCGTCGCGCTCCATCGCCACGGCCATCGCGTCGCGGATGGCCTCGATCATCGTGCGGCGCGGCATGTCAGTACCCCGCCTGCTGGCGCTGGCGGCGCAGGTGAGGGGGCATTTCCGAAAACACTCCTTCGAACATGTCGCGTGGCGACGGCTTGCCGCCGGCATGCAGCGTGCCGTGGGTCTCGGCCTCGCGCTGGGCGGCCACGACCTCGTCGAGGATCTCGGCCTCGCCCTGGCGGTGGCGCTCCTCCGACCAGGCGCCGCGGGCGATCAGGTGATCCTTCAGGCGCCTGACCGGGTCGCCGAGGGGCCAGGCATCGAACTCGGTCTTCGGCCGGTAGGCGGAGGGGTCGTCGGAGGTCGAATGGGCGCCGGCCCGGTAGGTGACGTATTCGACCAGCGTCGGCCCGAGGTTGCGCCGCGCCCGCTCGGTCGCCCATTTCGCCACCGCGTGGACGGCGAGGTAGTCGTTGCCGTCGACCCGGAGCGCCGGAATCCCGAAGCCGTGACCGCGGGCCGCGAAGGTCGAGGAGCCGCCGCGGGCAAAGCCCTGGAAGGTCGAGATCGCCCACTGGTTGTTGACGACGTTGAGCACCACCGGCGCCCGGTAGGTCGAGGCGAAGACCAAGGCCGCGTGGAAATCCGATTCCGCCGTCGAGCCGTCGCCGATCCAGGCGGCGGCGATCCTGGTGTCGTTCTTGATCGCCGATGCCATCGCCCAGCCGACCGCCTGGATATACTGGGTCGCGAGGTTGCCCGAGATCGAGAAGAAGCCGTGCTCCTTGGCCGAGTACATCACCGGCAATTGCCGGCCGTGCAGCGGATCGGCCTCGTTCGAGTAGATCTGGCACATCATGTCGACGAGCGGGTAGCCGCCGGCGATCAGCAGGCCCGCCTGGCGGTAGGTCGGGAAGTTCATGTCGCCGGGCTGGAGCGCCCGGCGGAACGCGGTGCTCACCGCCTCCTCGCCGAGATGCTGCATGTAGAAGGAGGTCTTGCCCTGGCGCTGGGCCATCAGCATCCGCGCATCGAAGGCGCGCAGCTTCATCATGTCGCGAAGACCTGCGAGCAATTCGTCGTCGGTGAGCGAGCCGGCCCAGGGGCCGACCGCCTTGCCGTCGGAATCCAGCACCCGGATCAGCGTGTAGGCCATGTCGCGGATGTCGGCGGCCGCCACGTCGACGTCGGGCCGGCGGACGGCGCCGGCCTCCGGGATGTCGAGATCGGAAAAGCTCGGATTGCCGCCGGGACGGACGGCCGGCTCGGGGACGTGGAGACTTAACGGAGCCTGCGGGCTCGGGGCGTCTGGCGGCATGGGATAAGCCCTTCGCGGGGGAGGGGGTCGCGGACGATGCGGGAGGGGGTGTCAGAACGGCGCGCCGACCTGCGCCTCGACCGCGATCGGATGGCGCGAGAGGCGGGCAGCGAGGACGGACAGGTCCGTTCCTTCCGGAACCAGGATCGACAGGGTGACCGCGGAGGAGGTGGCGTCGAGAGCGAGGCGTCTCAGAGTGTGGCCGGCGCGTTCGCTCCCGCCGAGCGGGCGCGTGACACCGCCGAAGACGTGGAGAATCCGGGCCCGGACCTCCACCGCATGCCCTTGTTCAAGAGCCATCTGCGCCCTCCCGCGACGCTTGATTTCCCCGACTGTAGCCCGGTCCGGCCGGATGGTCCTCGCCGTTTTTCGCCGCTAAAGCGGGTGACCGGAGAACGCAGCATGGCATCGAGGGGCGAAACGCCGAACAGACGTTCTGCGCGGGCGCAGGCGCCGCAGAAGGGCGCGGAGCCGCAAAGGCTCGACGATCTCGACCGGAAGATCCTCGGTGCCCTGCGGGCCGATGGCCGGCTGACGATCGCGGCGCTCGCCGAGCGGGTCGGGCTGTCGCAATCGCCGTGCTGGACGCGGCTGCGGCGCCTGGAGGAGGCGGGGCTGATCCGCGACTACGTCGCCGTGCTCGACCACCGGGCACTCGGCATCCCGGACGTGGTGTTCATCGAGGTCACCCTCGACAAGCACGACGATGCGGTGCTGGAGGCCTTCGGTACCGAGATCCTGCGCATCCCCGAAGTGCTGGAGGTGCATCTTGTGACCGGCGAGTACGATTACATGATCAAGGTCGCGGTCAGCGGCACCGCGCATTACGAGCGGTTCCTTCGTGAAAAGCTCTATCGCATCCGCGGCATCCGCCAGTCGCGCTCGGTCTTCGCGCTGCGGACCTTGAAGCAGGAGGTGTCGGTGGATCCGGTGGCGATCGGGCGACAAACGCCTTGATTTGACATTGATCCCTGTTTGGTTGCATCTTACCTAATCCATGCCAGTAAAGCGCAGGATTAAATCTCTCATGTAGGCATGGCTATCGCATATAAGTCAAGATGCTGTACAAGCATGCGTGATTGCCGATCGCTCGCCGCATCTTTCGCTTGCAGAGAGGCCGCTCTCCGAACTCGCTTTCAGGGCAGATCGACCCACAGTCGTCTCTTATGCAATTGTCCTTCTTATGCAACTGTCCTGCCCATTCGGGAGAGGGGATGGGTTTACCCGTGCCGATCTTTCCCGGACGGCCCTGCAGCCCGCGGGGGGAATCGCCCGCGCCGCTTCCGTCTCTCGACAGCGTCATCCCTGATCGGGGCGGAGGACGAGCCGCACGGCGCGTGAGTTCGCCACCCGCCCCACTGCCCTGCGGCGTCGCGCCAACCTTGCCTTGCGGTGCGGAAGGGAGCCACACTCGCCGATCCCCGACAGGGGGCCGCGAGGCCCCCCGGATGACGACGAGGACCCCGCATGATGGAAGCCAGCGCGCCGGCCGCGACCCCGATGGATGACGGCATCGTCGCCGCCGCGGAGGCCTGCCTCGCCAGCGTCGGGCGCGCCCGGGAGGCGATCCACGGGGTCATCTTCGGGCAGGAGCAGGTGGTCGATCTCGCGCTGGTCACCGTGCTGGCGGGCGGCCACGGTCTCCTCGTCGGCCTGCCGGGCCTGGCCAAGACCAAGCTCGTCGAGACGCTGGGCACCGTGCTCGGGCTCGACGCGCGCCGGGTGCAGTTCACCCCCGACCTGATGCCCTCCGACATCCTCGGCAGCGAGATCCTCGACGAGGACCAGGACCGGCACCGCTCGTTCCGCTTCGTGCGCGGGCCGATCTTCACCCAGCTCCTGATGGCCGACGAGATCAACCGCGCCAGCCCCCGCACCCAGTCGGCGCTGCTCCAGGCGATGCAGGAGCGCTTCGTCTCGGTCGCCGGCGCCCGCCACGATCTGCCGCGGCCGTTCCACGTCCTGGCGACCCAGAACCCGATCGAGCAGGAGGGCACCTATCCGCTGCCCGAGGCCCAGCTCGACCGCTTCCTGCTCGAGATCGACGTCGGCTATCCCGACCGCGCTGCCGAGCGGCGCATCCTGCTGGAGACCACCGGTGCCGAGGAACACCGGCCGCAAGCCGTGATGGACACCGACGCCCTGCTCTCGGCCCAGCGCCTGGTGCGGCGCCTGCCCGTCGGCGAGGCGGTGGTCGATGCGATCCTCGACCTCGTGCGCGCGGCGCGGCCCGTCGGGGGCGACGCGGCGATCGCCGACAAGCTGCTCTGGGGCCCCGGCCCCCGCGCCAGCCAGGCGCTGATGCTGGCGGTGCGCGCCCGCGCGCTGATCGAGGGACGGGTCGCGCCCTCCGTCGACGACGTGGCGGCTTTGGCCGAGCCGGTCTTGAAGCACCGCATGGCGCTGACCTTCGCGGCCCGCGCCGATGGCGAGACGATCCCCGGCCTGATCGGCCGCCTCGTCGGGCGGCTCTGACCCGGTGGTCGCGACACGCGTCCTGGACGCAAGCCTCCGCGCCCCCGGCCGGCAGGAGACCGAGACCGCCCTTTCGCTCGCCGAGCGGATGCCGCGCCTGATCCTGGAGGCCCGCCGGGTCGCCGCGACCCTGGCGCACGGCCTGCACGGCCGCCGCCGGGCCGGCCCGGGCGAGAGCTTCTGGCAGTTCCGCCCCTTCGTCGCCGGCGAGGCGGCGAGCCGGATCGACTGGCGTCGCTCAGGGAGGGACGACCGTCTCTACGTCCGCGAGCGCGAATGGGAGGCGGCCCATACCGTCTGGTTCTGGGTCGACCGCTCGGCCTCGATGGGCTTCGGCTCCACGCTCGCGCAGGCGCCGAAGATCGAGCGGGCCCTCGTCCTGGCGCTGGCCCTCGGCGACGCCTTCGTGGAGGCCGGCGAGCGGGTCGGGCTCCTCGGCCTGTCGCGGCCCCAGGCCACTCGCACCATCGTCGAGCGGATGGCCGAGACCCTGTCGGCCGACGCCTCCGGCCTCGACGAGGATCTGCCGCCCCGCGCCCCGGTCGGACGTTTCGACGAGGCGGTGCTGATCGGCGATTTCCTCTCGCCGCCGGAGCAGGTGCGGGCCGCGGTCGCGGCGATCGCCGGTGCCGGCAGCCGCGGCCACCTCGTCATGGTGGTCGATCCGGTGGAGGAGACTTTCCCGTTCTCCGGCCAGGCCGAACTGCACGACTTGGAGGCCGGCCTGTCGCTCCGGGTCGGCGACGCCGCCGCCTGGGGCGAGGCCTATCGCCGGCGGATCCGCGCCCATCGCGATGCGTTGGCGGAGATCGCCCGGTCGCAGGGGTGGACGTTGACGCTGCACCGCACCGACCGACCGGCGAGCGAGGCGGCGCTCCGCCTCGTCACCCTGGTCGCCGCCGCCCGCGGGGCAGGTTGAGGACGCCTTCGATGTTCGGACTGCCCCTCAGCTTCGCCGCCCCCGCCGCCCTCGCGGCGCTCGTCGCCCTGCCGGCGCTCTGGTACCTCTTGCGGGTGACGCCGCCGCGGCCGCGGCGCATCGACTTCCCGCCGTTGCGCATCCTCGCCGACCTGCTGCCGGAGCGCGAGACGCCGGCCCGCACGCCGCCCTGGCTGCTGGCGCTGCGGCTGCTCGCCTCCGCCTGCCTGATCCTGGCGGTGTCGGGTCCGGTCTGGAATCCGAGCCCGCAGGGTGCCGCCGACGGGCGTAACCCCCTGGTACTGGTCCTCGACAACGGCTTCACCGCCGCGCAGGACTGGCGCGACCGGATCCGCGTCGCCGCGGCCGAGGTCGAGGCGGCAGCCCGGGCCGGGCGTCCGGTGGCCTTGCTCGCCACCGCCGCTTCGCCGACGGGCCTGGAGGCCACCGGTCCCGGGCCGGCGCTCGAGCGCCTGCGCGCCATCGAGCCGCTGCCGCACCTCGCCGACCGGTCGGCGCAGCTGCCGTCGCTCACCGCCTTCCTGGAGCGCAACCCGGGCAGCGCCGTGGTCTGGGTCAGCGACGGCGTCGCCGGGCCGGACGGCGACGCCTTCCCGGCCGGCCTCGCGGCAGCCGCATCGCGCAACCGCGCCGACATCACCGTGCTCAAGGCCGAGCGGACGCCGGCTCTAGGCCTCGCCGGCCCGGATTCCTCCGGCGGCCAGCTCGGCGTCATCGTGGTGCGGGCGGAGCCGAACGGTCGCGAATCCGGCACGGTCCGGGCCCTCGATGCCAAGGGCCTGCCGCTTGCCGAGACGAATTTCGCCTTCGCCGGCAATGCCACCGCGACGGAGGTCCGCTTCGACCTGCCGGTGGAGCTACGCAACACCATCGCGCGGTTCGAGGTCGCGGGCGAGCACTCGGCCGGTGCCGTGGTGCTGGCCGACGAGCGCGGCCGGCGCCGCCGGGTCGGCCTCGTCTTCGGCGGGACGAGCGACCAGGCCCAGCCGCTGCTCTCGCCGACCTACTATCTCTCCCGCGCACTGACGCCCTTCGCCGACGTGCTGGAGCCCCGCGGCGGGCGCGGCGTCGCCGAATCGATCGGCCAGATGCTCGATTCCCAGGTCTCGGTCCTGGTGCTGGCGGATGTCGGCGCCCTCGATCCGGCGACGCTGGAGCGGGTCTCCACCTTCGTCGACAAGGGCGGGCTGCTCCTGCGCTTCGCGGGCCCGCGGCTCGCCGCCGGCAGCGACGACCTCGTGCCGGTGCGCCTGCGCCGGGGCGGGCGCAATCTCGGCGGCACCCTGTCCTGGGACAGCCCGCGCACACTGGCGCCGTTCGCGCCCGAGAGCCCCTTTTCGGGGCTGACGCCGCCGGCCGATATCGGCGTGCGGCGCCAGATCCTGGCCGAGCCGGACGGCGACCTCGCCCGGCGCACCTGGGCCGCCCTGCAGGACGGCACTCCGATCGTCACCGCCGCGAAGCGGGGGGAGGGCATGGTGGTCCTGGTCCACGTCACCGCCGACACCACCTGGTCGAACCTGCCGCTCTCGGGCCTGTTCGTGACCATGCTGCGCCGCGTCGTGGCGCTGGCGGGCACCACCCCGCCGACGACCGGGGCGAGCCCCGGCGCCCCGCCGCCTGTGCTCGCGCCGCGCCTCACCCTCGACGGGTTCGGCGCCCTGAAGGCGCCCCCGGCCACCGCCCGGGCGGTCCCGGCGACGTGGACCGAACGGGCGACGCCGGAGCACCCGCCGGGCTATTACGGACCCGCCGATGGCGGCCTCGCGGTCAACGCCCTCACGGCGGAGGACCGGCTGAAGCCTCTCGACCTGAAGCCGCTGAGCAGTGCCCGCTTCGGCGGCCTGGAGGAGGCCCGCACCCGCGACCTGCGCGGACCGTTCTTCCTCGCCGCGCTGCTGCTCCTGGGTCTGGACACCGTGGCGAGCCTGTGGCTCGGCGGCTTCCTCGGGCGGATGGCGGCACGCCTGCGCCGCCGGCCGGCCGCGGCCGCCGTGATCCTCGGGATCCTGGTGCTGGGCGCGGCGCCCGAATCGGCTCGCGCGGTCGAGCCCGCGGCCAACCGGCCGAACGGCATCGAATCGGCGCTCGTCACCCGCATCGCCTACGTGATCACCGGCGACCCGACCGTCGACGAGACCAGCCGGGCCGGCCTCGCCGGCCTGACCCAGATGCTGGCGAGCCGCACCGCGCTCGAACCCGGCGAGCCCGCCGGCATCGACCCGGCCAAGGACGAGCTCGCCTTCTACCCGCTGATCTACTGGCCGATCGTGCCGAACCGGCCGCTGCCGAGCGAGGCGGCGATCCGGCGGATCGACGCCTTCATGAAGAACGGCGGCACGGTGATCTTCGACACCCGCGACGCGATGACGGCCCGCCCCGGCGGACCGCCCACGCCCGAGGCCCTCACCCTCCAGCGCATGCTGGCGACCCTGGAGGTGCCGGAACTCGAGCCGGTGCCCCGCGACCATGTGCTGACCAAGGCGTTCTACCTCGTCGACGGCTTTCCCGGCCGCTACGCCACCGGCCAGACCTGGGTCGAGGCCCTGCCGCCGGCCGGCGATGGGGCTGAGCGCCGCCCGGCCCGGGCCGGCGACGGCGTCTCGCCGATCGTCATCACGGGCAACGACCTCGCCTCCGCCTGGGCGATCGGCCGGCGCGGCGAAGCCCTTTATCCTCTTGTCGGCGGCGATCCGCGGCAACGCGAGATGGCCTTCCGCGGCGGCGTCAACCTCGTGATGTACGCGCTCACCGGCAACTACAAGGCCGATCAGGTCCACGTGCCGGCGCTGCTGGAGCGGCTGGGGCAGTGAGGCGTCGCATCAGACAACGGTACCGTTCATGCTGAGTCTCAGCCTCGCCCCCCTCGTCCCCGTCCCGATCCTGTGGGCCTTAGGGAGCCTCGCCGCGATCCTCGCCGTAGTGGCGTTCCTGGCCCGCGGGCCGGTGGCGCTGCTGCGCGTCCTCGTCCTCGCCCTGGTGCTGCTGGCGCTCGCCAATCCCTCGCTGGTCCAGGAGGAGCGCGAGCCGGTCAAGGACATCGTGGCGGTCGTGGTCGACCGTTCGGGCTCGCAAGGGCTCGGCGATCGCCCGGCGATGACCGATACGGTGCGGGCCGAGCTGCAACGCCGCCTCGGCACGCTGAACCAGATCGAGCCGCGCTTCGTCGACGTGCCGGAGGCCGGCGGCGACGAGGGCACGCGGCTGTTCACGGCGCTCTCCAGCGCCCTCGCCGACGTGCCGCCGGATCGCCTTGCCGGCGTGGTGATGCTGACCGACGGCGTCGTCCACGACATCCCGGCGAACCTCGCCGCCGCGAGCTTCAAGGCGCCGCTCCACGTGCTGGTCACCGGCCGGCCCGACGAGCGCGACCGGCAGATCCGCCTGATCGAGGCGCCGCGCTTCGGCATCGTCGGGCGCGACCAGACCATCCGGGCCGAGGTGATGGAGCGCGGCGGCACCGGCTCCGCGGTGGTGACGGTGCGCCGCGACGGCGAGCAGGTGGTGCGCCAGACGGTCCGCACCGGCCAGCCCTTCACCCTGACGCTCCGGGTCGAGCATGGCGGGCCCAACGTCGTCGAGATCGAGGCCGAGGCTCTGCCCGGCGAGCTGACCACCGCCAACAACCGGGCGGTTCTGCCGATCGAGGGCATCCGCGAGAAGCTCAGGGTGCTCCTCGTCTCGGGCGAGCCCCATGCCGGCGAGCGCACCTGGCGCAACCTGCTCAAGTCCGACGCCAACGTCGATCTCGTCCACTTCACCATCCTGCGCCCGCCGGAGAAGCAGGATGGCACGCCGATCTCCGAACTGTCGCTGATCGCCTTCCCGACCCGCGAGCTGTTCCAGCAGAAGATCAAGGATTTCGACCTCATCATCTTCGACCGCTACGCCAACCAGAGCGTGCTGCCGTCGAGCTACTTCGACAACATTGTCCGCTACGTGCGCGAGGGCGGGGCGCTCTTGATCGCCGCCGGGCCCGAATTCGCCTCCGCGGCGAGTCTTGCCCGCACGCGGCTCGCCGCGATACTGCCGGGCGAGCCGAACGGGCGGGTGGTCGAGCGCGCCTACAAGGCGGCGCTCACCGATAGCGGCCAGCGCCACCCGGTCACCCGCGACCTGCCGGGCTCCGAGGCCTCGCCGCCGGCCTGGGGCGACTGGCTGCGCCTCATCGGCGCCGAGGTCCGCCCCGGCGTCACCCCGATCCTGGCCGGCGCCGACAAGCTGCCGCTGCTGGCGCTCTCCCGCGAGGAGAAGGGCCGGGTGGCTCTCCTCCTCTCCGACCATGCCTGGCTCTGGGCCCGGGGCTACGAGGGCGGCGGGCCGCATCTCGACCTGCTGCGCCGCCTCGGCCACTGGCTGATGAAGGAGCCGGCCCTGGAGGAGGAGGCCCTGCGGGCCAATGCGACCGGCCATGGCCGCGAGGTCCGGGTCGAGCGCCAGACCATGGCCGACACCGCCGAGCCCGTCACCGTGACGGCGCCGAGCGGGAAGACACGCACCCTGACGCTGAACCCCGACAAGCCGGGCCTGTTCGCCGCCGCCTTCGACGCCGACGAACTCGGGCTGCACACCCTGCGCTCCGGCAACCTCGTCGCCTTCGTCAGCGTCGGTCCGGCCAATCCGCGCGAGCTGATCGACGTGTTCAGCGACACCGAGCGCCTGCGCCCGCTCGCCGAGGCGACCGGCGGCTCGGTGCGCCGCCTCGCCGAAACCGGGGGCGGGCTCGCGATCCCGCGGCTCCAGATCACCCGCTCCGGCCGGCTCTCCGGCTCCGACTGGATCGGCTTCCGCCCGAGCGACAGCGCGGTGGTGCGCGGCGTCTCGGTCTATCCCCTGGGGCTCGGCCTCGCGGCGCTCGCGGCCATCGCCGCGGCCGTGCTGGCGATGTGGCTGGTGGAGGGACGGCGCGGGCGGGCGTGACCGGCGATCGGGCTATCCCCACAAGGGCTTGGCCCGATCTCTTCATCCTCTCGTATCACGGGAGGGCGAGGCAAGACGGTCTCAGGCGCCGTCGCAGGATACCCGGGCAACGCCTTGCGGTTCCTCTGAAAACCGGTGGGGAACAGGGGTTGCCGGGTCCCCCGTCACCCCGGCCCGTCCCACATTCCCGTCTCGACCCCCGCCATCGCCGCCTCCGGCGTCACCCACGCCCACTCCGCCCCGGCCTGGTGCCGGAACCACGTCACCTGCCTTTTGGCGTAGCGCCGCGTATCCGCCTGGCCACGGGCCACGGCCTCGTCATACGGGAGGTCCCCGCGCATGTAGGCGATCAGCCCCGGCACGCCGTGGGCGCGCATCACCGGCAGCATCGGATCGAGGTGACGGTCGGCCAGGGCCCGAACCTCGTCGAGGGCGCCCGCCGCCATCATGGCGAGGAAGCGGGCATCGATCCGCGCCCGCAGAACCTCCCGGTCCGGGGTGAGGAAGATCTTGTGGCAGGACAGGCCGGTGAGCGGGCCCGGCCGGCGCGCGGCCTGGAACGCGGCGATCGGCCGGCCGGTGGCGGCCAGCACTTCGAGGGCGCGGAGCACCCGCAGGCGGTCGTTGCGGTCGAGGCGGGCGGCACCGTCCGGGTCCCGGCGGGCGAGGGCGGCGTGAAGCTCGGGCGTCTCCCGCCCCTCCGCCTCGGCCCGCACGACGGCCCGGATCTCGTCCGGCACCGGCGGGATCTCCGACAGGCCGTCGGTCAGGCCCATGAAGTAGAGCCCGGTGCCCCCGACCACGATCGGCAGGCGGCCCGCGGCCCAGGCTTCGCGGAGCGTCGCGCCGGCCTCCGCCAGGTAATGGCCGACGGAAAAATTCACCGCGCCGTCGATCGTGCCGTAGAGGCGGTGGGGCGCCCGTGCTTCCTCCTCCGGCGCCGGCCGGGCGGTGAGTCGGTGGAGGTCGCGATAGACCTGCATCGAATCGGCATTGATCACCACGCCGCCGTGCCGTTGCGCCAGGGCGAGTGCCAGGGCCGACTTGCCCGAGGCGGTCGGCCCTGCGATGAGGATCGCCCGAACCCGCCCGTCCATGCCTGCCTCTCCGATGCGCGCAAGCCCGGACGCGCCGTACCGACGAGCCCGAGCTTTTCCGATGACCCTGGTCGCCACCCTGATAGCAAACCCGGAGCGCCCCGCCATCACCGACGCGGTGCTGGCCGAAGCCCGGCGCGTGCTGGCGACCGAGCACCCGCCGCGCATCCTGCACGGCGAGGTCGCCGCCGAAATCCTGGTCGAGGGGGCGCCCGCCTCCGCGCCGGCCCTCGCCGAGCGCCTGCGCGCGGCGCTCGCATCTGAGCCGATCGACGTGGCGATGCAGGTCGTGAGCCCCCACCGGCGCAAGCGGCTCTTCCTCGCCGACATGGATTCGACCATGATCGGCCAGGAATGCATCGACGAGCTCGCCGACGTGGTCGGGCTCAAGGACCACGTCGCGGCGATCACCGAGCGGGCGATGCGGGGCGAGATCGCCTTCGAGCCGGCCCTGCGCGAGCGCGTCGCCCTGCTCAAGGGCCTGCCCCTCAAGGCCGTCGATCAGGTCATCGCCGAGCGCATCACCCTGATGCCCGGTGGGCGCATCCTGGTGCGCACCCTCAGGGCGCATGGCGCCTATACGGCGCTCGTCTCGGGCGGCTTCACCCTGTTCACCGGGCCGGTGGCGGCGCAAATCGGCTTCGACGAGCATCGCTCGAACCGCCTCGAGACGGAGGGCGACCGGCTCGCCGGCACCGTCGCCGAGCCGATCGTCGGTCGCGACGCCAAGCGCGACGCCCTCGTCGAGCTGCGCAGCCGGTTCGGTCTCGATCCGGCCGAGACCCTGGCGGTGGGCGACGGCGCCAACGACCTGGCGATGCTGGAGGAAGCCGGCCTCGGCGTGGCGTTCCGGGCCAAGCCTGCGGTGGCGGCCGCGGCGCACGCCCGGATCGACCACGGAGACCTCACCGCGCTCCTCTACCTGCAGGGCTTCGCGGCGGCCGAGTTCGTCGCGTAGCGAGGTCGTCGGGGAGGTTGCGTTCCAGCTCCACACCGCTACACGACACCGGATGTCGACCGGACTGATCCTGCATCCCGACGGCTGCCAGCGCTGCTGGTGGCCGGGCACCGACGCGCTCTACGTCGCCTATCACGACGCCGAGTGGGGCGTGCCGGAGCACGACGACCGCGCCCTCTACGAGAAGCTGATCCTCGACGGGTTCCAGGCCGGCCTGAGCTGGATCACCATCCTGCGCCGGCGCGAGGGTTTTCGGAGTGCCTTCGCGGGTTTCGAGCCGGAGGCGATCGCACGGTTCGGCCCTGCGGAGGTCGAGGCGCTGATGCGGGATACCGGCATCATCCGCAACCGCGCCAAGATCGAGGCGACGATCCGCAGTGCGCGGGCCTACCTCGCCATCCAGGAGCGAGGGCCCGGCTTTTCGGCCTTCCTGTGGGACTTCGTCGACGGACGCCCGGTCCAGACGAAGGCGGAGACCCGCACCGAGATCCCGACCGAGAGCGAGGTCTCGCGCAAGATGTCGAAGGCGCTCAAGGCGGAAGGGTTCGGCTTCTGCGGCCCGACCATCGTGTACGCCTTCATGCAGGCGGTCGGCATGCTCAACGATCACCTCGTCGGCTGCTGCCGGCACGAAGCCTGCGCCGCCTTGGCCGGTCCCGGTGGTCTCGGGGTCAAGCCGTGAGCGCGCCGCCGCGGGCGTGGCAGCGGATGCTCTCGGGTCGGCGCCTCGACCTTCTCGATCCCTCGCCCATCGACGTCGAGATCGTCGACATCGCCCATGGGCTCGCCCGGGTCGCGCGCTGGAACGGGCAGACCGCCGGCCCGCAGGTCTTCTCGGTGGCCCAGCATTCGCTGCTCGTCGAGGCGATCGGCGGCGCCTTCGAGCCCGGCCTCGCGGCCGCTGGCCGGCTGGAATTGCTGCTGCACGATGCGCCCGAATACGTGATCGGCGACATCATCTCGCCGTTCAAGGCGGCGATCGGGCATTCCTACAAGGCGGTGGAGACTCGGCTGCTGGCGGCGATCCGTCTGCGCTTCGGGCTCACCCCGGCACCGGGCGCGGCGATGCAGCGCCTGATCAAGCGCGCCGATCGGCTCAGCGCCTACCTGGAGGCGACGCGGCTCGCCGGCTTCTCGCAAGTCGAGGCCGTCCGGGTCTTCGGCAAGCCGGATCGCCTCGACGCCGATCTCGGCACCTTGCTCGAACCCTGGCCGACCGCCGAGGCCCAAAGCGCGTTCCTCGCCCGCTTCCACGCCTTGGCCGATGCCCAGCAGGGCGTTCCCGTATCCTGAACCGAAGGATTTCCCGCCGCCATGCCGACCCTGCACGTCTGCGCCCTGTCCCGCCTGCCCGAGACGGTCGAGGCGACCGGCGCGCGCCATGTGGTGACCTTGATCAATGTCGGCACGAAGGTGATCCGGCCGCCGGCAATCGCGGAAGACGACCACCTGTTCGTCGGAGTCAGCGACATCACCGACACCCTCGACGGCCACGTCCTGCCCGACGAGGTGCATGTCCGGCGGCTCCTCGACTTCGTGCGCGCCTGGCCGCGCGAGCAGCCGCTGGTGATCCACTGCTATGCTGGCATCAGCCGCTCGACGGCCGCCGCCTTCATCGCCACCTGCGCCCTACGTCCGGACCGGGACGAGGCCGAGATCGCCCGCGAGTTGCGCCAGGCCTCGCCCTCGGCGACTCCGAACCGCCGCCTCGTCGCGGTGGCGGATGCGATGCTCGGGCGGGACGGGCGCATGGTGGCGGCCATCGCGGCGATCGGTCGCGGCGCCGACGCCTTCGAGGGTGAGCCCTTCAGCGTCACCATCGACTGATTCCACTGTGGCCGAAACGCAGCCCTGGCGCGCAAACGGGCATCGACGGCTTCATCGCGGCCCTGCGGCACCGCCGAAGGGTTGTTTCGCGCGATTCTCGTCGCCATAACCCAACGCTCATCATGGGAGTGTCGTCACGCATGTCCGCAGCCCGGTCCGATGCCAGCCGCGCGGCCGTCTCCGTCCCCGCCGGCCCGACCGGAACCGCGGATCTGCCGTTCGAGAAGGCCCTCGAGGAACTCGAGGGCATCGTGCAGCGCCTGGAGCAGGGCAACGTGCCGCTCGACGAATCCGTCGCGATCTACGAGCGCGGCGAGGTCCTCAAGCGGCACTGCGAGGCGCTGCTGCAGCGTGCCGAGGCGCGCATCCAGCGCATCACCCTCGGGGCGGACGGACGCGCCGCCGGGACGGCGCCGCTCGATGTCGCCTGATCGCTCCCATTCATCCCGCCCCGGCGTGCCGCGGCGGGTCTTCTCCTTCCGGACGTGAGGATGGCTCCGGTGTCACCGCTCAACCTTCCCCTCCTCGACCGCGTCCGCATTCCTGCGGACCTGCGCCAGCTGCCCGAGAGCGACCTGACGCAGCTCGCCGCCGAGCTGCGCGCCGAGACCATCGATGCCGTCTCGGTCACCGGCGGCCATCTCGGCGCGGGCCTCGGCGTCATCGAGCTCACCGTCGCCCTCCACTACGTCTTCAACACCCCCGACGACCGCATCATCTGGGATGTCGGCCACCAGGCCTATCCCCACAAGATCCTCACCGGCCGCCGCGACCGCATCCGCACGCTGCGCCAGGGCGGCGGCCTGTCGGGCTTCACCAAGCGCTCCGAGAGCCCCTACGATCCCTTCGGCGCGGCGCACTCCTCCACCTCGATCTCCGCCGGCTTGGGCATGGCGATCGGCCGCGACCTCTCGGACGCCGCGGCACGAGCCCGCGGCGAGACGCCGCCGCGCCGCAACGTGGTGGCGGTGATCGGCGACGGCTCGATCTCGGCCGGCATGGCCTACGAGGCGATGAACAATGCCGGCGCGCTGAAGTCCCGCCTGATCGTCATCCTCAACGACAACGACATGTCGATCGCGCCCCCCGTCGGCGCGATGTCGTCCTACCTCGCCAAGCTCGTCTCGGGCGACACCTACCGCTCGCTCCGCGACACCGCCAAGCAGTTCGGCCGCCTGCTGCCGAAGGCCCTCTACGACACCGCCGCCCGCGCCGAGGAATATGCCCGCGGCATGCTCGCCGGCGGCGGCACGATGTTCGAGGAGCTCGGCTTCCACTATGTCGGGCCGATCGACGGCCACAACCTCGACCACCTGCTCCCCGTGCTCAAGAACGTGCGCGACGCGCCGGACGGCCCGGTGCTGGTCCACGTCGTGACCCAGAAGGGCAAGGGCTACGCACCCGCCGAGGCCGCCGCCGATCGCGGCCACGCGGTGGTGAAGTTCGACGTGGTGTCGGGCAAGCAGACCAAGGCCAAGCCCAACGCGCCGGCCTATACGCGGGTGTTCGGCGAGAGCCTGATCAAGGCGGCCGACATCGACGACAAGGTGGTGGCGATCACCGCCGCGATGCCGTCGGGCACCGGCGTCGACCTGTTCGCCAAGGTGCATCCGGAGCGGACCTTCGACGTCGGCATCGCCGAGCAGCACGCGGTGACCTTCGCGGGCGGCCTGGCGACGGAGGGGTTCAAGCCGTTCTGCGCGATCTACTCGACCTTCCTGCAGCGCGGCTACGACCAGCTCGTCCACGACGTGGCGTTGCAGAACCTGCCGGTGCGCTTCGCCCTCGACCGGGCCGGCCTGGTGGGGGCGGACGGGGCGACCCATGCCGGCGCCTTCGACCTGGCGTATCTCTGTTGCCTGCCGAACATGACGGTGATGGCGGCGGCCGACGAGGCCGAGCTGGTGCACATGGTGGCGACCGCGCACGCGCATGATACGGGGCCGATCGCGTTCCGCTATCCGCGCGGCGAGGGCGTCGGCGTCGAGCTTCCCGAGAAGGGCGAGGTCCTGGAGATCGGCAAGGGCCGGGTGATCCGCCGTCCCGAGGGCGCGCGGGTGGCCCTGCTGAGCCTCGGCACGCGTCTGGCGGAGGCGCTGAAGGCGGCCGAACGCCTGGAGGCGGCCGGCATCGCCGTGACGGTGGCGGATGCGCGGTTTGCCAAGCCGCTCGACGAGGCGCTGATCCTGGATCTGGCATCGAGCCACGAGGTTCTGGTGACGCTGGAGGAGGGGTCTGTCGGCGGGTTCGGTGCGATGGTGCTGCACCTCTTGTCGTCGCGCGGGGCGCTCGACGACGGCAAGGTGCGGGTGCGGACGCTGACCTTGCCGGACAGCTACCAGGACCACGACTCGCCGGAGCGGATGTATGCCGAGGCCGGGCTCGATGCGGCCTCGATCGTCAAGGTCGTCGAGGCCACGCTGCCGGCCCGTTCGGAACCCAAGGTCGCGAGCAACGTCGTGAGCGTCGCCCGGCGCCAGCGCTGAGGCGAGAACCGGGCCGCGTCCGAGGACGCGGCCCGTTCCCGGCTACTTGATGACCGCGCAGGCGATGCGGGCGCCGGCATTGCCGATCGGCTGCGTGGTATGGTCGTCCTCGTTGGCGTGGATGATCAGCGCCGAGCCGTCATTGTCCTTCAGGCCGCCTTCGCCGGTGAGCGGGGTGTCGCTCGACACCTCGGCATTCACCGAGCCATCGGCATTGGCGTAGACGTTCGGCAGGTCGCCCTCGTCCGGTCCCTCCGGATTCAGCAGGCCGTGCTTGGCGTTGTCGTGATTGACGTGCGCCTTCGACTCCTGGAACTTGTCGGTGTCGGCGCAGCTGCCGACCGCATGGAAGTGGATGCCGTGCCAGCCGGGCGGCAGGCCGCCGGTCTGGATCGTCACCCGCATCACCAGGGTGTTGGCGCCGTCCCTGAGGTCGATCTTGCCGATCGTCTCGCCCTTGTTGTTGACGATCGGCGCATTGTAGGTCGTCGGCGCAGCGGGCTTGTCCTGAGCAGGTTTGTCCTGAGCAGGTTTGTCCTGGGCGAAGGCCGGGGCGGTCACGCCGAGAACCAGGGCGCTCGCGAGCACGGTATGTCTCATGGGAAGAACTCTCCTCGTGTGCCGCCGTGTAGCTAGGGCGCGCGGCGCCGGTGTGGACGGCCTCCGGGCGGCGACGGAACGGTCGTAGACGATCAGGGATCGAGGGTTGATGACGACGGGCGAGCGGCTGCGGGCCGACCGCCTCCTGGTGGAGGCGGGCCATTTCGAGAGCCGGGCGCGCGCGCAAGCCGCGATCGAAGCCGGACTGGTGCGGGCGGACGGCGTCGTGGTGCGCCGGGCCTCCGACCTGATCGCGAAGGGCGCCGCCATCGTCGCCGAGGCGCCGCACCCTTACGTCTCCCGCGGCGGCCTCAAGCTCGCTGCCGCCCTCGACGCCTTCGCGATCGACCCGGCGGACCGGACCTGCCTCGATATCGGCGCCTCGACCGGCGGCTTCACCGACGTGCTGCTGCGCCGCGGCGCAGCCTTCGTCCATGCCGTCGATGTCGGCCGCTTCCAGCTCCATCCGAGCCTGGCCGCCGATCCCCGCGTCGCGGCGCTCGAGGCGACCGACGCCCGCTCCCTCCAACCCTTCCCCGAGCCGCCCTCCCTTCTGGTGATCGACGTGAGCTTCATCTCCCTGCGGCTGGTCCTGCCGCCCGTGATCCCGCTCCTGGCGGGCGACGCCGCCTTGGTGGCGTTGATCAAGCCGCAATTCGAGGCCGGGCGCGAGCATGTCGGCCGCGGCGGGCTGGTCCGCGACGAGGCGGTGCAGGAGACGGTCTGCCAGCGGATCCGGGACCTCATCGTCTCTCTCGGCTTTGCCGTCCGCGGCCTGATCCCGTCGCCGGTCGAGGGCGGCGACGGCAACCGGGAATTCCTGATCGGCGCGGTGCGGGGGCTCGGCTTGCGGGGATTGGGTTCGCAGGGGCTTGGTTTGCAGGGGCTTGTTTCGCAAGGGCTGGGGCGATGAGCGACGTGGCAGAGACGACCTACGAGATCACCCGCCTCGGCCTGCGCGGCGACGGGGTGACGGCGGACGGCGTGGTGGTGCCGGGCGCTCTGCCGGGCGAGACCGTGCGGGCGGAGCCGGAGGAGGGCGCCCGGCCGCCCCGGGCCCGGCTCGACGCGGTGTTGACGCCCTCGGTCGATCGGATCGCGCCGTTCTGCCCGTATTTCGGCACCTGCGGCGGCTGCGCGATCCAGCATCTCGCACCCGCTCCTTATGCGGAATGGAAGCGCGACCTCTTGGTCGGTGCCCTGGCGCGGGCCGGGATCGAGGCGCCGGTGGCGCCGCTCCTCGATGCCCACGGCACGGGACGCCGCCGCATCACCCTGCATGTACGGGCGGGCGAGGGCGGGCCCCAGGCCGGCTTCATGGCGGCGCGCAGCCACGCACTGGTGGCGATCGACCATTGCCCGATCACGGAATCGGCCCTGCACCGCGCCCCCGAGATCGCCCGGGCGGTCAGCCGTCCCCTCGGCGGAGGCGGCGGAAAGCCCCTCGACGTGCAGGTCACCGCGACCGCCGGGGGCCTCGACGTCGATATCCGCGGCCACGGCCCGGCCTCGGAGCGGGCGCGCCAGGCCCTGGTGCTGCTCGCGGGAGAACTGGACCTCGCCCGGCTCTCCCTCCACGGCGAGGTGCTGATCATCCGCCGTCCGCCGGAGATCCCGGCCGGCCGCTCGCGTCTGGTACCGCCCTCCGGCGGCTTCCTCCAGGCGACGGCGGAGGGCGAGGCGACGCTCGCGCGCCTCGTCGTCGAGGGAGTCGGCAAAGCGAAGCGCGTGGTCGATCTCTTCTCCGGCGCCGGCGCCTTCTCGCTGGCACTCGCGGAAGGCCATACCGTCCACGCCGTCGAGGGCGAGGACGGGGCGCTCAAAGCCCTCGATCGCGCCTTCCGTGAGACCGCGGGCCTTCGCACCATCACCACCGAACGCCGCGACCTCTTCCGCCGCCCGCTGCTGGCGCCGGAGCTCGACCGCTACGACGCCGTGGTGTTCGATCCGCCCCGCGCCGGCGCCGAGGCGCAGAGCGCCCGGATCGCCGAATCGAAGGTGCCGGTGGTGGTCGGCGTCTCCTGCGACGCCGGCAGCTTCGCCCGCGATGCCGCTCTGCTGGTGCGCGGCGGCTACCGGCTGGAGGCGGTGACCCCGGTCGATCAGTTCCGGCACTCGCCGCATGTCGAGATCGTCGGGGTGTTCAAGCGGCCGGGGAAGAGGCGCTGATTGCCGTTCGGCCCGCCACGGTGTCAGGCCTCCGCGGCAGGATGAGAGCGGGCGTGACGGTCATCGGCTACGATGTCGTTCCGGGGACCCGGGTCGAGCGCGAGTTCAGCTTGCCCAGGCTGGCCGCGAGTTCGGCCGACGCCTCGCGGACGGCATCCGCGATGGTGACGAAGCCCCGTTCCCGCAGGGCGTCCGTCAGGTCGCGGAGTGCGATGTCGAGCTGGCGGGTGAGGACGTGCTCGCCGAGGCTCGACAGCGCGCGATGGGCCACATCGGCCAGCCGCCCGGCCGTCGGCGTTTCGACGTGGCGCAGGAGGATGGCGAGCGTCCTGACGGCTTCCGTCAGCGTCTGCGATTGAATCGATTCCGATGCGACCACGATCACGGCTTCGAGCGCGTCGGTTGCGATGATCGGGGCCGCATCGTCGTAGACGATACAGGAGCCGGCATCGTCCCGCATCTCGACCTCGCCCCGGCTCCATTGTGAGATGATGTCTCGCAGGGCTTCGATCACCGTGAGACCTGGATTGGGGTTCGATTTCGACGTCGATACCGAAGTCCACGCTATGGTCGAGAGCTGGTGCAAGCCGTAGGCGGTGTTGTTTTTCAGATCACGGCCGTCGTCGTAGGCGAAGGCGGCCAGGACCTCGTCGACGATGCTGTTTTGCGCATCCTCGCTCAAGGTGACGCCGGGTCTGGTTCGGACCTGGAACAGCGGGTCCTGGACGGCCCGATACGTCCCGAGCGTGATCAGGATCTCGATCTCGACGTTGCCTCGCGCATGCCGCTCCAGAGCGTTCTCGATCCGAGCGAGGTCGAGGCCGACGACGTAGCCCTTCTCGCAGGAGCGGACGAGCGCGACGTCGAACCAGCCGTGGCACCTCGCCCGTCGGGTTGCCGCAAGCAGCTTGAGGTCCTCGCCTCGCGCGCCCAGCACCTTGTCGTGAATGAACTGGATGATCTGCTCGGGTCGCATCTGATCGATGGTGTTGTAGATCATCACGATGATCAGGCACAGTGCCAGAGCGGTGAGCAGCAGGCTGAGGGCTGCGGCAAACACGGGACGATGATAATCAGTGTTCGTGACGAGGGTCATCAGTACGAAAACCGACAGGCCGACGAAATAGCCGAAGTAGAATTGATTGACCTTGCGGGCCATGAACTGGTCGGTGACCTGTGCGGTCAAGGCTGCGGCACCTTGCTGCACGGCGAGAAGCAGGAGCGAGAAGGTGATGGAGGTGACCGTGACGATGCTCGATGCCACGGTCGCGAGCAGGCTTCCGAGGGCTGCCCGGTCCCCCATCAGTTCCCCGAGCCAGCGAAAGCCGTGAGGTGCCTGGCCGCCGGACCAGGATCTGTCCGCGAGGTAGACCAGGACGCTCAAGCCCGCGAAGCCGATCACGGTCGCGAGCGGCAGGCTCAGGAACTGCCGGAACGACCGCTTGATCGCGCTGACGAAGCGGACAGGGATCGACGTGATCGCCTTCATGCGCGGATCTCACCCCGAAGCGATGGGTGCACGACGCGATGAATGGTCGAGAGACCCTGCATCAGCCCTCCGGCGCCGCCGGCACCTGCCCGCCCGCCACGTCCCGCCGCGGCTGGAGCAGCAGCGCCAGCAAGCCCGTCCACCCGGTCTGGTGCGCAGCCCCCAGGCCCGCGCCGGTATCGCCGTGGAAGTATTCGTGGAACGGGATGTGGTCGCGAAAATGCGGATCGTCCTGGAACAGCGGGTTGTCGCCCAGCACCGGGCGGCGTCCGCCGGGGCCGCGCAAAACCAGGCGGGTGAGGCGGGCGGACAGCTCGTCGGCGATCTGCGGCAGGGTGAGGTAATGGCCCGAGCCCGCCGGGCACTCGACCTTGAAGTCGGGGCCGTAGAAGCGGCCGAATTCGGTGAGCGCCTCGACCAGCAGAAAGTTGATCGGCAGCCAGACCGGCCCGCGCCAGTTCGAGTTGCCGCCGAAGACGGCCGTGGTCGATTCCGCCGGCTCGTAATCGACCGCGAAGGTCTGGCCGTCCCATGGGAAGCGGAACGGCGCCGCCGCATGCGCCTTCGAGACCGAGCGGACGCCGTGGGGGGACAGGAACTCGGTCTCGTCGAGCATCCGGCGCAGGAGCGCCTTCATCCGGTGGCGGCGCAGCAGCGAGAGCAGCACCCGGTTGCCGCGGCCCGGCTGCTCCCAGCGCGAGACCTGATCGGCGAGGTCGGGGCGGTGGGCCAGGATCCAGCGGGCCCGGCGGGCGAAGGCCGGGAAGCGCTCCGAAAAGTTCTCGTCCAGCACCTCGACGGCGCAGAGCGGGATCAGGCCGACCAGCGAGCGCACCCGCAACGGCACCTGGCGGCCGTCGGGCAGGCGCAAGACGTCGTAGTAGAACTCGTCGGTCTCGTCCCACAAACCGGTGCCGGTGCCGCCGACATGGGTCATCGCCTCGGCGATGGTCAGGAAGTGCTCGAAGAACTTGGTGGCGATGTCCTCGTACACCGGATCCTCGACCGCCAGCTCCAGCGCGATGCGCATCAGGTTGAGGCTGTACGTCGCCATCCAGGCGGTGCCGTCGGCCTGGTCGAGGGTGCCGCCGGTGGGCAGCTTGGCCGAGCGGTCGAAGATGCCGATATTGTCGAGCCCGAGGAAACCGCCCTGGAAGACGTTGCGGTCGCCGGCATCCTTGCGGTTCACCCACCAGGTGAAGTTCAGCATCAGCTTGTGGAAGACCCGCTCCAGGAAGGCGCGGTCGGGCTTGCCGGTCATCGCCTGGTCGATGCGGTAGACGCGGAGCGCCGCCCAGGCATGGACCGGCGGGTTCACGTCGCCGAAGGCCCATTCATAGGCCGGCAACTGCCCGTTCGGGTGCATGTACCATTCGCGGGTCAGCAGGATCAGCTGGCCCTTGGCGAAGGCCGGATCGATCAGCGCGAAGGTCACGCAGTGGAAGGCGAGGTCCCAGGCCGCGTACCAGGGATATTCCCACTTGTCCGGCATCGAGACGATGTCGGCGTTGTTGAGATGGGTCCAATCGCTGTCGCGGCCGTGGCGGCGGCCTTCCGGCGGGGCCGGCTGGGCCGGATCGCCGGTAAGCCAGCGCCGGACGTCGAAATGGTAGAACTGCTTCGACCACAGCATGCCGGCGAGGGCCTGGCGCTGGACGAGGCGCGCATCCGGGTCGGCGATGTCGCGCTGGAGCGCGCCGTAGAAGGCGTCGGCCTCGGCGAGGCGGCGCGCCATCACGGCGTCGAAGGCGGCCGGGTCGCGCTCGTCCGGGTTCGCCGCGGGGCACAGGCGGAAGCGTAAACTCACGACGCCGCCGGCCGGTACGGTGACGCGGCTCCAGGCGGCGCATTTGGTGCCCTCGGCCAGCGGGTTCACCGCGTCGTGCCGGCCCTCGACGATGCGGTCGTTGACCGCGTCCTTCGGGTGGGCGGGGCCGGGCGTGCCGAACAGCCGCCGCGTGTTGGTCTCGTTTTCGCAGAACAGGAACTCGGCCGGCTGCAAGGCCGTGAAGCGCAAGGGCGGCGAGCCCTCGCGCGTCGCCTCGACGGCGCCGGTCTCGGTCAGGCGCAGGAGCGGGCGGGGTTGCGTCGTCTCCCAGGATTCATGGCCCCAGGACCAGGTGTTGCGGGCCCAGAACTGCGGCAGGACGTGGAGATCCGCGTCGTCCGGCCCGCGATTGACGAGGGTGACCCGCATCAGCACGTCGTCGGGGGCGGCCTTGGCGTATTCCACCGTCACGTCGTGGTACCGCCCCTCCGCGAACACACCCGTATCGGCGATCTCGTATTCCGGGAGGTTTTTTCCCTTGCGTCGTCCGTTCTCGGCCACGAGGTCGGCGTAAGGGTAGGGCGCCTGCGGGTACTTGTAGAGCATCCGCATGTACGAATGCGTCGGAGTTCCGTCGAGGTACCACCACAGTTCCTTGACGTCTTCGCCGTGATTGCCTTCGCCGTTGGTAAGGCCGAACATCCGCTCCTTCAAGATCGGGTCGCGGCCGTTCCACACGGCAAGTGCGAGGCACCAGAGCTGGCGGTCGTCGCTCCAGCCCGCGATGCCGTCCTCGCCCCAGCGATAGGCGCGCGAGCGGGCCTGGTCGTGGGGCAGGTAGTCCCAGGCGGTGCCGCCGGCGCTGTAATCCTCCCGCACCGTGCCCCATTGGCGCTCGCTCAGGTACGGCCCCCAGCGGTGCCAGCCCTCGTCCTCGACGGCGGCGAGGCGGCGGCCCTCCTCGGTATCGGTGAGGCAGGGGGCGGGATCGGGCATCGCGGGGTTCTCCAGAAACGGGCGCACCGGAAGAGCGGTCACACCGGATCGAGGTCGAGCATCCGCCGCACACGGATCAGCTCGCCGAGGGACCAGGCCTGGAACGGGCAGCCGCCGGGCCGATGGGGCGGATCGCCGTCGGCGATCTCCGAGACGTGGCCGAGGCCCGCTTCCTGGAGATGGGCCTCAAGCGGCGGCAGGAAGCGCGCCCGCGCTTCGGCCTTCGCCGGCTGGGAACGGCCCCGCACGCCGAGCCAGGCATCGACAAAGGGGCCGATCAGCCACGGCCAGACCGTGCCCTGGTGATAGGCGCCGTCCCGCGCCCTTTGATCGCCCGCATAGGTGCCGCGATAGTCCGGATCGGCGGGATCGAGGGAGCGCAGGCCCAGAGGCGTGAGGAGGCGGGCCTCGACCGCGTCGACCACCGCCCGCGCCGCGGCGCCGGTGAGGAGCGGGAAGGGCAGGCCGCCGACCGCCAGGATCTGGTTCGGCCGGACCTTGGAATCCACCGCGCCCGGGACATGGTCGGCATCGACCACGTCGTGAAGGGCGCCCGATGGGGCGAGGAAGCGCGCGAAGCTCGCCGAAGCGCGCTGCTCCAGGTCGCGCCAGCGCGGCGACCAGCGGGCGGAGCCGATTCTGAGCGCGTTGATCCACAGGGCCTGGACCTCGACCGGCTTGCCGATGCGGGGCGTGACGACCCAGTCGTCGACCTTGGCATCCATCCAGGTCAGCTGCACGCCCGGCACGCCGGCCCGCAGCAACCCATCCGCATCGGCCTCGATCCCGTAGCGGGTGCCGGCGGCGTAGCCGTCGAGGATCGCCATGCAGGCCTCGGCGAGGCGCGCGGCTTCCGCCTCCGGGACCGGGCGACCCGCAGCGGCGTGGGCGGCGAGCACCTCGTGGACCGCGACCACGTACCAGAGCGAGGCGTCGACGGCGTTGTACTCGGGCACCGCGCCTCGGTCGGGGAAGCGGTTCGGCATCATGCCCTCGTTCACCGCGCCGGCCCAGGCGAGAAGAATCGCGCGGGCCTGTGCCAGCGCGCCGGTGGCGACGAGGAGGCCGCGCAACGCGATGAAGGTATCCCGGCCCCAATCGGTGAACCACGGGAAGCCCGCCACCAGGGTGCGCCCGCCCGAGCGGTCGACCAGGTAGGCACCGGCCGCCAGCGCCAGCGGCGACAGGGCTTCGCGCCGCGCCCGCTCACCCGCCATCAGGCGCTCGGCATGCGCCGCCGCGCGAACGGACAGGCCGTCGCCGCTGCGCAGGATCATCACGGCCGGACCGGCGGCGAGGTCGAAGGTGAAGCGACCGGGGCTGGCCAGATCCTCGATGTCGTCGAGGCCGCGGGCCGCCTCCGCCGCGTAGAGGAAATTCCGGTACCAGTCCGGCTCGTGGGCGTAAGTCCCGTTGGTGAGCGCCCCGATGGCCGGCAGGCCGGGATAGGGCCGCCAGCAGACGTTGCCGCCCTGCACGGCGGCGGCGAAGGCGAAGGCCGGGTTTTCGTGGTGGAGGGCGTGGTAGTCGCGGCCCGACAGGAGCGGGCGAACAGTCAAGGTGCAGGGGCCGGTGCCGGTCAGGCGCTGCCAGCGCAGCAGCGTTTCGCCTGAATCGGGCTCGACCAGCACTTCGTGCCGGAGCGTGCCGCCGTCGGCCAGGCGATACGTCCAGGACGGCCAGGGACGGGGCGTGAAATCGGCGACGTGGCGCCAGCCGTCCGGGTGGATCACGTCCGGCGCATAGGCTTGCGTCGAGAGCGGGACGGTCCCGCCCGCGATGGCGACCTCCGCCTCGATCCCGTTGACCAGGACCATGCGGCCCGTCGGCGGGGTCGTCGCGGTCAGAAGCAGCGCGTGGTAGCGCCGGGTACGCGGGCCCATGACCGGGCCGGAGGCGAAGCCCCCGAGCCCGTCGGCCTCGAGCCATTCGCGCGTGTCGTCCAAGGTCGCCTCTCCCGCCAAGAGCATTTCCCGCAAAGAGCATTGTCCGACGACGTGGATACCGGTTCGCCGCAGACAATGCGGCGAAATAAAAGACTAACGCAGCGTCCGATGGCAGCGTGATCGGGCTCTACTCTACCGCATTTTCCGACGAAGTGGATACTGGTTCTTCGCAGAAAATGCGGCAAAATCAAAAATTGGAGCAGCGTCCGATGGCAGCGCCACGATGCACGACAGTGGCATGAAACCCGCGGCGATCACCTCTCCCACCCGCGACCTCATCCTGAGGCGCCGGCGATCGGAGATCGCATTCGACCGTAAGGAGCCTCGAAGGAGGGCTCCAGAAGCCTCCGCGATCCCTGGAGCCCTCCTTCGAGGTCAGTCGATCTTCGATCGCCGACACCTCAGGATGAGGATGAGGGTGGAAGAGCACCATGGCCGGCAGACTTCAGGCCCCTGTCGTGTACCGTGTGGAGGCGCGATCGGGTGCTGCTCTCAGCAGACTCGCGTTGGCAGACCAACGCTTCGCCCGCTCGGATTCCTTGTTTTGTCGCAGATTCATCCTGCAAAACCGGCTGCCATTTTTGCGAAATCTGCTTAGTCGCCGTCCAGGGGCAGCCAGCGCCGGCCGTCGCGGGCGAGCAGCTCGTCGGCCGCCTTCGGGCCGGCGCTGCCGGATTCGTAGGGCTCCGGCTCGCCGCCCGCCCCCCACGCCTTCACCAGCGGATCGACGGCGGCCCACGATGCCTCGATGTTGTCGGCGCGCTGGAACAAGGTGGCATCGCCGCAGAGGCAATCGTAAATCAGGGTCTCGTAGCCGACATTCGGCTCCTGGGGGAAGAAGTCGCCCTCGCGGAAGGTCGAGCGCACGGCGCCGAGCCGCATCGACGGCCCCGGCACCTTGGCGTTGAACTCGGTGGTCATGCCCTGGACCGGATCGACCATGATCCGCAGGATGTTGGGGGCGATCTGGTCGACCGGAGTATCGCGGAAGAGCCGGTAGGGCGCCGGCTTGAAATGCACCGCGATCTCGGTGCGCCGCCCGGTCATCCGCTTGCCGGTGCGGAGATAGAACGGCACCCCGCCCCAGCGCCAGTTGTCGATGGTGAGCTTCAAGGCCGCGTAGGTCTCGGTTCGGCTGTCGCCAGCCACATGCGGCTCGTCCCGGTAGGACGGCACGGCGTGGCCCTGCTCGGTGCCGGCGCGGTACTGGCCGCGCACCGCATCCTCCGGCGGAACCGGGCGCACCGCCTGGACGAGCTTCGCCTTCTCGGTGCGCACGGCTTCCGCGTCGAAGGAGACCGGCGGCTCCATCGCGGTCATGCACAGGAGCTGGAACAGGTGGTTGGGCACCATGTCTCGCAAAGCCCCGGTCGGCTCGTAGAAGGCGCCGCGCTCCTCGACGCCGATCGTCTCGGCGGCGGTGATCTGGACGTGGTCGACGAAATCGCGGCGCCAGATCGGCTCGAACATCCCGTTGGCGAAGCGGATCGCCATGATGCTCTGCACCGTCTCCTTTCCGAGGAAATGGTCGATCCGGTAGAGCTGCGATTCGTCGGCGACGGTAAGCAGCCGCTTGTTCAGCTCCTGCGCCGAGGCGAGGTCGCTGCCGAACGGCTTCTCGATCACCACCCGGCGAAAGGCGTGGTCGGACTGCTTCAGGAGCCCCGCCTGGCCCAGATGCTCGACGATCGGCGCGAAGAACCGCGCCGCCACCGCGAGGTAGAACACCGCGTTGCCGGGAATCTTCTTGGCAATCGCCTGATATGTTGTCGGGTCGAGGAAGTCGCCCTTGAAGTAGTGCAGCCGGTCGCGCACGAAACCCCAGGCCTTCGGGTCGATGTGCTTGGCGTGGAACTCCGCCGTGTCGTCCTTGGTGAAGGACTCCATCGTGTCGGAAAGGTTCGTTCGCCAGTTCTCGTCCGATCCGTCGGTGTGGTCCACGCCCCAGATCGCGGTCGCGTCGTCGAGGAGGCGGCTGCCGGCGAGGTTGTAGAGCGCCGGCATCAGAAGGCGCTTGGTCAGGTCGCCGCCGGCGCCGAAGATCACGATCGTGCAGGGCGGGGCCGGCTTGTTGCCGGAAGCGGCATGCCCTTCCACCGGGACGTGCGACGTCATGGGGATCTCCTGGCCTGTGCGACGGCGGTGAAGCTAGATCCCGCAGCGCAGCGGACAAGGTGTGACCCTGGGTAAGAACGCGGCGGATGCAGGCCCCACCCGCGGCGACCCCGCCTTTCCGGGGCGAGGGGGCCGCTCTAAGGTCCGGGCGCAACGATCGTTGAGAGCGAGTGGAACGATGGCGGACGGGACCAGGCAGGCGGGCAGCGTCGCGGTGATCGGGAGCGGCGGGATCGGCGGCTACCTGGCGGGAGCGCTGGAGCGGGCAGGGCGCGACGTGACCCTGTGCGTGCGCACGCCGTTCGACCGCCTCGTCGTCACCGACGCCTCGGGCGAGCGCGAGGTCCCGGTCCGCATCGTCGCCGATCCGGCGGAGGTCGGTGCCGCCGACTGGGTGCTGGTGACCACCAAGGCCCAGGACACCGCGAGTGCGGAGCCGTGGTTCCGCACCCTCGTCGGGCCCCGGACCCGGGTGGTGGTGGTGCAGAACGGCGTCGGCCAGGCGGAGCGGGCCCGTCCCCACCTGCCGCCGGGGGTCACGGTGCTGCCGGCGATCATCTACTGCTCGGTCGAGCGCACGGCGCCGGGCCGCATCACCCACCACGGCAGCACCAAGATGACCGTGCCGGCCGGCCCCGACGGTGCCGCCTTCGCGGAGCTGTTTTCCGGCACGCCGTTCGAGATCACGCAGGAAGCGGATTTCGTCACCGTCGCCTGGCGCAAGCTCCTGAGCAACGCGGTGGTCAATCCGATCACGGCGCTCACCTTGCGGCGCATCGTGGTCTTCAACGATCCGGCGATCCGGGACCTCGCCCGTGGCCTGATGGACGAGGTGATCCGGGTCGCCAATGCCGAGGGCGCCCGGCTCACCGACGAGGACGCGACCCGCATCCTCGACAGCTATGGGCGCATCAGCGGCGACGGCGGCAGCTCGATGCTCTACGACCGCCTCGCCGGACGCCCGCTGGAACACGCCCATCTGACCGGCGCCGTCGTCGCGGCGGCCGAGCGCCACGGGATCGCCGTGCCGCTCAACCGGGCGATCCTGGCGCTCGCCGGGGCGGCGAGCGGGCAGGGGCTGGCAGGGGACCGGTAGACGCCCGGCCGAGGGCGGACCGGCGCGGCGGCCGTCCGCCCGCCATCCGACGGTTTTACCCTGCGTCATGGTGTTGACGGGGGCGTCGCGCTGCGGCCAGATCACGGCATCGGGGCGAATCATCGAACGCTTCGCCTTCCGCGATTTGCGTGAGACGAGCCGGAATCAAGATTCTGGCCCTGTTCCGCCGATGCTTGCCGGAGATCGTCGTTGCGCGCCATCCTCTCTCGCCGCGCCGTCATGGCGACGGCGCTGGTCTCGGCTGTTCTGTCATCGCATCGGGATGTCCGGGCCCAGGAGCTGCCGCGTCAGCTTCGGGCCGCGATCGACGGCGATATCCGCGACTGCATGCTGAAGAAGGCGGCGTTCGTGACGCAATTCATCTCGCGCAAGGACGTGAACCGCGACGGCGTGATGGATTACATCCTCGATTACGGCAGCTACAAGTGCGGCGCGGAGGCCAGCCGCTACTGCCATGAAGCGGGATGCCGGATGGAGGTCTACGTCTCGAAGGGACGGAGCGGCTACGTCCAGGCCTTCAGCGGAACCGTCCGCGACCTGCGCTTCGGGACGGTGAACGGCAGGCCTGCCATCCTGCTGAGCCGGCACGGCAGCGCCTGCGGCAAGGCGGAGTCCGCCCCCTGCCGGACGACCCTGACCTGGGATGGAACGCATTTCGCGGAGGCCCGCTGAGCCGGGATCACTCCTCCGGCCCGACCGCGACGAAGACCCGGCCATCCTCGACCCGGACCGGATAGGTCGCGAGGTCGCGACAGACCGGCCCGCCCTGCGCCCGGCCGGTGGCGATCTCGAACAGGCCGTAATGGGCCGGGCACTCGATGTAGCCCTCGACGATCTCGCCCCCGGCGAGGCTGATTCCGGCATGGGTGCAGAGCCCTTGCGTGGCGTAGACCGCGCCGTCGATGCGGTAGAGCGCGAGGGCGACGCCGCCGGCCTCGCGGGCGAGCACCGGGCTTGCCTCGAACTCGGCGAGATCGGCGACCGGGACCCAGTTCACGACGCGGGCAGCACCAAAGCCCGGCAGGCACCGAAGCCGATCGGCGCGAAGCCCTCGCGGATTCCTCGCGCCGTCAGGATCACCTCGTCGCCATCCTCCAGGAAACGGCGCTCCTCGCCGGGCGCGAGGCGGATCGGCGTCTTGCCGCCCTGCGTGGTCTCGAGCAGGCTGCCGCAGGAATCCGGATCCGGGCCCGACAGGGTGCCGGTGCCGAGAAGGTCGCCCGGGCGCAGGTTGCAGCCGCCGCTGGTGTGATGGGCGATCATCTGCGCCACCGTCCAGTACATGTGGCGGGCGTTGGACCGCGCGACCCGGTGCGGACTTGCGCCGGCCTCGCGGGCGGCCGCGGTGGAGAGCCAGATCTCCAGGTCGAGGTCGAGGGCGCCGCTGTCCTGGTCGGCCGCGTCGAGGAGGTAGGGCAGGGGGGCGGGATCGCCCTCGGGCCGCGCGGCCTGGGCGATGCGGAACGGCGCCAGCGCCTCCGGCGTGACGATCCAGGGCGAGATCGTGGTGGCGAAGCTCTTGCCGAGGAACGGCCCGAGGGGCTGGTACTCCCAGCCCTGGATGTCCCGGGCCGACCAGTCGTTGAGCAGGCAGAAGCCCGCCACCTGCCCGGCGGCCTCGCCGATCGGCACCGGTGTCCCGAGGTCGTTGCCGGACCCGATCCACACCCCGAGCTCCAGCTCGTAATCGAGCCGGCGCGACGGGCCGAAGACCGGCGCGTCGAGATGCGGGGGCTTCGCCTGGCCGTGCGGCCGGCGCACCGGGACGCCGGAGGGCCGGATCGAGGAGGCGCGGCCGTGATAGCCGACCGGCACGTGCTTGTAGTTCGGCAGTAACGGCTGGTCGGGCCGGAACTGCTTGCCCGTGTTGGTGGCGTGGTGGATGCCGACGAAGAAGTCGGTGTAGTCGCCGATCCGCGCCGGCAGGTGCAGCGTGCAGGCGGCGGCCGGGTGCAGGAGCGGCGGCACCCGATCGCGGTCGGGCCCATCCGCCTGCAGGAGCGCGAAGAGCTGGTGGCGCAGGGCCCGGCGCGGGCCGGCGCCGAGGGCCAGCATCCCGGCGAGGTCGCCGGATTCCGCCGCAACCACCGCCCGAACCGCCTCGCCGGTGAGGAGGCCGGCGGCCAGGACCGCCGCGAGATCGAGGATCTGGTCGCCGATCGCGACGCCGGCTCGCCGGGAGCCACCCTCGGTCGAGGCGCCGTCCTCCCGCGAGAAGATCCCGAGCGGCAGGTTCTGAATCGGAAAGTCGGGATGCCCGTCGGCTCCGGGCACCGAGGAGCGGGCGGCGGGGTCGTGGGTGTGATCGATCATGGTCATCACCGCACCTGCGGCCGGGTCGGGTCGAAATGCTTCACGAGCTCGCGCCCGTAAGTCCCGTAATCCTGTTGCAAGGCCGGGGTCTCGGCGGCGAAGCGGCTGACCTTCTGGGGAAACCGCGTCTCGAACATGAAGGCCAGCGTGCCCTCCAGCTTGTGCGGCTTGAGCTCGGTGGTCGAGGCCTTCTCGAACGCGTCGACATCCGGCCCGTGCGGCAGCAGCGTGTTGTGCAGCGACGCGCCGCCCGGCCGGAAGCCGCCGCCGGTCTTGGCGTCGTAGACCCCGTAGACCAGCCCCATGAACTCGCTCATCACGTTGAGGTGGTACCAGGGCGGCCGGAAGGTGTTCTCCGCCACCAGCCAGCGGTCGGAGAAGATCACGAAGTCGATATTGGCGGTGCCGGGCGTCTCGGAGGGTGAGGTCAGTACCGTGAAGATCGACGGATCGGCGTGATCGAACAGGATCGGTCCGACCGGCGAGAATTTTCGCAGGTCGTACTTGTAGGGCGCATAGTTGCCATGCCAGGCCACCACGTCGAGGGGCGAATGGGCGATGTCCGCCGCCCACAGGGTCCCGCCCCACTTCACCAGCATCGTGCCGGGGGCGTCGCGGTCCTCGTAAGACGCCACCGGCGTGAGGAAGTCGCGCTGGTTGGCCAGGCAATTGGCACCGATTGGACCGCGCTCCGGCAACGTGAAGGCGCCGCCGTAATTCTCGCAGACATAGCCCCGGACCGGGCCGCCCAGCAGCTCGACCATGAATTTCACGCCGCGCGGGATCACCACGATCTCGCCGGGCTCGACGTCGATCACCCCGAACTCGGTGCGGAAGCGCAGACCGCCCTCCTGCGGCACCACCAGCGTCTCGCCGTCGGCGTTGTAGAAGTACTCGTCCCGCATCGAGCGGGTCGCGACATACACATGCGCGCCCATGCCGGCTTGGCTGCCCGCATCGCCGGCCGTCGTCATGGTGCGGATGCCCTCGACGAAGGAGAGCGGCTCGGCCGGGATCGGAACCGGATCCCAGCGCAAAGGCGCCGGCGGCAACTCGATCTCCTGGGCCGGGGCGGTGCGCCAGAGACCGGCATCGACCTTCCGGAACGCCCCCCAATGCATCACGGTCGGGCGGATGCGGTAGAGCCAGGAACGCTCGTTGGTGGTGCGCGGCGCGGTGAACGGCGAGCCGGAGATCTGCTCGGCATAGAGGCCGTAGGGGCATTGTTGGGGCGAGTTGCGTCCGACCGGCAGGGCGCCGGGCAGGGCCTCGCTCTCGAAGCCGTTGCCGAAGCCCGACATGTAGCCGGGGCTGAGACCGGAGCCGGTGGCGGCGGGACGAAGCCCGGACGGCGCCTGGCTGTTCATGACGGCGACCCTTTCCTGCCCTGTCGATTGGTTTCAGTTGCAACCTTTTTCCCTGGATAGGAGCGGCCCGGAGCGGCGTCAAGCGCAAGGGGCAGCGCGGCGGGATGGTTGCGCTCGCGCCGTCCCTGGGGCACAGCACCGGGCATGATCGCGGTGGATTGGGGAACGAGCAGCGCCCGCGCCTACCGGCTCGCGCCGGACGGTGCCGTTCTGGCGCGGCGCGAGAGCGCGGGCGGCATCCTGCGGGTGCCCGAAGGCGGCTTTCCGGCAGCGCTGACGGAGATGGTCGGCGACTGGCTGGCCGAGGGCGAGACCCGGGTGCTGCTCTCCGGCATGGTCGGCAGCCGCCAAGGCTGGCAGGAGGCGCCGTATCTCGCCTGTCCGGCGGGGCTCGACGAGCTGGCCGGCGCCGTCGTGCCGGTGCCGTTCGCGGGCGCCACCGTGCGGCTGGTCCCGGGCCTGAGCGCCGAGGATGCCGCGGGCACGCCCGAGGTGATGCGCGGCGAGGAAGTCCAGGTCTTCGGGGCGCTTGCCGGGCGGGGCGAGGACGCGTTGCTTTGCCTGCCCGGTAGCCATGCCAAGTGGGTGCGGGTCGCAAGGAGCCGCATCGCCGGCTTCACCACCCACATGACCGGCGAGGCCTTCGCGGCGCTCAGCGGTCACACGATCCTCGGCCGGATGATGACCGGGCCGGCGCAGGTGGGGCCGGCCTTCGAGGCGGGCGTCGCCCGCGCAGCGGACGAGGGCGGGCTGCTCCACCACCTGTTCGGCACCCGCACCCTCGGGCTGCTCGGCCGGCTCGCACCGGAGGATGCGGCGAGCTACCTGTCGGGCCTGCTGATCGGGCACGAGGTGGCGGCCGCCATGACGAAGCCGGCCCTCGTACACCTCGTGGGCTCAGGCCCGTTGATGGCGCTCTACGGCCGGGCGATCGCCCTCGAGGGTGGCGAGGCTGTCACGGGCGATCCGGATGCCGCCGCCCGCGGACTGGCGCTGATCGGGGAGAGAATCGCATGGATGTGACGGGCTGGCTCTCGCGCTGCCCCCTGGTGGCGATCCTGCGCGGCGTGACGCCCGACGAGGTCGAGGCGATCGGCGAGGCGTTGGTGGCCGAGGGCGTCGTGATCCTCGAAGTGCCGCTGAACTCGCCCGAGCCGGTCGAGAGCGTGCGCCGTCTGGCGGCGCGCCTCGGCGACCGGGCGCTCGTCGGCGCCGGCACCTTCCGCCGCGAGGCCGAGGTCGAGGCGGTGGCGGCCGTCGGCGGTCGCCTGCTGGTGACGCCGCACGCCGATCCGGCCCTGGTGCGCGCCGCCAAGGCCCGCGGCATGGTGGCGATGCCGGGCTTCCTGACCCCGGCCGAGGCCTTCGGCCTGCTCGATGCCGGGGCCGACGCCCTCAAGCTGTTTCCGGCCGAGGCCGGCGGTCCGCCGATGCTGAAGGCCCTGCGGGCGGTGCTGCCGAAGGGCACGCCGCTGTTGCCCGTCGGCGGCGTCGATGCCCGCAGCCTGCCGGCCTGGCGCGAGGCCGGCGCCAGCGGCTACGGCTGCGGCTCCTCGCTCTACAAGCCCGGCGACACGCCCGATCGGGTCGCCGCGAAGGCCAAGACCCTGATCGCCGCACTCTGAGGCGCCGCACGAGGGCCGGCCCCGGGATCGGCCCGCGATCCGTTCCGGGGGAGGTCGGATCGATCCTTTCCGGCCCGCCAGTGCCCTCGCCGAACCACACAATTCGCATAAGCGACGTTATGGAATGACAGGAGGTGTCCGCTCGATGCGGGCAAGTGCCTGTGCAAGTACACGTTTGCGAGCGAGTGCGCGAGCAGGTGATTGCGATTGCGCGGCATCTGGCGCCAGTATCGTGCCCTCGAGCTCAGGCCGTCTCCCGGCCCACTCCGGTCGCTGCACTCTGTAGTCGCTTCGCCACCGTCCGGGCGAGCTCGGCCGCCTGCCCGCGGATGTCGGGCACTGCCGTGCATTCCCACAGCGTACCGCGCAGCAGAGGACCGAGGGTCCAAAGCGGTCGACCCGCTTCGCCGTGCTGGCCGAGCACCGCGAGATCATCCGCCACCGCGAGACCGAGGCCAAGGGCGTCAGGCCGGACCAGCCCTCGGCTCAGCAGGCGGCGCAGGAGCAAGTCGTCGGTATCCACGACGCGTCCGACGCCGGACGCATCGATGATCCGCTGCACGTCGACGACCTGCGGAGCGGCAACGCCGCGCTCGCGCACCGTGACCCGAGCATGGCCGGCTTGGTCGTCGATCGCGACCACCCGTGCGCGCATCAGCGTCAGCCCGCCCTCCGCGAACTCGCGACCGACGATCTTGGCTGCAGGCGGTGCCATCCGGTGGCGATGCACGTCCCAGAAGGCACGCAGGTGGCGCAGGAAGCGGCGCTGCTCGGAGAGCGGCAGGCCGCGCCACAAGCCGACGCTGTCGCCTCGCAGAGAGTCGATCACTCCGCGCCAATCGATCCCGGCCGACGCAGCACGGCGCGTCTCCTCGCGCAAGAACCGCAGCAGCCCGAGGAGCGACTGCCGCGCTGCGGCTGGGATCGCAGGCGCGGGCCATGAGGCAGTCGCGGCATGGACCTGCGGCAACAAGCCGTGGCGTGACACGGCAAGGATCGGCCCAGGGAAGCGGCGCTGGCGCAGAGCCGCGACGGCATCGACCATGGTCAGCCCGGTCCCGATGATGAGCAACGGCAGGTCGGGCCGTAGATCGTCGAGCGGAGTGTCGTCCCAGGGATCGACCACGTAGCGGCTGCGAGGACCGCGCGGGGCCCGCAGGTTGCCGCAGGCCAGAACTGCGCCGGCCACGCGCCGCCGACGTCCGGCCGCAAGGGTTAGATCGAAGCCGGTCTCCGCCGGCGCAAGATCGACGACCTCGTCGTTCTCGAGCATCAGGAGGGGCCCCGGCCCAGGCTTGGACAAGGCTGTGAGCAGCAGGTCGGTGAGGTAACGGCCATAGAGTCCGCGGGCCGCGAACAGCCCGGCCGGCGTTGAATGGGTCCACGCGGCTCCGTCGAGGGGGCAGCCTTCAAGCCACCGCGAAAAATGGTCCGGCTGGTCCGGGAATGCGCTCATGTTGGTGGCGCGGACGTTCAGCAGGTGATCGCTGCACCCTGTCGCGTAGGCGAGGCCGCGCGCAAACGCGCTCGACTTCTCGCATAGCAGAACCGGACGCTCCGGCATCAACCGGCTCAGGTGGAGAGCCGCCATGGTACCGCTGAATCCGGCGCCGATCACCGCGATGGGTGGAAGGGTCGTACGCATCCGCCGTCGGTCTCCTGCATCGCCTGCTCAATGTAGGGGACGCCGGCCGACCGGTCTCGGCCCGATGACGGCGGACACTTGAACGCAGGGCGTGCAAATCCATCTCGGGGACGGGCTGGCCGCGGGGGCTACGCGGTACCCCTGCCCTTCCCCACCTTATGGGTCACGATCCTTGGATCGCAGCCGTGTTGACAGGCGAGCCGGCTACCCTTAGACAGCCGCTCACCGACGGGGCGCCGACGAACTGGCCGCCGCGAAGGACTTCCCCAGAGACGGTGAAGCAAGGGCCAGGGAAACCAGGCTCGGCTTTCTGTTCTCCAGGGTACAAGGTCTGGCTCCCGGCCCGACCCGCTCTTTGACAAGTACATACGAGAAAGAGAAGCGTGGACGGCGTCGTCCCTGCGGATCCTGCCTTCGGGTGGGATCGTGAGTAGGATGATGCTGATCTGACGTTTCGGTGCTCACACGATTGGTGGAAACGCCGGTCGGTCGTGAGCCTCCGTTACTATTGTGATCAGCTTTGATCAGCTCTTCAACTTGAGAGTTTGATCCTGGCTCAGAGCGAACGCTGGCGGCAGGCTTAACACATGCAAGTCGAGCGGGCCCTTCGGGGTCAGCGGCAGACGGGTGAGTAACGCGTGGGAACGTGCCCTTCGGTTCGGAATAACTCAGGGAAACTTGAGCTAATACCGGATACGCCCTTATGGGGAAAGGCTTGACTGCCGAAGGATCGGCCCGCGTCTGATTAGCTAGTTGGTGAGGTTACGGCTCACCAAGGCGACGATCAGTAGCTGGTCTGAGAGGATGATCAGCCACACTGGGACTGAGACACGGCCCAGACTCCTACGGGAGGCAGCAGTGGGGAATATTGGACAATGGGGGCAACCCTGATCCAGCCATGCCGCGTGAGTGATGACGGCCTTAGGGTTGTAAAGCTCTTTTCTCCGGGACGATAATGACGGTACCGGAGGAATAAGCCCCGGCTAACTTCGTGCCAGCAGCCGCGGTAATACGAAGGGGGCTAGCGTTGCTCGGAATCACTGGGCGTAAAGGGCGCGTAGGCGGCTGATTTAGTCGAGGGTGAAAGCCCGTGGCTCAACCACGGAATGGCCTTCGATACTGGTTGGCTTGAGACCGGAAGAGGACAGCGGAACTGCGAGTGTAGAGGTGAAATTCGTAGATATTCGCAAGAACACCAGTGGCGAAGGCGGCTGTCTGGTCCGGTTCTGACGCTGAGGCGCGAAAGCGTGGGGAGCAAACAGGATTAGATACCCTGGTAGTCCACGCTGTAAACGATGAATGCTAGCCGTTGGTCTGCATGCAGGTCAGTGGCGCCGCTAACGCATTAAGCATTCCGCCTGGGGAGTACGGTCGCAAGATTAAAACTCAAAGGAATTGACGGGGGCCCGCACAAGCGGTGGAGCATGTGGTTTAATTCGACGCAACGCGCAGAACCTTACCATCCCTTGACATGGCATGTTAGGCGGAGAGATCCGTTGTCCTCTTCGGAGGCGTGCACACAGGTGCTGCATGGCTGTCGTCAGCTCGTGTCGTGAGATGTTGGGTTAAGTCCCGCAACGAGCGCAACCCACGTCCCTAGTTGCCATCATTCGGTTGGGCACTCTGGGGAGACTGCCGGTGATAAGCCGCGAGGAAGGTGTGGATGACGTCAAGTCCTCATGGCCCTTACGGGATGGGCTACACACGTGCTACAATGGCGGTGACAATGGGCAGCGAAGGGGCGACCTGGAGCGAATCCCCAAAAGCCGTCTCAGTTCGGATTGCACTCTGCAACTCGGGTGCATGAAGGCGGAATCGCTAGTAATCGTGGATCAGCACGCCACGGTGAATACGTTCCCGGGCCTTGTACACACCGCCCGTCACACCATGGGAGTTGGTCTTACCCGACGGCGCTGCGCCAACCGCAAGGGGGCAGGCGACCACGGTAGGGTCAGCGACTGGGGTGAAGTCGTAACAAGGTAGCCGTAGGGGAACCTGCGGCTGGATCACCTCCTTTCTAAGGATGCTGTTTGTCAGGACGATCGGGTGACCGGTCCTCTCCTCGTACGGCGTCGTTGGATCAAGGGTCCAGTCAGGACCCATTTGGCGGGACGCGCCGTCTTCGTTTCTCTTTCTCATCATCCGGACACGCTGGTGGAACCAGCGACGGGCCTGTAGCTCAGGTGGTTAGAGCGCACCCCTGATAAGGGTGAGGTCGGACGTTCGAGTCGTCCCAGGCCCACCATTGTTCTTGGGGCCTCAAACGCCGGCGGCGACATCCGTCGCCTTAGGCTTCCCGCGCCACGCGGCGCGGCGGCCAGTTGGCCTTGCGAGGCTTCGCCTCGACCTGACGAGCAGCACCCACGGGGCTGTAGCTCAGTTGGGAGAGCGCGTGCTTTGCAAGCATGAGGTCGTCGGTTCGATCCCGTCCAGCTCCACCACCCTCCCCTGCCAATCGGCAGTGAGGTCGAGGGTCGTCCGGATCAAAGAGCTTCGCAACCATCGACGCAATCGCGGGTGGCTGCGGATATCTGACATCGTGAAGAGGGAATGTGCCCGGGCCGTTGCGAAAGCGGCCGGCTCGGGTGCGTTCGGCAAGCATAAGGCAGCGGGTCTGAAAAGGCCTGCTGCCGGTCTTTATCGTGACCGTGGATGGTGTGAGCGATGGCCCCAACAGGCTGTCGGTCACGCCGGACACCGATCATGAGAGCGATCAAGTGCCTTAAGAGCATCTGGTGGATGCCTTGGCGCTGAGAGGCGATGAAGGACGTGGTACGCTGCGATAAGCCTTGGGGAGCTGCGAACGAGCTTTGATCCGAGGATCTCCGAATGGGGAAACCCACCTTCAGCCACCGTATCGTAGGCTCAGGAGCGATCCTGGGTCTGCGCTACGATGGTTCGAGAAGGTATCAAATCCTGAATTCATAGGGGTTTGAAGCGAACCCGGGGAACTGAAACATCTCAGTACCCGGAGGAAAGGACATCAACGAGACTCCGTCAGTAGTGGCGAGCGAACGCGGACCAGGCCAGCGCCTGGCATGACGCTTACCGGAACGGCCTGGAATGGCCGGCGTGATGGGTGACAGCCCCGTACGGGACAAGCCAATGCCAGGACACGAGTAAGGCGGGACACGTGAAATCCTGTCTGAAGATGGGGGGACCACCCTCCAAGCCTAAGTACTCCTCAGCGACCGATAGCGAACCAGTACCGTGAGGGAAAGGTGAAAAGCACCCCGACGAGGGGAGTGAAACAGTTCCTGAAACCGGATGCTTACAAACAGTGGGAGCCCAAGATTCGTTCTGGGTGACTGCGTACCTTTTGTATAATGGGTCAGCGACTTAGAGTTACGAGCGAGCTTAAGCCGGTAGGCGAAGGCGCAGCGAAAGCGAGTCTGAACAGGGCGTTCAGTTCGTGGCTCTAGACCCGAAACCAGGTGATCTAGCCATGCGCAGGATGAAGGTGCGGTAACACGCACTGGAGGTCCGAACCAGTGCCCGTTGAAAAGGTCTTGGATGACGTGTGGTTAGGGGTGAAAGGCCAATCAAACCTGGACATAGCTGGTTCTCCGCGAAAGCTATTTAGGTAGCGCCTCGAATGAATACCGTGCGGGGTAGAGCACTGGATGGGCTAGGGCCGCCCACAGCGGTACCGCACTCAACCAAACTCCGAATACGCACGAGTACTGTTCGGGAGACACACGGCGGGTGCTAACGTCCGTCGTGAAGAGGGCAACAACCCTGACCGACAGCTAAGGCCCCCAATTCGTGGCTAAGTGGGAA